>NZ_JBIVOO010000001.1:0-371256 GCF_044754165.1 Arthrobacter sp. NPDC093139
ACTCAACCCATTCGGCGGTCTCTTCCGGATCACGATCAGGCAGCTGGTTAGTCAACCCGCTGAGGATATGGGAGGTATCTTCTCCTGCAGCCACGTCCAACCTCTCTTTGCGCGCATTCATCGGCGCACTCAGGTCCGGCAGGGTAGCTGCCTGGCGTGAACGCGACGTGTGCGACATATCGGTTACAACAGCCCGGTCAGGTGCGCCGGGCAGGGTTCTATCTCGTCTAAGACTGCCTAAATCCGTCCAGGGCGGTCGCCCCGCGGCATGGCTGTCACCAGCCACTCTAGCTCTGACGGCTTGCCGATGCGTAGCCGCGTCTGGCGCCCCTGCCGTATTTGACCGTCATACTGGTTGTGTGACGCATAATAAGCCGCACCGCGGCACTGGCAGCTTGAAGCACACGCCCAAAGGGTGTTGGCTTGGAGTAATCGATATCACTATTCATAGGAGGAACGCGTGAGTGAGGCCGACGCCGCCACTTCGGTAAATGTGGCGGAAAAATTGGGTTTCAAGAACGGGGATCTGATTCAGGAGTTCGGTTACGACGACGACGTCGACTTCGACTTGCGTGATGACATTGAAGATCTGACGGGGTCAGAGCTCCTGGACGAGGACGATCATGACGTTGTGGACGCAGTCATCTTCTGGTGGCGCGACGGCGACGGCGACCTTGTTGACACCCTTGTCGACTCGCTTACGACGCTGACCGAAGGCGGTGTGGTCTGGGTCCTGACCCCCAAGTCCGGCCGCCCGGGCTACGTTTCACCCTCTGACATCCAGGACGCGGCCCCTACCGCCGGGTTGCACTGCACCACGTCTGTGGGAGTGTCCAAGGACTGGAGTGCCACCCGCCTGGTGACCAGGAAGAATAAGTGACCATAACAAACACCCTGGACTCCACCGGTGTTGCGGCCGTTCCTGAGGTTGGGCAGCAGGCTCCGGACTTCACGCTCGCCAACCAGTACGGCGAGCCGGTCCGGCTGGCAGACTTCCGCGGACGCAATGTTGTGCTGGTCTTTTACCCTTTCGCCTTCTCCGGCATCTGCACGGGCGAACTGTGTGAGATCCGGGACAACCTTTCCGTTTTCGAGCACGCCGGCGCCGAAGTGCTTGCCGTCTCAGTGGACAGCAAGTTTGCCCTTCGGGCCTATGCCGGGCAGGAAGGCTACGAATTCAGTCTGCTTGCTGACTTCTGGCCTCACGGGGACGTGGCCATGCGGTACGGCGTCTTTGACGCGGAGAGCGGCATGGCGACCCGGGGGACGTTCATCATCGACGCCGAGGGCATCGTCAGGTATGTCGTGGTCAATCCCCGCGGGCAGGCACGCGACCTGGACGAGTACCGCCGCGCGCTGGCAGGACTGACGCAAGGCTGAACCCGTGGACCAGCGGCGCGCCGGCATCGGCCTGACAGGGTTTGCCAGCTTCCCGCCGGTGCCACGGACCGAGCCGTCGCCCTCGGAACTGGAGGTCCTGCGGCACATCCGGGACGTCGTGTCCGGGCTGCGTCTGGCGCTCCTCACCGGAGCAGGCTTGAGCACGGACTCCGGGATACCTGACTACCGGGGCCCGGACTCACCGCCGCGGGCGCCCATGACCTATCAGGAGTTCGTGCGCGACGCGGGGAACCGGCAGCGGTACTGGGCCCGGAACCATATCGGCTGGTCCCATCTCCGGCGGGCTGACCCCAATGCCGGCCACGCCGCCGTCGTGCAGCTGGAACGCCGGGGGCTCCTGACGGGACTGATCACCCAGAACTTGGACCGCCTGCACGAGGATGCCGGAAGCGTCAACGTCGTGGACCTGCACGGCCGCTTCGACCAAGTCATCTGCCTGGACTGCCGCCGGACGTACTCCCGTGGTCTGCTCGCAGGGGTTTTGGAGGAACTGAACCCGTCGTTTCTAAAGCGTGCTCTGGAATCGGGGGTTGTTGAAATAGCGCCCGATGCCGACGCGACTGTCGAGGATTCGGAGCTCATCAGCAGCTTCGTCGTGGCCAAGTGCCCTGCGTGCGGCGGTGTGCTGAAGCCGGACTTTGTGTACTTCGGCGAGAACGTCCCAAAGGACCGGGTGGAGCGGGCCTACTCGATGGTGGATGAGGCGGGAGCGCTGCTCGTCGCGGGTTCATCCCTCAGCGTCATGAGTGGCCTGCGTTTCGTCCGCCACGCCGCCAAGCAGGGCAAACCCGTGGTCATCATCAATCGCGGAGAGACCCGCGGCGATGACCTGGCGACCGTCAAACTGGCCGCAGGCGTCAGTGAAGCGCTTTCCTGGCTTGCCGAGGAGCTGCCCGGCGCGCCGCAGGCCTGATCAGGATTGGTCATTACGGCCTGTCGTCGGGTAGAGTCTATGTTCGTTGGTTCGCGAGCTTCGAAGCGGAACCGGCGGTTTGGGTCTTTAGCTCAGCTGGTAGAGCGCCACGTTTACACCGTGGATGTCATCGGTTCGATCCCGGTAGGACCCACAAGGAAGAACCCCGTCTTCCCGGCAGCAGATGCCGGCAAGGCGGGGTTTTTTGTGTTGGGCGTTTTTGTGTGGTTGCTGCATCCTCAGAGGCCACAGTCTTTGGTCCGGAAAAATGTCAGGGCCCGTTCGTAGCCTTGCGGCATGGAACACGTACTGGTGAGAACAGCTGCGGACGGCCGCCCGGCCGCCGTCATCCGTGGTGGACGCGAATGGACTGTCGGCGCGGAGCCTGTCAGATGGTTTGAACGCGTCAGCTGGTGGGAAGCTGAACGCCGGATGCCGCTCGGTTGGAGCCGGGTGGACGTCGAAGTCTGGCGCCTCCAGGCGAGGCTGGGCAGGAACGAAAACTCTGCGTTCACCACCATGGAAATCCTTCGGGATGGCCTGGGTGGTGGCTGGAAGCTGAGGGAGGCAGTTGCCGACGCCGCTTAATTGGAACAGCCTTCCACCGCGACTATTGGGGGATGCCGCGGTGGAAGGCCTAAAACGAATATACCGTGAACATTCTGAAACACGAAATTATTTCGGGCCATTATGATGGTAAGTGTTCAGCCACATGAACAGTTGCAGACCACTGCCGCTGGCCGTTGGCTGGCAGATATGCTGCCCCCGCCCCAGTGCGTACTGATTGAAGGAGAATCATGGTCGATTCCCGCGCCGCCCGCTCCAATGATGGATTAGGCAGCACGTCCCCGGCCCCGGCCGTCACCCGGGCGGCCGCTGTGTTGGAGGCACTGGCCGCGTCGGCTACCGGCCGGCTTACCCTGAGTGACCTCGCCCGGGAACTCGGCATTCCGAAATCCTCAACATCCAACCTGCTCCTTGCCCTCGAGGAGGCTCGCCTGATCAGCAGGCAGGGCGCCGAGTTCACCCTGGGCCGCAAGCTTGTTGAACTCGGCGCGGCCTATCTGAGCCGGCTGGATGAAGTCCAGGAGTTCTACCGGTTTTGTGAGCAGGCCCCCACCCTGTCCGGGGAAACTGTCCGCATCGCCATGCTGGACGGTACCAATGTCATTTACCTGGCCCGCTATGAAGGGCATCCTGCGGTCCGGCTGACGTCCAACATTGGGGACAAGATGCCTGTGTCCCTTTGCGCCGTGGGCAAGGTCCTGATCGCGCGTCTGCATGACCATGACATCGAAGCCATGTTCCCGGACGATGCTGAACTGCCGGTACTCACGCCAAAGTCGATCCGCACTGGTGCCGAACTCAAAGCGCAGATCCGCACCATCCGGCAACAGGGCTATGCCTTTGAAGATGAGGAATCCACCACCGGCGTTGTTTGCCTGGCCGTATCGGTGCCCACCCACGGCGCCCACGGCCCCAGCCTGGGACTGTCCGTCACTGCCTTGAAAGCCACATATACCGCTGAGCAGGGGGCCCAGATGGTCAAGGAACTGAAGGAACTGGCCAGGTCCCTGGGTAATCCGATGGGGTGAGGCCGGTTCTGGGGCGTCGCATTGGCGCTCCATGGCCCGGCGAAACCCCACCTATTGGCGAGTCGTTCAACTTGTTGTACGCTGTTCAGCATAGTGATCGACGCCATAGGTGTTGTCACTATCCCACCAAGGCCAACGGGGGCCTGGAGTGTTTTTGAGGGAGTGCTTGTGACAACTCGTACTGATATACCGCTGGCTGATGTGGACGGCGCCGTCGTCGAACCAGACCAGCTGCGAAAGGCGACTCTTGCCAGTTCCGTAGGCTCCGCCCTGGAGTACTACGACTTCTATATTTACGGTCTCGCTTCTGCGCTGATCTTTGGACCGTTGTTCTTCAAGCCGCTGGGCGAAGAGGGTGCACTGATCGCCTCGTTCGCCACGTACGGCGTCGGCTTCGCAGCCCGGCCCTTCGGCGGCGTGGTCTTTGGCTACATCGGGGACCGCTTCGGCCGGAAAATGGTTCTGATCCTCACCATCGGACTGATGGGAACGGCAAGCTTCGCCATCGGCCTGCTGCCGACCTTCGAGCAGGCGGGCATGCTCGGTGCCGTGCTGCTGGTGATCCTCCGCATTGTCCAGGGCCTCGGCGCGGGAGCGGAGCAGGCCGGCGCGACCACGCTGATCTCCGAAGTCGCGCCGCGCCGCCGTCGCGGGTTCTTCGCTTCCCTTCCCTTTGTGGGAATCCAGCTGGGCACCCTCCTCGGCGCCGGCACCTTTGCACTGATCGCAATGGCCGACAAAGCGGTCCTGGAGGGCTGGCTCTGGCGGGTTCCTTTCCTCGCGAGCATTCTCCTGATTGCGGTGGCCGTCTTCATCCGGCTGAAACTCAAGGAAACTCCGGTGTTCCAGGAGCTGGAGAAGCACAAGAACGTTGTGAAGAACCCTGTCGGCGAACTCTGGAAGCACTCCAAGAAGAACGTCCTGGTCGGTATCGGCCTGCGCATGGGCGAAAACGGCAACTCCTCCATCTACTCCGCGCTCCTGGTAGCCTTCCTGGCAGCTCCGGCCGGCATCTTTCCCGGCGACAAATTCATCGGTCCCGTAGGCCTGCTCATCGCTGCCGGTTTCGCCGCCGTCATGGTGATCACCTTCGGCGCGCTGTCCGACCGCTTTGGACGCGTCCCCGTCTACCGCTACGGGGCCCTCTTCCAGGCACTGATTGCCTTCCCGGCGTTCTATCTCGTTACGCTGGGCAATGCCACGCTCGTCTGGGCGGTCATGGTGGTGGGCATCGCCCTCGGCGTGCAGTCCATGCTGGGCCCGCAGTGCCCGCTCCTGCCCGAACTGTTCGGTTCCCAGTACCGCTTCACGGGAGTCGCCATGAGCCGCGAACTCTCCGCAGTGCTCGCCGGCGGACTCGTGCCGCTGGTCGGCGCGGCACTGCTCGCCGCCTCCGGATACTCCTGGCTCGTCCTGGCGATCTACTCCTTCGTGCTGGCACTGATCTCGTTCATCACCACCTTCTTCACGCCGGAAACCAACGGGCGTGACCTCCTGCTGATCGAGGACGCGAGCTAGCACTCCGCCAGCAAAGCGCGAACGGTCACTTGTGCCCTCGACGAAGCCACAAGTGTCCGTTCGCGCTTCAGGCGCAGGTGGCGTTGCGCCGCGGGACGGGGAATGCGTGTGGCGGGGTTGTGTGGCGCGGTCCCGGGGTTACCGTGGATGCATGGAGTACCTGAAGGGTCCTTTGTACCTGGACATCGCTGCGAAGGGTCTGTGTTTCGTCGGTGTTGTGATGATGATCTTCGGGCAGGGTGGATGGTTCACCGGCGGGGTCGTCGCCGTTGTCCTTGGGGTGGTGTGTGGTGCCCTGTCCATGGTTGCCGGCCGGCGGATGCGGCAGCGGGGATGGGACGGCGTGAACCGCGTCGAGTAACGTCGCGCGGGCGGCGGGCCGGGGCTTGAAGTGTTCGTGCCCCCAAGCAGGACAGGACAGACGCCCCGCAGAACGCAAGAGAGCCGGGCAGCCAACCTGGCTCCCCGGCTCTCTGGGTCTCTGGCTCTCTGGATCTCCTGCGTCTTAGTAGAAGTGCGCCGTGTCCACGAGATGGGGGAGTTCGCCGCCGTCGAGGAATGTGCGCAGGTTGCTGCAAAAGCGCTCGGTGATGAGCCGGTTCTCGGCGGCGCTGAGCGCGGAGGTGTGCGGCGACACCATAACGCGTGGGTGGCTCCAGAGCGGGCTGTCCTGGGGAAGCGGCTCGACGGCGAAAACGTCCAGACACGCGTACGAGACCTGTCCGCCCTCGAGCGCCTCCAGCAGCGCGTCCTCGTCCACCACGGTGCCGCGGCCCACGTTCACGAAAACGGTGCCGGGTTTCATGGCGGAGAAGACCTCGCGGTTGAAGAGCTTCTCCGTGTACGGCGTGCCCGGCAGGGTGTTGACCACGGCATCGGCCGAGGCCAGCAGTGCGGGCAGCCCGTCGTTGCCGGCCACTTCCTCAATTCCTTCAATCGGTTCCACGTTCCGCTTGGTGCCGCTGACCTTCATGCCGAGCGCCCGCGCAATGCGCGCGGTTTCCAGTCCGATCTCCCCGAGTCCGGCCACCACCAGGGTTGAGCCATTGACGAGCCGCGTCGGAGTCCGCAGCTCCGGCCATAGCTTGGCGGCCTGGTCCTGGGCTAGTTCAGCGCTCCGCTTGAAGCCGTTGAGGATTCCCAGCGCAGCAAACTCGGCCAGCGGCAGGGCATGCACCCCGGCCGAGGTGGTGATGTGGAACTTGTCCAGCGTTTCGGTGTCGAGGCCGGAGGCCTTGACCGCTCCGCCGGCGCCCGCCGCCATGGCGTGGATCCACTGCAGGTGCGGGTTTTCGCGGGCGATTCTCGCGAGGCCTGCCGGGCTCTCGTTGGGAAATCCGAACAGGACCTGTGCCTGGCCCAGCATGTCCCAGTAGCGCTCTTCCTGCCTGGGCGTGCGTTTGAAGCCCGGGTCGCCGGAATGGTCGGCCGGAAAGCGCTCCGGGGGCAGGAGGTCCGGTTCATAGAGAACGGTCACGGAGGGGTTTACGGCGCGAATGCACTCCACCAGCTCTGCTTCGAGCGGGACGGCGATTGCGACGGTGGTTTGAGTCGTCATGCTGTTCATCATACTGAATAGTGGATAGAATACTGAACAGGTTTCCGAAGATTAACCACGTCGAAGTGAGGCAGTGCTGCACATGAATATACGGAATGTAGGTTTTGTGGGCCTCGGGCTAATGGGCGCGCCGATGGCCGCCAACCTCGTGAGGAAGGGCTGGGTTGTTACCGCCTGGAACCGATCGGCCTCAGCCCTCGACCGTTTCGAAGAGCTGGGCGGATCGCGTGCTGATGATGTGGCGTCGCTCCGCGACCAGCCCGTGATCGTGTTCATGCTGCCGGACCTCGGCTTCATCGAAGAGACTGCGGCAGGGCTGCTTGCCAGTTGGGCGGACGCTCCGCCCGCTCCCGGAACTGCGGTGGTGGTCATGAGCAGCGTCTCACCGTCCGGTGTCCGCGGCTTCGGGGACCGCGTCAGGGAAGCGAGCGCAGGCAACGCATTCGTGGTTGACGCTCCTGTGAGCGGCGGCACCAAGGGCGCAGTGGACGGGACCCTGGCCATCATGGCCGGGGCGGATGATGAGCCGGCCTTCAACAGGCTACGGCCGCTGTTGGCGGCGATGGGCACCACGGTGCGGCTGCTGGGCCCGCTGGGTGCCGGGTCGCTGGCGAAGGCATGCAACCAGCTCGTCGTGGGAACCACGACGGCGGCACTCGCCGAAGCGGCCGAACTCGCCGAGCGCTCGGGACTGGATGTGGCGGCCCTCTACGAGGTCCTCTCCGGCGGGCTGGCGGGCAGCAGGGTGCTGGACATCGTGGGACCGCGGCTCGTGGAGCGGGACTACACACCTACCGGTCCGGCCAAGTTCATGCACAAGGATCTTTCCTTCGTCGTCGAGGCAGCCGAGGCTGCCGGTGCGGCCGTCCCCATGGCGGCGGCCGGCGTCGAACTCTATGCCGAACTTAAGCGGCAGGGACTGGGCGACCAGGACCTGGCCGCTGTGCGGCAAACAATTTCCAACCTCAGCACCAGGGCCTCGGCTGCCGCGGACGAAGGGATCATCACAGCATGACCGCACTATTTGACCTGACCGGGCGCACCGCCCTGGTGACCGGCTCCAGCCGGGGCATCGGAAACGCCCTGGCCCGCGCCCTTGCGGACGCCGGTGCCACCGTGGTGCTCAACGGAATCACCCCTGACCGGCTGAAGGCCGCGGAGGACGCCATGGCCGCCGGCTATCCTGAAGGCCGGATCCGCAGCTGCGCCTTCGACGTCACCAGCGACACGGCGGCCGCGGAGGGTATCGCCTGGATCGAGGCCAACGTGGGCCCGCTGGACATCCTGGTGAACAACGCCGGCATCCAACACCGCGTGCCCATGCTCGAACTGGACGTCAGCGACTGGGAGCGAGTCCTTTCCACCGACCTGACGAGCGCGTTCCTGGTGGGCCGGGAGGCGGCCCGGCGAATGATTTCCCGGGGACGGGGCAAGATCATCAACATCTGCTCCGTGCAGGCCGACCTCGCCCGCCCCACCATCGCGCCCTACGTCGCGGCCAAGGGCGGACTCCGGAACCTGACCCGTGCCATGACGGCCGAATGGGCCGGCTCCGGGCTGCAGATCAACGGCATCGCCCCGGGCTACATCCATACCGAGATGACGCAGAACCTGGTGGACGACGAGGAGTTCAACGCTTGGATTCTTGGGCGGACGCCGGCGAACCGGTGGGGCACCGTCCAGGACCTGGCCGGGCCGGCAGTCTGGCTTGCCTCAAGCGGCTCGGACTTCGTGAACGGCCAGACGATCTTCATAGACGGCGGAATGACGGTGGTGGTCTGATGGCGCCTATGCCTGTGGGTCCAGAACTTCCGGCGGTCTCGCCGGCCGTGGTGGCCCACGCCGCGGGTGACCTGCGCCTCGACGACGTGGCACTCGCCGCTGCGGCAGTGGACCAGGCCGTGGTGGAAGTGGCCTTCGGCGGCATTTGTGGCTCCGACCTGCATTACTGGCTACACGGTGCGGCGGGGGAGTCGGTCCTCAAAGCGCCGCTGGTCCTCGGCCACGAGGTGGTGGGCACCGTGGTCCGGGCAGCGGCGGACGGCAGCGGACCTGCGCCCGGCGACGCCGTGGCCGTGCACCCCGCTACTCCCGCGCCCGGCACCGCCAGGTATCCGGAGGACCGGCCCAATCTGTCGCCCGGCTGCACCTACCTGGGCAGTGCCGCGCGGTTCCCGCACACCGACGGAGCCTTCAGCCGCTACGTGAACCTTCCCACGCGCATGCTCCGGGTCCTTCCCGGGGACCTTGATCTGAGGACGGCGGCCCTGATCGAACCCGCCAGCGTCGCCTGGCATGCCGTCGCCCGCGCCGGGGACGTTGCCGGGAAGACGGCCCTGGTCATTGGGTGCGGCCCCATAGGCGCCCTGACTGTGGCGGTATTGAAGCGGGCCGGGGCGCGCCGGATCGTTGCCGTGGACATGCACGCCAAGCCGCTGGAGATCGCGGCAGCTGTGGGCGCCACTGACGTCTTGGCTGCAGGCGAAACCGACGCCATTGCTGCTGTGGAGGCGGACGTGGTCATCGAGTCCTCCGGCAGTCACCAGGGACTGGCGTCCGCCATCAGGGGTGCGGTCCGGGGCGGCACCGTGGTGATGGTGGGGCTGTTGCCGTCGGGTCCCCAGCCCGTTCCGGTTTCGCTGGCCATCACGCGGGAGCTTGAGCTCCTCGGGTCCTTCCGGTTCAACGACGAAATTGACGAGGTGATCGCAGCGCTGGCAGACGGCTCGCTGGAGATCGGTCCCGTGATCACGCACGAGTACCCCGTTGAACAGGCCCTTGAAGCCTTCGGTGTGGCGCGCAATTCGGCCGAATCAGGAAAAGTGCTCCTGGACTTCCGGACGCCAGGACCTACCGAACCGCCGCGACCGGCAAGACCAGCGCGACCCGCACAGGCCTAGGCAGAGTGCCGGTGCCGTTGCACCGGGACAAAAACCCGCGGCTGCTCAACCCAGACCGGCTCCATCTCAGAGATCGTCCGCCGCATGATTCTGCTGGCGGCGTCCCGGGCTTCCTCTGCGTTGCCGGCGAAGATGGCCTCGGCCACATCCAGGTGCCACTGCAGTGTGAGGTCCCTGGGGCGATCGGGCATCAGCCCGTGAACCGTGCGGCCGGTCAGGGTTTCGGCGACCTGCCCCACCAGGTTGGCGAACATTTCGTTGCCGGATCCGCTCAGCAGGAGGGAATGGAACTGGATGTCCAGCTCCAGGAAGCGGGGTACGTCCCCGGCCTTGCCGGCGTCGCGCATGGCCAGGGCTACGTCGAGCAGTTCCTGCCGGAGCTCGGCGGGGGAATTGGCGGCCGCGAGTTCGGCGGCAACGGGTTCGACGGCGGAGCGCAGCTCCGCGAGCGATCGCAACTGGGCGCCCCGGCCCTCGCCGGCGAGCCGCCAGCGAATCACGAGCGGGTCGAACGGATTCCAGCGCTCGGGCGGAAGTACCCGAATTCCCACCCGCTTGGTGGTTTCCACGAGTCCAAGGGACTGCAGTACGCGCACCGCTTCGCGAACCACCGAGCGGGAAACCTTCAGTTCGTCCTCCAGCTGTTCCGCGAGCATGATGTGGCCCGCGGGAAGGCTGCCGCCCACTATCCGGGTTCCCAGATTCTCGACGGCACGGTGATGGAGACTGGTCGACATATTGGTAAGCATAGTGGGGCGGCCACCTGTGGCCGGCGCCGCGGGGCAGGCTGCCGTTCTCCCCGGCGTCATAGACTCTTTGTGACGCGTTCCGCTGCCATTAAGGGTGTGCCACTTTTCCCCGTGGCCCGGAATATATATGCTTTATTCACAGCCACCTCCCAAAGCGCGCTCCGCAGGACGTGCGGAACGCTCGCTGCACACGCTGCACAGAAACGAATTGGAGAATTGATGTCTGCACACATCGGTGTCACCGGCCTTGCGGTAATGGGTGCCAACCTGGCCCGCAACCTCGCCCGGAACGGCTTCACTGTCGCCCTGCACAACCGCTCGGTGGAAAAGACCGACGCGCTGCTCGAGAAGCACGGCTCCGAGGGCGATTTCGTCCGGACCGAGTCCCTTGAGGAGCTGGTCAACTCCCTCGAGAAGCCGCGCCGCGTCCTGATCATGGTCAAGGCCGGCAAGCCGGTCGACTCGGTGATCGAGCAGCTCGAACCCCTGCTGGAGGCGGGCGACATCATCATCGACGCCGGCAACTCCCACTACGAGGACACCCGCCGCCGCGAAGCCGCACTGGCGAAGAAGGATCTGCACTTCGTGGGCATCGGCGTCTCCGGCGGTGAGGAAGGCGCGCTGAACGGCCCCTCCATCATGCCCGGCGGTTCCAAGGAGTCCTACGACGCCCTCGGACCGCTGCTGGAAAAGATCGCGGCCAACGTCGAGGGCCAGCCCTGCTGCGCCTGGATCGGCACCGACGGCGCCGGCCACTTCGTCAAGATGGTCCACAACGGCATCGAATACGCCGACATGCAGGTTATCGGCGAAGCCTTCGACCTGCTGCGCTCGGGCGCCGGTATCGAGCCCGCGGAACAGTCCAAGATCTTCGCCGAGTGGAACAAGGGCGAACTCGCTTCCTTCCTCATCGAAATCTCAGCCGAGGTTCTGGGCCACGTGGACGGCCGCACGGGCAAGCCGTTCGTCGACGTCGTGGTGGACGCCGCGGGCCAGAAGGGCACCGGCCGCTGGACCGTCATCTCGGCACTCGAGCTGGGCTCCCCGACGTCGGGCATCGCCGAGTCGGTCTTCGCCCGCGCCCTCTCCTCCCAGGCTGACCAGCGGAAGCTGGCCCAGGAACTCCTCGCCGGCGAGGAAGTCAACGTTGAGATCCCGGAGACCTTCGTCGAGGATGTCCGCCAGGCGCTTTACGCCTCCAAGCTCGTTTCCTACGCGCAGGGCCTGGACATGCTGACCTCGGCAGCCAAGGAATACGGCTGGGACCTGAAGCTGGACGAGATCGCATCGCTGTGGCGCGGCGGATGCATCATCCGTGCAGAACTCCTGAAGGAAATCACCAAGGCCTACGCCGCCGAGGAGAAGCCCGCAAACCTGCTGTTCGCCCCGGCCTTCACCAAGGCCATCGCTGAAGTCCTGCCGGCCTGGCGCCGCGTTGTGTCCACGGCTGTCCAGCTTGGAATCCCGGTCCCGGTCTTCTCCTCCTCGCTGGCCTACTACGACGGCCTGCGCCGCAAGCGCCTGCCGGCCGCGGTGATCCAGGGCCAGCGGGACCTCTTCGGCGCGCACACGTACGGCCGTGTTGACGCCGAGGGCACGTTCCACACCCTGTGGGGCGAGGACAAGTCTGAAATCGAGGCAGTGGACACCCACTAGCCCCGGCCGACCGGCACTGCCCTGATACGGCAGACTGGTTCCTCAAACACCCTGCTACGGCAAACGGCCGGCGCTTCCCGATACTGTGGGAGGCGCCGGCCGTTTCCTTATCTGACCCGTTTCCGTCACTGATTAAGGAGTCCCGCTTGTCCCCGCCCGTCGCGTTTGTCACCGGAGCCTTCACCGGCATCGGATTCGAGGCAGCCTAGAAGCTCAGCAATAAAGGATTCACCGTCTTCGCGGAGCGCGGCGGGCGGACAGGATGGAGCCGCTGAAGGCACACGGTGTCAACGTCTTCGGCCTCGCGAGGATGACCCAGCTGCCGGTCCTGCCCGGAATGCGGGCCGCACGGCGGGGGCGGATCATCAACATCTCCTCCGTCGGAGGGAAGTTCTATGAGCCTCTGGTGCTGCGCCGGATCCTCCCGGACCGCCTGTTCGATGCGGCGGTGACGGGTGTCCTCAAACGACTGGCGCGCTGAGCCGGCAGCCCGGAATTCTCAGGTCCGGATCCTCAGATCCGGTACTCGATGTAGTACTCGGCAGGATCGACGGCGGGGGAGGTTTCCCGCTGCGCGTCGCGGTGGCGCCAGGTGGCCGGAACGCCCGTGATGATTGACTCCGGCGGGGCGTCTTTGACGACGACGGCGTTGGCGCCGACGGCGCTGTCCCGGCCGATGGTGATGGGGCCGAGGATCTTTGCCCCGGCTCCGATGGTCACGCGGTCCCCGATGGTGGGGTGCCGCTTTACTTTTGCCAGTGAGCGTCCGCCGAGTGTCACGCCGTGGTAGATCATGACGTCTTCGCCGATTTCAGCTGTTTCACCAATGACCACGCCCATGCCGTGGTCGATGAAGAACCGCCGGCCGATCGTGGCACCCGGATGGATTTCGATGCCGGTCAGGAACCGGGCCAGCTGGGAAATCAGGCGCGCAGGGAACCGCAGCCCCGGGTTGCGCCACAGCTTGTGTGTCAGCCGGTGTGCCCAGATGGCATGCAGCCCGGAATAGGCGAAAAAGTTCTCAAAAGAACCTCGAGCCGCCGGGTCGTGGGACCGGGCGGCGTCGAGGTCTTCCTTAAGTCTTGCGAAAAAGCCCACAAAGATCTTTCTACAGGAAACGAGGAGGGGCAGGGTAAGGCTTAGCCCCGGATGTCGTCATAGAGAACGGTGGAGATGTAACGCTCGCCGAAGTCGCACACGACGGCCACGATCAGCTTGCCGGCGTTCTCCGGGCGCTTGGCCAGTTCCAGCGCGCCCCACACGATGGCACCCGAGGAAATGCCGCCCAGGATGCCTTCCTTGATGCCCAGGTCGCGGGCGACGGCCACCGAGTCCTCCAGGGTGGCGTCCAGGACCTCGTCGTACACGTTCGTGTCGAGCAGTTCCGGAATGAAGTTGGCGCCCAGGCCCTGGATCTTGTGCGGGCCGGGAGTGCCGCCGTTGAGAATGGGGGAGTCCTTGGGCTCCACAGCAACGATCTGGACGCCGGGCTTGCGCTCTTTCAGGACCTGGCCGACGCCGGTGATGGTTCCGCCGGTGCCGATGCCGGAGACAAAGATGTCCACCTTGCCGTCGGTGTCTTCCCAGATTTCCTCGGCGGTGGTCTTGCGGTGGACCTCCGGGTTCGCCTCGTTGGCGAACTGCTGTGCCCAGATGGAGTTTTCGGTATTGGCCACGATTTCCTGGGCCTTCTCTACGGCGCCGCGCATGCCCTCGGAACCCGGGGTCAGGACGATCTCAGCACCGAAGGCACGCAGCATGACACGGCGTTCCGTGGACATGGTTTCCGGCATGGTGAGGATGACCTTGTAGCCGCGTGCCGCGCCCACCATGGCCAGCGCGATCCCGGTGTTGCCGGAGGTGCCCTCGACGATGGTTCCGCCAGGCTTGAGCGCGCCGGACTTTTCGGCAGCGTCGATGATGGCGACGCCGATTCGGTCCTTCACGCTGTTGGCCGGGTTGTAGAACTCGAGCTTCACGGCCACGGTGGCGCCCAGGCCCTCACTCAGCCGGTTGAGCCTGACCAGGGGGGTGCCGCCTACAAGCTGTGTTACATCGTCGTAGATCCGTGCCATGTACTTACGCCTATCTTTGAGGAGGGAATACTGTGGTCAGCCTAACGAGGGCGTAAGCGCCGCCGCTAAGCATTAAGCCATGCAGAGTAATATTTCCGCGCCTTGGCCAGTTTCGGGTTGATGATGACCTGGCAGTAGCCCTGTTCCGGGAACTTTGCGTAATAGTCCTGGTGGATCTCCTCGGCCCGGTAGAACTCCGGGAGCCGGCTTACCTCCGTCACGATGGGCCGAGACCACAGGGCCTGGTTCCGTTGGATCGCTTCCTCGAAGAGGATCTTTTCCTCTGTCGTCTCATAGAACATGGACGAGCGGTACTGCGTTCCGACGTCGTATCCCTGGCGGTTCAGCGTGGTGGGGTCGTGCAGCGCGAAGAACATGTCCAGGATGACCTCGGGCGGGATGATCTCCTCGTCGAAGGTGACTGCCACGACCTCCGCGTGACCCGTGGTGCCTGAACAGACGGAGTAGTAGTCCGGGTGGCGTTCGTGGCCGCCCGTGTAGCCTGACACCACCGCGCTGACGCCGATGGTTTTCTGGTAGACGGCGTCCAGGCACCAGAAGCAGCCTCCGCCAAGCACAAAAGTTCTCATGTCCTCTTCAATGGTTGAGGGGCGCCGATGATTCCCCCAGCCACACTACGGGTCCGAACCCGGGACGGGCCAGCGGCGCCTATAGAGTAAAAATATGAGTATGGAACCTGTGAACAGTGGTGTTGCAGCAGAGCCGGCAGAATCTCCGGACGCGGCAGCTGCCGAGGAGGCGCCAGGGGCGCCGACGCTCGGACAGCTCATGCTGGCCGTCGAAGAGCTCTGGCCCGAGTCGCTCGCCGAGGAGTGGGACGAGGTGGGCCTTGTTGCCGGGCACCCGTCGGCGGAAATCACAAGGGTCATGTTTGCCGTGGATCCCACGCTTGACGTCATCGAGGAAGCCATTGAATGGGGCGCAGAGCTGCTGATCACGCACCACCCGTTGCTGCTCAAAGGAGTGACGTCAGTCGCGGCCAACACCCCCAAAGGCAAGGCCGTCCACCGCCTGATCGAGTCGGGAACCGCTCTCCTGACCGTCCACACGAACGGGGATTCCGCCGTCGGAGGTGTCTCCGATGTCCTGGCCGACGCCCTGGGGCTGGACAACGTGTCTCCCCTGACCCGTGCAGCCAACGGTCTTCCGGAGGAAGGCATCGGCAGGGTCGGCGATCTTGCCGAGGCAATGACGCTGGGCGACTTCGCGGCGAGGGTGTTTGGGATCCTGCCCTCGGTCGCGGGCGGCGTCAGGGTTTCCGGCGACAAGGACGGCCTGGTCCGCCGGGTCGCGGTCTGCGGCGGCGCAGGGGACTCACTGTTTGACGAGGTCCGGGCCAGCGGCGCCGATCTGTATGTCACGGCCGACCTTCGGCACCACTCCGCTTCCGAGGCCCGCGAGGCCGCCGTTAACGGGCGCCCTTATCTTGTCGACGTGTCCCATTTCGCCAGCGAATGGCTGTGGCTTCCGGCTGCTGCAGATGCGCTGGGCAATGTCCTTGCTGACCAGGGCCATGTCGTCGACATCCGTGTCAGCGCCACCAACAGCGATCCGTGGGACTTCATTCTGACTCCCGGCGGGGACTAGAGTCTATAAAGCCCCTGCAGGGGTGCCCGGCGCAGGCCGGATGGGATCAAGCGGAGGTAATCGTGGCCAAGGCAGCACCGGCGGAACAGTTGAAGTTGCTCGAGCTCCAGGGGCTGGACGCGAAACTCAAATCACTGGCCAGCCGCCGCCGCAGCCTTGAAACAGACCCCCGCATCGAAGACCTCCAGGCGGCGCTGAACATTGCCAACGGCGAGCTGGGTGCAGCAAAGATGGCAGTCCATGACGCAGAGGCGGAGCTAAAGCGCGCCGAGGCTGACGTCGAACAGGTGGCCGGCAGGATCGAACGCGACGAAGCGAGGCTGAATAGCGGAACCGGCCTGTCCAAGGACCTGGTGGCCCTGCAGAAGGACATCGCCTCGCTCAATAAGCGCCGGTCAGACCTCGAAGACGTTGAACTCGAAGTCATGGAGCGGCTGGATTCGCTGCGCGAGCGGCAGGCGGCCCAGCAGAAGATCGTCGATGACATCCAGGGTTCCTTCGGCGCGATCCGGGCGGAGCTGGACGGGCAGCTGGCGGAGATTGCCGCTGAAGAAACGGTGGTGCGGGGCCGCCGGGCAGAGTTCGCCGCGGGGTTGGATGCCGGAATGTTGGCTGTCTATGAGAAGACCCTGGCCCGCCGCGGGGTGGGTGCTGCGCGGCTGTTCCACGGCACGTCCGAAGGGTCCGGCATGCAGCTGAGCCCTGGGGACCTTGCCGATATCAAGGCCGCTGCCGACGACGACATCGTCTTCTGCCCGGACTCCGGCTGCATCCTGGTGCGCTCCCCCGAATGGGTCTGAGCCCAGTAAGGCCCAACCGCAGCGTTAGCTAGCCGGGAAGGATGATGTTCAGGGCGTGGGCCTTCCGCGCTGTCCCCGGGACGAGTTCGGCATTCCACTTTTCAGTGGCGGCCTTGTGCAGCTGGGCCGGCGTCCCGGGGGCCTTCCCCGCCCGGGTCAGCAGATGCCGCGCCAGCTCACCCCGGGTGTGCTTCGCGAAGTGGCTGACCACCTTGCGGACGCCGTTCACCTCCGTGAAGACATTCACCGTCACCGTTGACGCCGGCGGGGGAGCCCACGCCGCGGCATAGGTGCTGGAACGGCAGTCCACCAGCAGCTGCCCGGCCGTGGCGGAGGCGAGTGCGTCCGTGAGCTGCGGCTTCCAGAACGACGCAAGGCGTCCGACGTCGGGCAGTGCCGTCGACATCGACAGTCGATAGGCGGGCACGGAGTCGGCGAAACGGATGGCTCCCCACAGCGCCGAAATCACGAGCACCGCGTCGTCCGCCCGCCGCTTTTGCGCCGCCGTCATCGACTTGTAGCCCAGCGCGTCGTACAGGACGCCTGAATACACCTGGTGGGCCGGTGCCGCCGGTTCCGCGTGCAGCCGGGTGTTGCGTTCGACGTCGGACGCCAGCGACGCTCCGACGCCCAGCAGTGCCAAGGCATCCTCGTGCGCGCTCACCGTCCCCAGTGCATCGAGCACCTTGGCCCGGCAGGGGTTCAGTTCAGGGAAACTCAGGGACGTCCAGTCCATGGCGTCGCCGCGGACGGCAGGGGTCTTACCTTCGGACGGGGGAAGCAGGATCAGCACCGTACGATCTTACCGGTGCCCGCCGGCCCTGTTCCTCGGCGGCTGCGCGCTCAGCGGAGGTGCCTGCCCAGGAACGACACCACGTCAGGCAGGATGGCCCGCCAGTAGTCCGCATCGTGACCTCCCGTCCGGAAGCCGCCCTCCACTACTCCGGGGAGGCCGCTGGCATACTTCTTGACCCAGGGGAACAATTCATCCTCGGTTCCGCAGTCGACCCGCTTGGGTATCGCTGCCAGCCTGGGCCGCAGCGAGAACACGTTATGGGCCGCAAAATCGGACGGGCTGTCGAAGGCGCCTTCGATTCGCTCGTCATAGCGGTCCCAGACTGCCGGGCTCATGGCTGCCACGGCCCGGATGCCGGGCAGGCGGGCCTGCGAGGCGAGAAGCAGGACGCCGAATCCGCCCATGGACAGACCGAACAGGCCGATCCGGCCGAGGTCGTAGCCCTGCGAGCCCAGGAAGGGAACAAACTCATCCGCCAGCATTGACTGGCTGTCGCTGCCGTCGGCCCTGGGATGCCACCAGGTGTCGCCGCCGTCCACCGACGCAATGGCGAACGGTGCCCCGCCGATAAAGAGGTGGCGTCTCAGGACTTCGTGGGCTTTGAGCACATCGAAGATCCCCTCGTTGTCGCCGCCCAGGCCGTGGAGGAACAGCGCCAGCGGGAAGTCCGTCCCGCTCCTGCCGGGAAGCACCGGCGTGGCAATGGACCAGTGGGTTGTTGCCGCAGGCCGGAACCTCGAAACAAAGGAACCGCCGCGCATGGCCACCGAGGGAGGCCCCACCGGTGGGTTGGGCAACGGGGAGGGCGGCGGATGGCTGGCGGTGCACCCGCTGGCCGCGTAGGCGCCAACGCCCAGCCCTGCCAGCTGAAGCAGGCGGCGGCGGGTCACTTCGGACGCGTCCATGATCCGATCATAGGCTCGGCGCGCATGTGTGGCAGTGGCCCTGTGTGGCGGGGCCTGCCCGCACTGACCGTAGAATGGACTGCGGATGGGTTGACCAGGCGGCCGCGCGTCACGCAAGTGGCTCGAGGAACGTCCGGGCTCCGCAGAGCAGGGTGGTGGGTAACGCCCACTCGGGGTAACCCGCAGGCCAGTGCCACAGAAAACAGACCGCCTGCCTCGCGCCGATTTGAAAGCGGCACGATGCAGGTAAGGGTGAAACGGTGGTGTAAGAGACCACCAGCTTCCCGGGTGACCGGGAAGGCTAGGTAAACCCCACCCGGAGCAAGGCCAGACAGGGCACGTTTGAGGGCTGCTCGCCCGAGTGCCCGGGTAGGCCGCTGGAGGGCGTCGGCAACGGCGTTCGTAGATGGATGGCCGCTACTCCCGCCCCGGCAACGGCGCGGGAACACAGAACCCGGCGTATCGGTCAGCCCATCCACTTATTCTGCGGCCGTTCCTGCCGCGCACCGGGCGTGCCTGACCGCGCCGGCCCGGTGTGAGAGATTTCACGTGCCCCCCGGTCATCCGCGGCGCGTGGCCAGCCCTAGAATAGACCTTGAACGTAGAAGTTCTACCGCCGGATCTGCGTTCGCAACCGGCGGTTTTTCTTTGCAACGTCAAAGGCATCCGGGGCGGACCGAAACCCTGCCGGTGCCAGCGCCCCTGGATACTTCGGGTGGCCGACTTCCGGTTACGAGGACGTAGCCGGTCGAACCAAGGAAGGTAGTTCTGTGAGCCAGACGTCAGATTCTTGTCTCGATACGTGGATGGGCCGCGAGGCACTCGCCGAGGCCATGATCCCTGTGATCGGCCGGCTGTACCGGGAAAATAACGTGGTCACCTCGATCCACGGCCGCAGCCTGATCAACAAGTCCACCATGAACATCCTCAAGGCGCACCGCTTCGCACGCCGGATGAGCAAGGACGAGCTGCTCCTGGAGGAAACGGCACCCCTGCTCGATACGCTCGCAAAGCTGGACCTGGGTGCCGCCGCGATCGACATCGCGCGCCTGAACCAGAAGTTCAAGTCCGACGGCGGAGACGCCACCTTGGAAGAATTCCTCCGCGCCGAGCTGGCCGAGATCGTTGGCAAGCGCGGCGCCGATGACCGCACCAGCACCGACGTCGTCCTTTATGGGTTTGGCCGGATCGGCCGCCTTGTCGCCCGGCTCCTCATCGAAAAGGCCGGCGGCGGCCACGGCCTGCGCCTGCGCGCCATCGTCGTGCGGCGCGGTTCCCACAACGACCTTTCCAAGCGTGCGAGCCTCTTGCGCCGCGACTCGGTCCACGGTTCCTTCGAAGGCACCATCAAGGTGGACGAGGAAGCGAACACCATCACGGCCAACGGCGTCCAGGTCCAGGTCATCTACTCGGACAACCCCGCCACGATTGACTACACGGCGTACGGCATCACCAATGCCCTGGTCGTGGACAACACGGGCCGCTGGCGCGACAGCGAAGGCCTGTCCCAGCACCTGCTGAGCAAGGGTGTGGGGCGCGTGCTGCTGACGGCTCCGGGCAAGGGTGAGCTGAAGAACATCGTTCACGGCATCAACCACGGCACCATCCTGGATTCGGACAAGATCGTCACGGCGGCATCGTGCACCACTAATGCCATCACGCCGGTACTGAAGGCGATCAACGACAAGTACGGCGTCATCCACGGCCACGTGGAGACCGTTCACTCGTTCACGAACGACCAGAACCTGATCGACAACTTCCACAAGGGCGACCGCCGTGGCCGCTCGGCCGCGCTGAACATGGTGATCACCGAAACCGGTGCGGCCAAGGCCGTGGCCAAGGCGCTCCCGGAACTGCAGGGCAAGCTCACCGGCAGCTCCATCCGCGTCCCCACGCCGGATGTCTCCCTGGCGATCCTGAACCTGACCCTGGAACAGGGCACCACCAAGGACGAGGTCAACGATTACCTGCGGGAAATGTCGCTGCACTCGGTCCTGCGCAAGCAGATCGACTACATCGACTCCCCGGAGGTCGTCTCCACGGACTTCGTCGGCTCCCGCCGCACCGGGATCGTGGACGGTCTGGCCACTGTTTCCACCGACAAGAACCTGGTTCTCTACGTCTGGTACGACAACGAGTTCGGCTACAGCTGCCAGGTTGTCCGGGTCATGGAGGAAATGGCAGGCGTGAACCCTCCCTCGTTCCCCGCCAAGGACTCCGTCAAGGACGCAGCCCCCGTCCTGGCCGCAGCGGGATCCGTCTAGCCCCGGCCCTCGGGTGAGCCCGCGGCCCAAAGCCGCGGGCGCCCCTCTTTCCCAACTTCCCGGCTGGTTCTCTGGAATCAGCCGGGAAAGGGGACCACACTGTTCTCATGGAACACGACTCGACCCTCCAGCGTGACACATCACATGACACAACACTGGAACACGCACTTGATGTAGCGCGTGCAAACCAGAAAGAGGCGCAGCGCCTCCTGGACCAAGCCGCCGCCGCACGTGCCGCCGGCGAGGTCGGCGAAGAGCGGGTGGCACAGTTGCAGCGCCTGCTCGACCTGGCCAACGAGGATCTCCGCCGGGTGATGAGGGAGCAGTAGTCCCTCAACCCGTCCTCCCCAGGGCACCGGTCCTCAACAGTGTGGACATCTGCCCGGAGGCACTGGAGCTGCCCTAGTCTCGTGGTGTGTGCACAAGCCACGCCCCGAAGGGCGCCACGCGATGACCCTCAGCTGGTCCGCGTATAGGCGTGCCCGCCGGCGCTCCCGCCAGGCATGGGCCGTGCTTGCCTTTCTCGCGGTCCTGGTTGCGGCAGGCATAGCGTGGTTTTTCACGGCCGGGCAGTTCCTGGCCGTTGAACCGGCAGTGTCCGGCCCCAACGAGGTCCCCGTCTTCGACGCCACCTGGATGAAGCCGGTGGTGCCGCCCCGGCCTGTGCCGGAAGGCACGGCGATATCGGCACTGGACTCGTTGCCCGTTAAGGGCAGGGCACCCAAAAACGACTATGACCGGTCGGCCTTCGGCCAGGCTTGGTTCGACGCCGACCGCAACGGCTGTGACACCCGTAACGACATCCTCCGCCGCGACCTCAGCGACGTTGCCTACTCCACGGGCTCGCGGTGCAAAGTCTCGTCAGGCACCTTCCACGAACCGTATGCAGGCCGGGTAACCACGTTCACCCGCGGTGCCGACTCCAGCAAGGCCGTTCAGATTGACCATGTCGTGGCACTCGGGGATGCCTGGCAAAAGGGAGCCGCGGAGCTCACCCCGAAGCAGCGACAGAATCTCGCCAATGATCCGCTTAATCTGATTGCGGCAGACGGTCCCGCGAACCAGGAGAAGAGCGCGTCGGACGCAGCGAGCTGGCTTCCCGGGAACAAAGCGCTCCGCTGCCACTACGTCGCACGGCAGATCTCCGTGAAGGCAGCCTATGGGCTTTGGGTGACCCAGGCCGAAAGGGATGCCATGGGCCGTGTTCTGAGTTCCTGTCCCGGGCAACGCACCATCGTGGCGCGCTAGGGCGGCACAGAGCCGGTGTCAGTGCCAGGCCTCAGTGCCCGAACGGGTCCGGATCCACGCCGGGCATCCACGTCAGACCCGGAATGCCCCAGCCGCTTTTCTTGGCCTGCTTCATTGCTTTGCGCGCATAGCGGTCGATGAGGCGGTTGACGTAGAGCTTTCCGTCGAGATGGTCATACTCATGCTGGATCACCCGGGCGAACCATCCCGTGGCCTCGAACTCAACGGGCTGGCCATAGCCGTCGAAGCCCTTGACCCGCGCCCACTCCGCCCGCTTGAGGGGATACTGGCAGCCCGGAAAGGAGAGGCAGCCCTCCACTTCCTCGTCCGGATCAGGCAGGGCACCGGACACCTTTGACAGCGTGAGGACCGGGTTGACCAGCACGCCGCTCGGCGGGACGCCGTCCTCGTTGTCGTATTTGTAGACGAAGATCCGCTTGCCCACGCCGATCTGGGGAGCGGCCAGGCCGGCGCCGTTCGCCTTGTCGTTCGTTTCAAACATGTCGGCAATCAGCTCGCGGAGCCCGTCATCGAAGACCTCAACTTCGGCAGCCCGGCGGTGCAGGACGGGTTCACCCCAGATGGTGATCGGCAGAACGGTCATGTCGGATGATTCCTCTGGTGCTTCGAGTGGCAAGTGCCGCGGAGGCCGGAGAGTGCCGCTACGGCGAAAACGAACAAAGGCTGCACCGGATAACCGGTGCAGCCTTTGTGATGGGACCGCATTCTTAATGCCATCCTTCGTGAGGGTGAGCGACGGGGGTTGAACCCGCGACCTCCTGGACCACAACCAGGCGCTCTGCCAACTGAGCTACGCCCACCATGTGCCTCCGCGGCCTTCCGGTTTCACCGGCTGGCTTGAAAGGCAACGTCAAATAGTTTACCTGCTGTTCGGGGATGCTTTTGCCACTTTTGGCTGTTTCGGCAAAATTTCCCTCAAACGTGGCGCAGATTACTTTCAGGGCTCGCGCACTGTGGGTCCGGCGTCGGCCTGTGCGGACAGAGTTTCGCCGGGCAGTCCCTGCCGCTCGGAGTGTTCCTGAATCAGCCGCTCAACGGCGGAGGGCTCGGCGGAAATCCGCTTCGAGATCTGCAGTGAGGTGGCGCTGTCCGGACCCGGCGCAGGCACGAAGACCGCCTCCCGGTAGTAACGGAGCTCGTCGATGGAGTCCTTGATGTCTCCGAGCGCGCGGTGTCCGCCCAGCTTGGCGGGGGCCTGGAAGTATGCCCGGGCGAACCAGCGCCGGGCCAGTTCCTTGATGGTGCTCACGTCGATGATCCGGTAGTGCAGGTGCTCCACCACAGTGGGCATGTCGCGGGCGAGGAAGACCCGGTCCGTCCCTACCGAGTTGCCGGCGAGCGGCGCCTTGCGCGGATCCGGAACCCACTTGCGGATGTAGTCCATGACTGCTTCCTCGGCCTCGGCCAGGGTCTTCCCGGCCGGGAGTTCCTTCAGCAGCCCGGACCGGGTGTGCATGTCGCGGACGAAGTCGTTCATCTGGGCGAGGGCAGACTCGTCGGGCTTGATGACCACGTCCACGCCGTCCCCGAGGATGTTGAGCTCGGAATCGGTCACCAGCGCGGCGACTTCGATCAGGGCGTCGTTGACAGTGTCGAGACCGGTCATTTCGCAGTCGATCCAGACGATGCGTTCGTTAGATATAGGCACCCGATCAGCCTACCGTTTCGTGGTCGAGGAGCTGTCCGGTGCTAAGATTTCGGGGTACGTGGCGCCGCTGTGACCAGCCGCCGCGGCCCCTTTCTGGCCGGGCATTTCCGGCAGGAGACACTGGAGCACGCCCACAAAAGATTGGACAGTCCTGACATGACGTCGCCTGTGCCCGAGACGGAGGAAGAGGTCACCGGCGCTTCCACGGACTTGGCTCCGGCGGAGGTGGACAACCCGTGGTCGCCCATCCTTTCCGGATTCGTCGGTTCGGTTTTCCTTGTGATCGGTTCGCTCGGCGTGGGCTGGCTCGCACCGGCGTCGGAGCTGCGCCGGATGCCGCTGTTCATCTGGATGCGCACAGAAGCAGTCGGGGTAGCTCTTTCCATCGTGCTGATCGCGATCGGCGGCATGCTGCTGGTGCGGGCATGGCTCAGGCTGGGGCAGCGTGTCAGGGTCTGGGGGCCCGCGGCCCGCAAGGCAACGCTCCAGGCCGTGGCGGCGTGGGGACTGCCCATGATGTTCACGGTTCCGCTGTTCAGCCGTGACGTCTACGCCTACATTGGGCAGGGCCGGCTCATGGTTGAGGGCTTCAACCCCTACGAGAACGGCATTTCCGCGCTGTCGAATTACTTCCAGCTCGGCGCGGACAAGATGTGGACCGAGGCGCCCGTGCCGTACGGGCAGTTGTTTCTTTGGATCGAGCAGTTCGTTGTCTGGTCCACCAATGTCCACCCCGAGGCGTGCATCATGCTCTTCCGCCTTGTTGCGCTGGTGGGCGTGCTGCTCTGCATCATCTACGTCCCCAAGCTCGCTGAACTCCACGGGGTCAATCCGCACAGGGCGCTGTGGCTCACCGCAGCGAACCCCCTGTTCCTGACAAACTTCATCGCCAGCGTCCACAACGACGCCCTCATGATCGGGCTTGCACTTGCCGGCCTGTATTACAGTGCCACGCGGCGCGTGATCCTCGGAATAGTGCTCGTCACGCTGTCCATCTCCGTCAAGCCAATCACGGTGGTCTTCCTCCCGTTCATCGGGCTGCTTTGGGCGGGCAAGGAGGCCGGCTGGCTGCGGAAATTTGTGTTTTGGGGCCTTACGGCAGGAATCAGCTTCGCCTTGTTGTACCTCATGAGCATGGTGAACGGCTTCGGGTTCGGCTGGATCAACGGACTGTCAGCCCCGGGCAGCGTCTGGATTTGGTACGCCCCGGTGGGGCTCCTCGGCCTTGTGGTGGCGTCCATCGCCAATGCCTTCAGTCTGGACGGGTGGGGCCTGGCCAAATGGGTTTACGACGCCGGGAAGCTGCTTGCCGTCGGCATCGTCGCCTGGCAGATTTTCAAAGGTGACCACGACCGCCTCATGCGCCGGCTGACGCTGGCCTTTGCCGCCGTCGTCGTCCTGGCCCCGATGATCCAGTCCTGGTACGTCGTCTGGCTGATCCCGCTGTTTGCCGTGACGGGCATCCGGGATGACTGGCAGGTCAAGGCGCTCTACTTCATCGTGTCCTTCTTCATGGTCTACGCCATCTCGGACCAGCTGGAGGTCTTCCCGTACCTGCAGTCCGAGGACCTCGGACTCGCACTTGCCCTTGCCAGGAACGCGGCGGCCATCATCGCCCTGATGTTCGCCCTGTATCTGATCTTCATGGACCCACGGACAAAGCACCTGTTCAGCAAGTCCGACCAGCCGGTGACCACACGGCCCGTTATCTGAGGGGCAGGTTCTTCAAGGCCTCCCTGCGGGACAGGGGGCTCAGGGACTGGCCGTGGCGTTCCACGAAACCGACCACCCAGCCCGGGTCCGTCTTGGCGTATTCGCGCAGAGCCCAGCCAATCGCCTTTCTGATGAAAAACTCCCGGTCGGCCAGGTTGGCTTCAATGACACGGGCAAGCAACACCGTATCGGTGTGGGCCTTGGCGGCGAGTTGGGCTGTGATCGATGCCCGCCGAAACCAGAAGTCCTCATCTTCCGCCCACCCAAGCAGCACAGGGGTGACCTCCTGGCGGTGCGCCTGGAGCAGTGCGCAGAGGCGGTGGGCCACGCCGTCCACGAGGTCCCAGGATGCCCCGCTGCGGATAATCTCTGCATAGACGGGCAGCATTCCCAGATCGGCCGCCACCAGACGCAGTCCGGTAAGGTCGATGGCCGCGTAGCGTTCCTCGCGGTAGGCCGCCCCCCGCCATAGGCTGAGGACTGTTGCCCGCAGTTCATCGGCGGACGCAAAGGGGTGAGCCGCCGCGGCAGCCTTCACGGTGCGGCGCACCTCCGGAACCCGCACGCCCAGGGACGGCATTGAGGACTTCATGTAGGCCTGCGCGCCCGCACCCCGGAGAGGATCGGCGGCGGACTGCAGCGCGGAGCGGATAGCGGCCAGGACGTCGTCGTTCACCATGCAGCCAAGATAGCTGCTGCGGCGGTCGGCGGGCGGGGGCGCGGCTATGAATGCCCTGCGCCTGCCGTACCCCGTGGTTCTGGGTCGCGCCGGGTCCTAAAGTAGGCATGGTACCGATGCGATGCACGCACTTCCGTCAGCCGCAGCGGCACCAGCGTCCAGCCGAATCGCCTAAAGCCCGGAGGGCATCAGATGAACATGATCAAGAGCCCCGACGAGATAGCCCTGATGCGCGAAGCCGGGCGGGTGGTGGCCAATGCCCTGGAAGCCGTCCGCGAAGCTGCCGCCGTCGGCGTTTCCCTCAAGGAACTCGACGATGTGGCAGCCGCCTCCATTTCCGACGCCGGCGCCACCCCGGCATTTCTCAACTACCGGCCGCGCTGGGCTTCGGTTCCGTTCCCGGGAGTCATCTGCACCAGCGTTAACGACGCCGTCGTCCACGGAATCCCCAACGGGTACCGGCTGCAGGACGGGGACCTGCTCAGCGTGGACTGCGGCGCCTTCCTGGAGGGCTGGTGCGGAGATGCCGCGGTCAGCTTCATTGTGGGCACGCCCGATCCCGTTGACCAGGAACTCATCGCTGCGACGGATGCTGCCCTGGCCCGGGGGATCGAGGCGGCCCGCGTCGGAAACAAGATGGGTGACCTCGCCTATGCCATCGGCGGTGCCGCGCGGCGTGCCGGCTACGGGCTGCTGGCCGATCACGGCGGGCACGGCATCGGCCGCACCATGCACGCCGAGCCGCCTGTACCCAACGACGGGCGTCCCGGCAGGGGGCTCAAGCTCACCGAAGGGCTCGTGATCGCCATCGAGCCAATGCTCATTCTCGGCGGCGACGGGGACTACTACCACGACGACGACGAATGGACCCTGCGGTCCGCGAACGGCCGCCGCGCGGCGCACAGCGAGCACACGGTGGCAGTGACCGCCGACGGCCCGGTCATCCTAACACTGCCATGACGCTGCACCGCTGACGGCTCCCCAAGGCGGCCGCCCCCGGTTGTTGTTGACCCGTCCCCTTACCCGGGCTCTCCCGCAACGCGTAGGGTGATGCTGACGCAGGAATCGTCGCTCAGGAGGCAGGCTGATGGATCACCGGGGGAGGGACGCCGTCTCGTCCATTGTTGTGGCGTGCTCGCCGAAAAGAGTCTGGAAGGCACTCACTGACCCCGCGGAAGTCAAAGAGTACTCTCTGGGCACCAACGTCACGTCGACGTGGCGCGAAGGTGATCCGGTGACATACACCGGGGAGTGGAAGGGGAAGGCCTACGAGGACAAGGGCACCGTTCTGGAGTGCAGGCCCAATGTGCTCCTTCGCATCAGCCATTACAGTCCGCTGAGCGGTCTGCCCGACCTCCCCGAGAACTATCACACGGTGGAGTACCGCCTGTCAGCAAGGGCCGAAGGCACTGGAGTCACCATCGTTCAGAGCAATAACCGGGACGACGCCGAAGCCGAGGA
Source organism: Arthrobacter sp. NPDC093139 (assembly GCF_044754165.1). Taxonomy (NCBI): domain Bacteria; kingdom Bacillati; phylum Actinomycetota; class Actinomycetes; order Micrococcales; family Micrococcaceae; genus Arthrobacter; species Arthrobacter sp. NPDC093139. The sequence goes on from NZ_JBIVOO010000001.1 coordinate 27,509, forward strand.
ATCTGCCAAGCTGTGGGACCTCGTGCTTAGTAACCTCAAGGAGTATCTGGAGCGCTGAGCGGGCGAGCAGGCTCAGATTCCTGGCAAATCGCGTCTTGGGACGTTGACTTCAGTTCCTAACGCCGGCGCGTGGCGGATACTCGGCGGCGGTGTTCAGCGGCCCGGAGCTGGATGATCCGCGCAGCGCCGGCCATCGCCACGAGGACGCCGCCGCCCACTGCGGCGATGAACAGCGCGATGCCAAGGGCCACAGCACCTTCCAGCCCGAAGAACTTCACCTGAACCAGTTCCTGGTTCTGCAGGATGAAAACGATCAGCAGCACAAGGACCACCAGTGCCGACGCAACCGCGGCCCAGATCATGCCGGCGCGGGTCACCTGGCGTTTTGGTTCCTCTATACCCGCAGCAGGGGTGGAGGTTCCGTCATAGCCCGGCAGGGCGTCTGTCCCTGGCGGGGTCCGCCCTATCTCCGCGGCAGGACGAGGTTCTTCCAAAGGCGGGGGTGGTGCGGCAGGTCCGGGAGTCTGCGCCGGAGGGCGTGAGGATTGCTGCTCGGACGGGTCACGATCAGAACGGCTCTGCGGCATGTTGAGTGAATCCTTCCGGTGTTCGCTCCATCAGTGCGAGGTGCGGATGCGGGGCGCCGGCGCCATACCAGCCGGGAGCCCACTTCGATCATAAGCATGTTTCCCGCATTTAGTAAGCATGCTTTGCATTCTGCAGTGCCGAGCGTGTCGGCAGCGCCGGAACGACCAGATTCCGGCGATTCTGGCCCTTGGCGCCCGATATTTGTTGTTTTCGCTGGCTAAGCGGTGGTCTAGAGCTACTCAAACGGGCCATGCTCATGTTCGCTCCACCAGCCGTCCCCCTTGTCCTTCCGCTGCCGGACCCACTCCACAAGGCACTAGATGTCATCCTCACGGAGCCCGATTCGTAGCGCCTGCTCTGTCGGAATCAACTGCCGGCATGGGAGTGAGATGGTTACGCTGAAAATCTACGATCGAATCGGGAGAGACCAGTGGACTAGCGGCAGCGGACGCGTTCGACTAGGAAGTATGGCGAGGAAGTTTCGGTGGCGGGTCGTGGTTACAAATGGCCATGACCGCACCGCAGTATGGTTTGGGATGGCAGCCAGCAAGGCGGAAGCCGAGAAGAAGGCTCTGGCCGAACGGCCCGGGTGGACTGTCCTTGAATCCGACCGCGTTGTCACCCCCTACGACTAGAGTCGAAAGCTCCCGGCCAAGGGGAGAACAACTTTGCTAACTGATTGCTCGACCTCGGCCAGCCGCACGGCTGATAACGCGGCTACTCCGGCAGGAATCCGGGGAGGCACTTTCCTCAGCGGATAGAGTGCAGCGCGGGCGGGCAAGCGTGGTATTCGATGATGTCCCACTCTGACGCCGTGAGCCGCCGGACGTTGCCTTCGGCAGCCAGGCTAAGTTAGTGCCCCCCCGTCCTGCCCGCGCCTGAGGATCGAATCCGGAGCCCGACGCGTGGCCTCCGCATAGACGTTCAGGAAGTATCGGGTCAGGTTCTTGCCCTGGAGCGACCCTAACGACACCCTGTCCGATCCGACCACAATGGCCAGGCGGAAGCCATCCCACTTCGGCTCACAGATACACCCTCACGGCGCCGGTTGGCGTATATCCGCGACAGCCTTGCCCAACGCCAAGGAAATTGGGGGCCCAAGCCCATGGGCAGAGCTCCGTGGGGGCAGCTTAGTTCCAGGCGTACGAAACGCCCCACTCTCGGGGGAGGATGGGGGCAAATTCGGCGCGAAACCGTCACCCACGTATAGGACAAGGCTGGCCTTATTGGCGAATCTTGATGATTCCTTGATTTGAGCTGCGTATAGTCCAGCGCAAGCGATGCCGCAATGACGCACGCCTTTTGTGGCTTCGGTAGGTGGCCCGCTCTAACCCCCAAACGGGCGGGCCGCCGTCCCTTACCAGGGGAACTTAGGCTGATGGTCGGCCAAACGAAGAAGCGGTCCTGACACGCGTTTCCGCACGTCAGGACCGCTTTTCTTGTGCCCCAGGAGGGAATCGAACCCCCGACCGGCGGATTAGAAGGCCGCTGCTCTATCCCCTGAGCTACTGAGGCAAGTGGGTGCCCGGCTAGTTCCCGGGTGCCTCAAAAAGTCTACATTGCCTTCCGGCCGGACGGTGGCAGGGCCGGGAACGTTTCGGCCGGGGCCATTCTTCAGGAGGCTGCGGCCGGGTTATCCACATACGCGACTTCGGCCCTCCCGGGAGCGGCCTGGGCGGTTGATGCTGGAAATGCCTGCTAGGGCAAGACACATCGAGACAGGACACCAAGATGACCGACAACATTACTGTCCGAGGCTTCGTTGCCTCGGAGATCAGGAGTTCCACCACCCCGGGCGGCGTGGCAACGGCTTCCTTCCGCCTTGGGTCGACGGACCGCCGGTACGACCGGGCAAACAGCACCTGGGTGGATGGCAACACCAACTGGTTTACAGTGCAGGGCTACCGGCAGCTGGCAGGAAACATGGGGTGCAGCATCAAGAAAGGCCAGCGGGTCATCATCGTTGGCCGGCTGAAGATGCGCAGCTGGGAAAAGGACGGCCGGACCTACCATTCGGCGGAGATAGATGCAGAATCCGTGGGGCACGACCTCATGTGGGGTTCGGCCAACTTCACGCGGACGGCAGGCAATGCTCCCCAGTCCGCCGCGGCTGCTGCTGATGAAGTCACCGGCGGGCACGGCTCTGACGCCGACACGTCAGGCCGGAGCGGCCCTGCCGGGGAAGGGGAGGAAGACGACGAGGACAACGATGCCGCGGAGTCCGCCGTGTTTATCGACGATGCTTCAGGAGATACCCTTCAGCTCGATTCCGAAACGGGCGAGCTCACCGGGGCGGCGGCCTGACCGCCGCCGGGGTCATGCGGCACCGTTCCCCCGCGGTGCCGCATGGCAGAATGGCACCGTGACAAGACCCAACGCGCTCCAACCGGCCACTGCAATTCGGGAATCCCTGGCCGGGATGCCGGCCAGGATCGCGGTCGCCGGGCTGGTGCTGTGGTCGCTGTCCGCGTGCACCGCCGTGTCCGGCCCCGACTCCGCCGCCACGCCGGCGGCAACAGCAGGTTCTGTAGCGTCCGGTTCGCCGTCTCCCCGGCCGACGGCAGCCTCGGGGACAGGACCCGGCAGCGCCACCGCGAAACTGCAGAAGATCATGACAGATACGTTGGGAGCTGTGGCCGCCGCTGCCCCAAAACCCGGCACCGCGCAGATCAGGCAGGCACTCGCCGCCGCTGGTGTTCCTGCCGCCACCCTCGAGGTGTCAGCCGACCGCACGCCCACCGGCCTGGACGTGGATTCCATCGAGGCGGCCTCGGTCCAGGGCAGGGAATGCGTCATAGGCCAGATCCGCAACGGCAAAGTGACCGTGACAGTGCTGCCGGTCCTCGCGAGCGGCAAGTGCTTCGTGGGAGCTCCTGCCTGACACTCCGAATGTGAGTTATGCCCGTCAACCCACTAGATTTGGAACCATGGCGGAATTTATCTACACAATGACCAAGGCCCGTAAGGCTGTTGGCGAAAAACTCATTCTCGACGACGTCAGCATGTCGTTCTTCCCGGGCGCCAAGATCGGTGTCGTTGGCCCCAACGGTGCCGGTAAGTCCACCATCCTCAAGATCATGGCAGGCCTGGACACGCCCTCCAACGGCGAGGCGCGGCTGAGCCCCGGATATACCGTGGGCATCCTGCTTCAGGAGCCGCCGCTGAACGAGGAAAAGACCGTCCTGGGCAACGTCCAAGAAGGTGTTGGCGAGATCTACGGCAAGATCCAGCGCTTTAACGAAATCTCCGAGGAGATGGCCAGCCCCGACGCCGACTATGACGCGCTGCTGGAGGAAATGGGCCATCTGCAGGAAGCCATTGACGCCGCCGACGCCTGGGATCTCGATTCCCAGCTCGAACAGGCGATGGATGCGCTCCGCTGCCCGCCTGCCGATGCCGATGTCACCCTGCTCTCCGGCGGTGAGCGCCGGCGTGTGGCGCTCTGCAAGCTGCTGCTGCAGAAGCCGGACCTCCTGCTCCTCGACGAGCCCACCAACCACCTCGACGCCGAGAGCGTGCTGTGGCTGGAACAGCACCTCTCCACCTACGCCGGCGCCGTCCTGGCCGTCACCCACGACCGGTACTTCCTGGACCACGTCGCTGAATGGATCGCCGAAGTGGACCGCGGGCACCTCTACCCGTATGAGGGCAACTACTCCACGTACCTGGAGAAGAAGCGTGCCCGTCTGGAAATCCAGGGCAAGAAGGACGCCAAGCAGGCCAAGCGCCTGTCCGAGGAACTGGAATGGGTGCGCTCCAACGCCAAGGGCCGCCAGACCAAGTCCAAGGCCCGCCTGGCCCGCTACGAGGAAATGGCGGCGGAGGCTGACCGGACCCGGAAGCTGGACTTCGAGGAAATCCAGATCCCGCCGGGACCGCGCCTGGGCGGACTGGTCCTGGAGGCCAAGAACCTGCAGAAGGGCTTCGATGACCGTGTCCTGATCGACGGGCTGTCCTTCTCCCTGCCCCGCAACGGCATTGTCGGCGTCATCGGCCCGAACGGCGTCGGCAAGTCCACGTTGTTCAAGACCATCGTCGGCCTCGAGCCGCTCGACGGCGGCGAACTGAAGATCGGTGACTCCGTCAAGATCTCCTACGCCGATCAGAGCCGCGGCGGCATCGACCCCAACAAGACGCTGTGGGAGGTTGTCTCCGACGGTCTGGACTTCATCCAGGTCGGCCACGTCGAAATGCCGTCCCGCGCCTACGTTGCCGCGTTCGGCTTCAAGGGCCCGGACCAGCAGAAAAAGGCCGGTGTGCTTTCCGGTGGTGAACGCAACCGCCTGAACCTCGCACTGACCCTCAAGCAGGGCGGCAACCTGCTGCTCCTCGACGAACCCACCAACGACCTCGACGTCGAAACCCTCAGCAGCCTCGAAAACGCCCTGCTCGAATTCCCGGGCTGCGCCGTGGTGGTTTCACACGACCGCTGGTTCCTGGACCGGGTGGCCACCCACATCCTGGCCTATGAAGGCGATGACGAGAACCCCTCGAAGTGGTACTGGTTCGAGGGCAACTTCGAATCCTACGAGGAGAACAAGGTGGAGCGGCTGGGCCCCGACGCCGCGAAGCCGCACCGCGTCACCCACCGCCGCCTCACCCGCGACTAAGCACCAACTGCAAGGGCCGGTTCCCAAGGAACCGGCCCTTCGCATGCCCGGACAGGAGTGAACGGATAGCCCGGTCAGCCCTTTCGCATCTGGTGCTGGAGGACTTTGGACTGGAACGCCCCCGCAACCTTGCTCTTCAGGTCCGTCGGCACACGGACCATTCCTTCCTGGGCCACCGACGCCACGTGCAGGCCGTCGCGGTTGAAGATCTTCCCCGTGGCCAGTCCCCGGGCACCCTGGGCGCTGGGCGATTCCTGGACATAGAGCAGCCACTCGTCAACCCGGACAGGCCGGTGCCACCACATGGCGTGGTCCAGGCTGGCCACGCTCATTCCCGGTGTGATCCAGCTCAGCCCGTGCTTGCGGAGGATCGACTCCAGCAGCGTGTAGTCGCTCGCATAGGCCAAAGCCGCCCGGTGGGTGTTGGCGTTGTCCGGCATGCGGCTGAACGTCTTCATCCAGACGGCATTCCGGGCTTCCTTCTTGCCCGTGGCTGCCACATAGAGGGCCGGATCCACGTGCCGGATGTCGAACGGCCGCTCATACGCCCAGTGCCGAGCGACTGGATGGTCATACTTCCCCAGCAGGTCGGCTGTGCTGGGGAGTGACTCAGGATCAGGGATTCCGGCCGGCATCTCGGACTGGTGTTCGATGCCCTCGTCCCCGGCCTGGAACGAGGCGATCATGGACAGGATCGGCTTTCCTTCCTGGTACGCATGCACCCGGCGTGCCGAGAACGAGCGCCCGTCCCGCAGCCGCTGCACCCCGAAGGTGATGGGCTTGTCTGCGTCGCCGGGCCGGAGGAAGTAACCGTGCATGGAATGCACCGTCCGCTCCGCGTCCACGGTGCGCATTCCGGCGATCAGGGACTGCGCCAGCACCTGGCCGCCAAAGACCCGCTGGTGCGGCTGCCGTTGGGAAGGGCCCATGAAGATGTCCTCATCGGTGCGGGCACCCTCAAGCTCGCCGAGGTCCAGCAGTTCGATCAGGGAAGTTGTGGGATCGTTCGTGGGCAGTTCCTGCAATCCGGCGTCCGCTTCAGTCATGGTTTGACTCTAGACGTCGCCCCGGCAGCGCTCAACCGAGCCCAGCCGGTAGTGTTTTAGATGTGTCTGATCTCCTCACCCAGTCCTTCCGCTTCGCGGATCCCCGCGATCTAGCGGATCTCCGCACCTACGTCACCCGTGCCAAGGCCGTCGACGACGGCGCCATCCGCCTCCAGGCCGCGGGTCCGGTCCTGGCCGCGTATGTCTGCGTGCTCCGGCCCAGGATCCTGGGGGAGTCCACGCCAACGATCCTCGGCCTGCGGACGATGGGCCTCGCGGAGCCGTCCACCACGGACGTGACCGTGCCGCTGGCGGCCGTCCTCGACCGGCTCGCCCGCGCGGGGGAGAACGACGCCGAGCTGCCGGTCCCGCCGTCGACCGTCACTGAATCCTGGGCCGGCGTGGGAGCGCCGCGGGGAGGCTGGGAGCTGATCGGTTCCGTTCCGGACTCCGAGCTGCGCGAGGCCGCCGAGGCCGGGATCACCGAGGTCGCGGGAATCATGCCGGACAATCCCGGCGCCCACATCGTCAACAACGCCCGCGCGGCGGTCTGGGGCCGCGAACTGGAGGGGCGCTCGGGGCTTCCGGCAGGCGCGGCGTTTGCCGCCCTCACGCTCGGCTTCCTCGGCAGCGGTGACCAGCAGCTCTTCCGGGCAGGGCGCTGGTTCCGCCTCAGCGGCAGCCGCGGGCACGTCCTGGCCAGGACAGGTGCCGGCCTGCTCTAGCGGGGACCTGGCTCAGGCCCTCAGCGGAATCGGCGGAATCCGGCGGGAACCTAGGCCCCCGAGGACGGGCTGTTGACCATGGATAGCGCAGCCCGCTCCATGTAGTCCCACAGGGTGCCCTCGTACAGCGGCGGCAGTTCCAGCGAGTCCACGGCCGCGCGCATGTGGTGCAGCCAGCGGTCCTTCGCCTCAGGCGTCACCTGGAACGGCATGTGGCGCATGCGCAGTCGGGGATGGCCGCGCTCCTCGCCGTAGGTGGTGGGTCCGCCCCAGTACTGTTCGAGGAACATCAGGAACCGCCGCTTGGCTGGCTCCAGGTCCTCTTCCGGGTACATGGGCCGCAGCAGCGGGTCGGTAGCCACGCCGTCGTAAAACACATCGATCAGCTTCACGAACGTCTCGTGGCCGCCCACGGCGTCATAGAAGTTGTCCGTGTAGCCCGGCTGGCTGAATGGATCATTGCGCATCAGCTGCCGGGGCGCGTTGGGTTCCGAAGGTGTCGGGAGGGTCATGGCTACTCTCCTGCCTTCTGCTGCGGTCCGTGCTGGGCCTCGGCCTCAAGCGGCCCGGCCTCCGGCTCCTCTGCCGGCGGCACGTAATTGCCCTGCGACCGGTTGCCCACGCGGAGGATTTCGCCGTTCCGCAGGTACCAGATTGCCCCGTTTTCGTCCCTGACCCGGGTGATCCTGAGCCCGATGGATTCCACCACGCCAACCACTTCGCTGGTCTCGATGATGTCCCCGATGCCGTACTGGTCCTCGATGGTGATGAAGATGCCGGCAAGGAAGTCGCGGATGAGCTGCTGGGCACCGAAACCGATGGCGATACCGAGGATACCGACGCTGGTCAGCAGCGGCGCGACGTCCACGTCCAGGTTCTTCAGCACGTAGATGCTGGTAATGACGGCGAGGACCACACCCACCAGGCTGTTCAGCAGCGAGCCGATGGTCCTGGCCCGCTGGACACGGCGTTCATGGTCCAGGGCACGCAGAGCGGGGGCGACCCACCGGAAGTGGGGCTTCTTGAACAGTGTTGTTCCGGTGGCAACCCGCTTGGTGATCCGGGAGATCAGGTAGGTTGCCAACAGCCACAGGAGAATGCCTGCCCCGAGGCTGATCGCTATTCCGGGGACGTTTAACCCCGCGGGCTCAAGCGACGCCGTAGGCGTTGTAAACATGCTGTACATCAGTAGGGATGCTCCTTGTACTTTCCGGCCAGTTGCTGTCCGGCCAGTTACTTTCCAGCCAGTTGCTGTCCGGCGCGGCCGGCGGTTCCGCCGGCGTTGCCGCGGCGGCTGGGATGTTCCCTATTAAGCCTAGCCGGACTGAGCCGGTGGTTCGCCTTCAGCTGTTGTGGTAACGGGAACGTGCACCACGGGGAAATTTACGCTGCGGGCGATGAAACACACCGCATTGGCCTCGCGGTGCATCTGCTCGGCAAGCGCGACGTGGACCGGGTCGGCCACCGTCACGTGGGGGCGGAGGGTCACGGTTTCGAACTGGCCGCTGCCGTCACGGTTGAGGCGCATCAGTCCGCTGGCGTGGTCCTCATAGGACAGGACAACGACTCGGTGCCGCACCGCCACATGCAGGAAGGACAGCATGTGGCACTGCGCCAGAGCCGTGAGCAGGAGCTGCTCCGGGTTGTACCGCGACCGGTCGCCGTGGAACGTCGGATCGGCCGAGCCTTTGAGGACCGGCAGCCCCGGAATTTCGACGTCGTGGTCCCGGGAGTATTCCCGATACGAGGACGTTCCGCTGCCGCGGTTGCCGGTCCAGCGGACAGTCAGCGAATAATGATGCTGGTCGAGGGCCATGCCGCCAGTTTAGACGCCGTTCCTAGACGTCCGCTGCGCGTGCCCGCAGGGCACGGGCCACGCCGTCGCGGTTCTCCAGCATCATGCGGCGCAGCGCCGCACTTTCATCCGGGAGCGCCGCCAGGAAGGCATCTGTCCGGTCCACAGTCTCCTGGCTGGTCAGCTGCGCGGGGTAAAGTCCGACGACGATCTGCTGGGCAAGCGCGTGGGTCCGCTCTGCAACGATTCCGGGAACCGCCTCGAAGTACTTCTCCGAGTACGGCTCCAGCAGCCGGGTGTCCAGCACACGCGTGAATCCGGCGACGACCGATGCTTGAATGGCGTTGGACAGCTCGCCCTTCACGACGATCGACTCCCACGCGGCGGCTTTGGCCTCCGGCGTGGGGATGGCCGCTTGCGCCAGGGCGGCCGCATTCTGCCCGCTGGAGGTGTTGTCCCGAGCCAGTTCGGCGTCGATCTGCTCCTGGCCCATCCGTCCGCCCACCACGAGAGAGGCCACAAGTTCCCAGCGCAGGTCCTGGTCCACCGTCAGGCCGCCCAGCGTGAGGGAGCCGTCCAGCAGCCCGGCCACGTTGTCCAGCTGCTGCCCGCTCCGGGCCAGCAGAGCATAGGACTTGATGAACTGCAACTGCGCATCTGAGCCGCCGGGCACGGCCGAGGCGAGGTCCCACAGCCGGTCGCCCGCCGCCACAGTCGTGGCTTCACGGTGTTCCTCTGCAACGTAGAAGGTCAGGGTCGTGGCCAGCTGCCGCAGCTGGACCAGGATCACCGAGGAATCGCTTTCGGCGGCGATGTTGGCCAGGATCAGGTCCACGTAGCCGCGGGCCGGGGTCTCGCCGTCGCGGGCGGCGTCCCAGGCTGATCCCCACACCAGCGTGCGGGGCAGGCTCTCCCTGAAGTCCTTCAGATGGGCCTTGGCCGTGGCCAGCGACCTCTCATCCAGCCGGACCTTGGCGTACGCGAGGTCATCGTCGTTGAGGAGGACCAGGTCAGGCTGGCGCAGTCCCACCAAGGCCGGAACGTCCGTGTGCTCCCCGTCGACGTCGAGCTCCTCACGGTGTGTCCGCTCCAGCTTTCCCTCGTCCGTTACGTCGTAGAACCCGACGGCGAGGCGGTGCGGGCGCAGGGTCGGCTGCTCGGGGACGGCCGACTGCCGAATGCCGAAACCGGTGATCGTGCCGTCCCCGTCCACCGCCAGTTCGGGCTGCAGGGTGTTCACCCCGGCCGTTTCCAGCCAGAGGCGTCCCCACTGGTCCAGGTCACGCCCGCTGGCCTTTTCCAGTTCGATCATGAGGTCGCCCAGCTCGGTGTTGCTCCACGCGTGCTTGGCGAAGTACTCACGGACGCCGGCCATGAACTGCTCCGGCCCCACCCACGCCACGAGCTGGCGCAGCACGGACGCGCCCTTGGCGTAGGTGATGCCGTCGAAGTTGACCTCCACATCCTGAAGGTCGTTGATCTCGGCGAAGATGGGGTGCGTGGTGGGCAGCTGGTCCTGGCGGTAGGCCCAGGACTTTTCGACCGAGGCGAACGTGGTCCAGGCACTCTGGAATTTGGTGTTTTCCACGGCGGCGAGGTGGGACATGTATTCGGCGAAGGATTCATTCAGCCAGAGGTCGTTCCACCAGCGCATGGTCACGAGGTCGCCGAACCACATGTGCGCCAGCTCGTGCAGCACGGTGATGGCGCGCCGTTCCACCTGGGCCTCCGGGACCTTGCCGCGGAAGACATAGCCCTCCAAGATGGTCACTGCCCCGGCGTTTTCCATGGCGCCGGCATTGAATTCGGGCACGAACAGCTGGTCGTACTTTTCAAAGGGATACGGGCAGCCGAACTGCGCCTCGAAGAACTCGAATCCCTGGCGGGTGAGTTCAAAAATGTTGTCGGCGTCCAGGTACTGCATCAGGGACTTCCGGGCGAACACGCCCAGAGGAATGACGCGTCCGTCCGAGCCGGTAACGTCGCTGCGCACCGACTGGTAGGGGCCCGCAATCAGGGCGGTGACGTAGGAAGAGAGCCTCGGCGTCGGCGCAAACTCCCAGACGGAACGGGCGCGGCCGTCAGCTCCCGGGGACGTTGCCACAGGCGCCGGTGTGGGGGAGTTGGAGACGACATCCCAGTGCGACGGCGCCGTGACGGTGAACTTGAACGTGGCCTTGAGGTCCGGCTGCTCGAAGACGGCAAACATGCGGCGGGAGTCCGGCACCTCGAACTGCGTGTACAGGTACACCTCGCCGTCCACCGGATCAACGAAACGGTGCAGCCCCTCGCCCGTGTTCATGTACGGCGTGTCCGCCACCACGGTGAGTTCGTTCTGGCCTGCCAGGTCCGGCAACTGGATGCGGACACCGTCGGAGACCTCCGCCGGGTTCAGTTCCCGGCCGTTGAGCGTCACGCTGTGTACGGCGTCGGTTACGGCGTCGATGAAGCTGGAGGACCCGGGCGCGGCGCTGAACTTAACGGTGGTGGTGGCACCGAAGACTTTCTCGCCCCTGGTCAGGTCCAGGCTGACGTCGTAGGAATCGACGGAGATCAGTGCGGCGCGTTCGCGGGCTTCGGCGCGCGTCAAGTTCATACCTGGCAAGGTTGTGCCTCCAGAGAGTGGTGGGTATTACTGTGAAGTCATTGTTTCATTCAGCGGGTCTTTGGCAAGTTGCGTGGATCACCTCTCCGGTCCCCCCGGCGGCGTCGCAGGGGTAGCGTTAAGGCATGGGAAAGTTCCTCGATTCGGTGGACACCAAGGCGCTGCGCTTCGCAATCGGGTTTCCCGTACTGCTCGCTGCAGCCTTCGCCCTCAGCGCCATGTTGCTGCAGCCTGACCTGCCGGACCCCCTGGCGGTTCGCTGGGACGACGGCGGCGGCGCCAGCTTTGCGCCGTTTGCCGCCTACGTAAGCGCCGGGGCTGCCCTGATCGTCGCCGCCGGCTGGCTGGTGCTGCTGCAGGCCGTGCCCCTTTCCAGGCCCACGGTGATGCGCCGCATCATGATGGGTGCCGGCCTGACGGTAAGCCTGTTTGTGACCACCGTGCTGGCCGCGGGCCTTGTGGGGCAGGCGGGGGTGGCCGATGCCCGGGACTCCCATGTGGACCTGATCGTTCTGGCCACGGGCAGCGGCGCCGCCCTCTCGCTCGGCGTCATCATGGGTTTCGTCTTCAAGGCGGACCAGCAGTGGACTCCGGAGGACGACCAGGCGCTGCAGCGGGCCCTGGAGCTGGAACTTGACCCCGAACTGGCCACTGACTCGATCAGGATGTGGGTCCACGCCCGCAGCTCGGTCTTCGTCATGATCGGCGTCGCCAGCCTGTTTCCGGCCTCCCTCATTTCCATCGCCGTTCCCTGGCTCGGGGTCCTGCTGGTTGCCGCGGCCATCGTCGGCGCTGCCTTTCTCTTCGCCCGGGTCACGGCGGACCGCAGCGGGCTGCGGGTTTTCGTTGCCGGGATACTGCGCGTGGTGGATGTCCCCGCCGAGGCCATCTCCGCTGCCGCTCCGGCGGATGTCCGCGCCGCTGACTATGGCGGCTGGGGCTACCGCAACCACGGCGGAACCGCAGCCGTGCTTGTGAGCAGCGGACCCGCCGTCGTCGTGCGGAAAACCGACGGCCACCGGCTCGCGGTCAGCGGCGGGAACCCCGACGCTGCGGCACGCCTGGCCGACCTGCTGACGCGCGTTGCCGCGCGGGCACGGCGGGAAGGCCGTCCGCCGCTCCAGGGGGACACAGACGCGTAACCCGCGCGTCATGACCGGAGTGCCACCTAGTACTCTGGGAGCTGTTGATTTTGACCTGTACAGCCCGGCTGCGCCCCGGTGCTCACGACTGAACGGAAGCCCCCGTGACCACAACTCCTGCATTCCCGCGGGTCCACATCGCCACCGACCACGCCGGCATGGAACTGAGCGCCCACCTGGTCAGCCACCTGACGGCCAAGGGCTATGACGTCGTGGACCACGGGCCCAAGGAATACGATGCCCTGGATGACTACCCGTCCTTCTGCATCAACGCGGCACTCGCCGTCGTGGCGGACCAGCAGGCCGGCGTGCACGCCCTGGGTATCGTGCTGGGCGGCTCCGGGAACGGCGAGCAGATCGCGGCCAACAAGGTCAAGGGTGTCCGTGCGGCACTCGCTTGGAACCACTCCACCGCAACCCTGGCCCGGCAGCACAACGATGCCAACGTGGTGGCTGTTGGCGGCCGGCAGCACAGCGTCGACGAGGCCACCGCACTCATCGAGGCGTTCCTGCAGGAGCCTTTCAGCAACGACGAGCGCCACATCCGCCGGATCGGAAAAATCGCAACCTACGAAAACACGGGCGAGGTCGTCGAGTAGTGCCCGAAGGGCATTCCATCCACCGGCTGGCCCGGCAGTTCCGGGACGTCTTTGCCGGCCGGCGGCTGGCCGTCTCCAGCCCCCAGGGCCGTTTCGCTGCCGGTGCAGCCGTGCTGGACGGCCACGCGGTGGTACGCGCGGAGGCGCACGGCAAGCATCTGTTCCTGCATTTTGAGCACGGGATAGTCCTCCACGTCCATCTGGGCCTGTATGGCGCGTGGGACTTCGGCGGCGACAGCGAGTTCCGCGGCGCGTCAAGCATCGGCGCCCCGCGCAGGGTAGGGGAGCGGGAGGTGCCGGCCGACGCCGGGACGGACGCCGGCACGCCAGGCTACGCCGGCCCTCCGGAGCCGGTCGGCGCCGTGCGGGTGCGGCTGGCCTCCGACCACGGCTGGGCCGATTTACGCGGCGCGACGACCTGTGCAGCCATCACGGAAGCCGAAGCCGAGGCGGTCCTCCGGCGGCTGGGACCGGATCCGCTGCACGATGCGCAAGGCGCCCGCGACATCTTCATCCAGCGGCTTACGGCGCGCAGCACGCCGCTGGCGTCACTGCTGATGGATCAAAAGGTGATTGCCGGCGTCGGGAACGTGTACCGGGCTGAAGTGCTCTTCCGCCAGGGCATCGATCCGCTGCTTCCGGGCCGGTCGCTCTCAGCCTCCGCTGCCGGGCGGGTCTGGGACGATACGGCAGCGGTCATGGCCGACGGCGTCCGCGACGGCCGGATCATCACCACGACAGCGGGGTACTGGAGTGACCCGGCTACGCTGCCGCCGAACGAGGAAGCGCACTTTGTCTACCGCCGGCACGGCCAACCGTGCCGGCTGTGCGGCACTGCTGTCGCACTGGCAGAGCACGCTGCCCGCAAACTCTACTGGTGCCCCACCTGCCAGCGCTCCTAGCGGGCTTAATCAGGCAGCAGCCTGATCAGGCCCGGCATTGGTCTGGACACGAATAAGGGCCCCTCATCAGAGGGGCCCTTCGCGGAGGGGACGACGGGAATCGAACCCGCGTAATCAGTTTGGAAGACTGAGGCTTTACCATTAAGCTACGTCCCCGGAAGAAGGCGGTGTTTCCACTGCAGATCTTCGGGATGGCTGTTCAAGCCGCATATAACTAAACCTAATTCATGCCCCCGGTGTCAAATGTGCAAAGCCGGCAGGTATGAACGTAGACTGTCCTGTGCATTACGGGGTGTAGCTCAGCTTGGCTAGAGCACCTGCTTTGGGAGCAGGAAGTCGCAGGTTCAAATCCTGTCACCCCGACTCTGTGGCCCTGGCCGATGGCCTGGGCAGAGAATCGCGTTTGCAGAACCCCATCCAACAAAACCAGGAGTACTTAGACCGTGAAGAGCGCTGTCGAGAACCTCACCCCCACGCGGGTCAAGCTCAATGTTGAGGTCCCCTTTGAGGAATTGAAGCCCAGCATCGACGAGGCATACAAGACCGTTGCTTCGCAGATCTCGGTCCCTGGCTTCCGCAAGGGCAAGGTTCCCTCCAAGCTGATCGATCAGCGCGTCGGCCGCGGCTACGTGCTCGAGACGGCCATCAACGAGGGCCTCAACGGCTGGTACCAGGCTGCCGTCCAGGAATCAGGCATCCGTCCGCTGAGCCGTCCGGAGGTTGAGATCACCGAGGTTCCTGACCCGTCCGCAACTGACGGCGAACTCAAGTTCCACGCCGAGGTCGACGTCCGCCCGGAGATCGAACTGCCGGACTACGCCGGCATCAAGGTTGAGGTCGCCGCTGCCAAGTCCTCCGACGCCGATGTCGACAAGGCACTTGATGAGCTGCGCGGCCGCTTCGGCACCCTGAAGTCCGTGGACCGCCCGGCAGCCGACGGCGACTTCCTCACCATCGACATCACCGCGACCATCGACGGCGCCGAGGTGGACTCCGCTTCCGGCCTGTCCTACCAGGTCGGTGCCGGAACCATGCTCGAAGGCATGGACGAGGCAGTCACCGGACTCAGCGCCGACGAAGACGCCATCTTCGACACCACGCTCGTGGGCGGCGACCACGCCGGTGAAGCAGCCCAGGTCAAGGTCGTGGTCAAGTCCGTAAAGGAGCGCGAGCTTCCCGAGGCCAACGACGACTTTGCCCAGCTGGCATCCGAGTTCGACACCCTCGCCGAACTGCGCGAGGACCTCGCCAAGCAGGCCTCCGACTCCAAGATCGTGGAGCAGGGCGTCGAAGCCCGCGACAAGGTCCTGGACAAGCTCGTCGAACTCGTCGAGGTTCCGGTTCCGGACTCCGTCGTCGAAGAGCAGATCGAGCAGCACTTCAAGGCCGAGAACTCCCACGGTGAAGGTGAGCACGACACCGAGGAGCACCGTGCCGAGGTCAAGGCCAACACCGAGCGCGCCTTCCAGAACGAAATCATCCTCGACGCCATCGCCGAGAAGGAGGAAGTGGGCGTCAGCCAGAACGAGCTGATCGACTACATCGTCACCACGGCCAGCCAGTACGGCATGGACCCGAACCAGTTCGCCCAGATCATCGATCAGAGCGGCCAGGTTCCCATGATGGTTTCCGAGGTCCGCCGCCGCAAGGCACTGGCAGTCGTCCTCGGCCAGGCCGAGGTCACGGACTCCGAAGGCAACAAGGTTGACCTGAGCGATTTCGTGCGCCCTGCAGGCCAGGACGAGGCCACCGGCGCCGAGGGCGAAGCCGCCGAAGAGGCAGCCGAGGTCACCCCCAGCGACGATCCCGCAGCCGCGAAGTTCTAACCGCTGCCGCGTCCCAGCAGCTGCGCTCTGACAGCGTGAGGGCGGCCCCCGGATCCGTTGATCCGGGGGCTGCTTCGTTTAACCCCGCTGTACGGCCAGCGACGCCGCAGCCGCGGGCCCCGGCGATCGTGCGCCGTCAGCGAACAGCGCGATTTCGGCGAACAAAACGGCTGCGAAAGCGGTTAGTGTCCAAGTAGTGAAGTTCAGTGATGTCACCGTCACCAGCGAGAGGTAAGTACATATGTCACAGCAAGCAGGGGCGCCCCGCATGGCAACTGTCGATCCGGCAGCCCAGGACAACTACATCTACAACCGACTGCTGAAAGAGCGCATCATCTGGCTTGGCTCCGAGGTGCGCGATGAAAACGCGAACGCCATCTGCTCGCAGCTGCTGCTCCTGTCCGCAGAGGACCCGAACAAGGACATCTACCTTTACATCAACTCTCCCGGCGGTTCCGTGACGGCCGGCATGGCGATCTACGACACCATGCAGTTCATCCCCAACGACGTCGTCACCGTCGCCACCGGGCTTGCTGCCTCCATGGGCCAGTTCCTGCTATCCTCCGGGACCAAGGGCAAGCGGTACGCCACCCCGAACGCCCGCATCCTGATGCACCAGCCCTCGGGCGGCATCGGTGGCACGGCCTCCGACATCAAGATCCAGGCGGAGCTCATCCTGCACATGAAGAAGGTCATGGCTGAGCTGACCGCTGAGCAGACCGGCCAGACGGTGGACACGATCCTGAAGGACAACGACCGCGACAAGTGGTTCACCGCAACCGAAGCACTCGAATACGGCTTCTTCGACAAGATCTCCGCGCACGCCGGCTCGGTAGCCGGCGGCGGCGGAACGGCCCAGAACTAAACCGGCACGCAGAGCGAACTGAATCCAGGAGTAAAGAACATGAACTACAATTTCGGCTCGACTGCCGGCAATCTGCCGACCAGCCGCTATGTGCTGCCCCAGTTTGAAGAGCGCACGCCGTATGGCTTCAAGCGCCAGGACCCGTACACCAAGCTGTTCGAGGACCGGATCATCTTCCTCGGCGTCCAGGTTGATGACGCTTCGGCCGACGACGTCATGGCGCAGCTGCTGGTGCTGGAATCCACGGACCCGGACCGCGACATCACCCTCTACATCAACTCCCCGGGCGGTTCCTTCACCGCCATGACCGCGATCTACGACACCATGACGTACATCCGCCCGGAGATCCAGACCGTCTGCCTTGGCCAGGCGGCCAGCGCCGCCGCCGTGCTGCTTGCAGCAGGAACGCCCGGAAAGCGGCTTGCCCTGCCCAACGCCCGCGTGCTGATCCACCAGCCCTCGCTGTCCGGCGGCCAGGGCGGCCAGGCCTCCGACCTGGAGATCCAGGCGGCCGAGGTCATGCGAATGCGCTCCTGGCTGGAGGACACGCTGGCCAAGCACTCCGGCCGGACCCCGGAGCAGGTCAACAACGACATCGAGCGGGACAAGATCCTCACCGCGGCCGAGGCCCAGAATTACGGCCTGATCGACCAGGTACTCGATTCGCGCAAGATCAAGCCGCAGGCAATTGCCAGATAGCAGCGGCTGACCCAGACGCCGGTGCGGTTCAGATTTTTGAACCGCACCGGCGTCTTGTTTCCACCTCTCGGGCCGAATGTAACCTAGAGTGGATGTAATCACGGCCAGACTGCGAGAGGATGGCCGGGACTCAAACAACCGGTGCAAAGCTGCACTCGCAGCAAGATACTAAGGGGTTCACATATGGCTCGGATTGGCGAGAGCACGGATCTGCTCAAGTGCTCTTTCTGCGGAAAGAGCCAGAAGCAGGTGCGCAAGCTCATTGCCGGGCCCGGCGTCTATATCTGCGACGAGTGCATTGAACTCTGCAACGAGATCATTGAAGAGGAGCTCGCCGAAGTAGCCGATCTGGGCAGTTTTGAACTCCCCAAGCCGCGCGAAATCTTTGACTTCCTGCAGGAATACGTCATCGGTCAGGAACCCGCCAAACGGTCCCTCGCCGTCGCGGTCTACAACCACTACAAGCGGATCCAGGCCGGCCATGCCCCGAAGAGCGGCAGCCTCGCGGACGGCGTCCACCACGACGACGTCGAGATCGCCAAGTCCAACATCCTCCTGATCGGTCCGACCGGCTGCGGCAAGACCTACCTAGCACAGACCCTTGCCCGCCGGCTCAACGTCCCGTTCGCGGTCGCCGATGCGACCGCCCTGACCGAAGCCGGGTACGTCGGCGAGGACGTCGAAAACATCCTGCTGAAGCTCATCCAGGCGGCCGACTATGATGTGAAGAAGGCCGAGCAGGGCATCATCTACATCGACGAGATCGACAAGATCTCGCGCAAGAGCGAGAACCCGTCCATCACCCGCGACGTCTCGGGTGAGGGTGTGCAGCAGGCACTGCTCAAGATCCTTGAAGGAACGGTGGCCTCGGTACCCCCGCAGGGCGGACGCAAGCACCCGCACCAGGAATTCATCCAGATCGACACCACCAACGTGCTGTTCATCGTGGCCGGCGCCTTTGCCGGGCTCGAAGAGATCATCGGTTCCCGGTCCGGCCGCAAGGGCATCGGCTTCGGCGCACCGCTGAACGAGGTCAAGAACAACACCGACTCCTACGGCGAAGTGATGCCGGAGGACCTGCTGAAGTTCGGCCTCATCCCCGAATTCATCGGGCGCCTCCCGGTAATCACCACGGTCTCGAACCTGGACCGGCCGGCGCTGATCCAGATCCTCTCCACCCCCAAGAACGCGCTGGTCAAGCAGTACCAGAAAATGTTCCAGCTGGACGGCGTTGAGCTCGTGTTCGATGAGGCCGCACTGGAACTGATCGCGGACCAGGCCCTGGATCGGGGGACCGGAGCCCGCGGGCTGCGCGCCATCATGGAGGAAGTCCTCCTCCCGGTCATGTTCGACCTGCCCAGCAGGGACGACATCGCCAGCGTGGTGATCACCGCCGACGTCGTAGCCAAGAAGGCACAGCCCACCATGATCGCGCACGACGTCGTGGCCAAGCGGCGGAATAAATCCGCGTAGTTACCCGCTGTCATTAACGGCGCGCCTGTCGCGCCGTCCCCGCTGACCTCACGTAATGCATCCGCGCGCGCTGATGCCGGATCACTGCGAACAGCCTTGCCGCCACGAACAGTGAAGGAATTCATCCATGACTGAGACCCTCCCGAACAAGGCAGACTTCTGGTTCGACCCCCTGTGCCCTTTCGCCTGGATCACCTCGCGCTGGATCGGGGAGGTGGAAGGTGTCCGCGACATCACCACCGACTGGCACGTCATGAGCCTTTCCGTGCTCAACGAAGGCCGTGAACTGGACCCCAAGTACCGTGAAGCCATGGACAAGGGGTGGGGCCCGGTCCGCGTGATTATCGCCGCCCAGGAACAGCATGGCGACCAGGTGGTCAAGCCGCTGTACGACGCCATGGGTACGCAGATCCACGACGGCGGCGAGAAGGACTTTTCGATCGTCATCAGCAAGGCACTCGCTGAGTGCGGACTTCCTGCCGGTCTGGCGCAGGCCGCGGAGTCCGATGCCTTCGACCCCCAGCTCCGCGCCAGCCACGAGCAGGGGATTTCGCTGGTGGGCCAGGACGTCGGGACCCCCGTGGTCGCCTTCAACGGCACCGCGTTTTTTGGCCCGGTGCTGACGCGCATTCCGCGGGGCGAAGAAGCCGGCCGCCTGTGGGATGCCACCATCACCCTGGCGTCCTACCCGCACTTTTTCGAGATCAAGCGCAGCCGGACGGAAAGCCCGGCCTTCACCTAGAGCTGTCCGCAGCGTTTCCGATGCCGTGGGCCCCGGGAGAACTACATCAGAGTAGTTCTCCCGGGGGCCTTGCGCATCTAAAAGCGGGGGACAAGAATAGTTGTTACCCACTTCGAAAGAAGAGGGACGCAAGAACCAAAGATTCAGTGACATGCATCTAACGCAGCCTTCGGCAAAGTTAGAAGCAGGCTACCAGTGACAAGGTAGGAAGACCTGAAAATTCTGAGGATCTTGCCAGACTGTCAAAGATGTCACCAGACAGCCGAAAAGTCGAAGCCCCACCAACCGCAAAAAGCTGATGGGGCTTCCCCTTTGCCCTGAAACAGGTGGGCGCTAAAACAGGTTTGACCCGGAAGTGTTTCCGAAAACAGAAGCCCCACCAGCTGGACGCTGATGGGGCTTTGCTGTTGCCGTTTTACTGTTGTTGGGGTGCCGATCAGGCCGGCGCGTTCTCCTCGGCGGGAACCAGCACGACGTCGCTGACGGTGAGCTCTCCCTCGCCGGTCTCCAGCGTGATTTCCTGGGCGTTCGCCGCAGCCTTCAGGTCATTGAGGCCGGCCCGGAGTTGGGCTACGAGCGGGGCCGTTGCCGTAATCGTCGCGGTGAGCACCTCGGTGCGCTGCTTGACCTTGGCCTCGGACTTGGCCTTGCGGATGCCGCTGAGCGCAACGCCCACTGTTCCCAGCATGGCGGTGTCGCCGTCGGCGATCTGCACCGCAGCCGGCCACGCGGCCCGGTGCACGGACCCAGTGCGCCACCAGCTCCACACTTCCTCCGTAGCGAAGGGCAGGAACGGGGCGAAGAGGCGGAGCAGCGAGTCCAGGGCGGTGGCCAGTGCGGCCAGCACGGAGGCCTGCTCGGTTTCGCCGGCGGCCCCGTAGGCACGGTCCTTGATGAGCTCCACATAATCGTCCGTGAACTGCCAGAAGAAGCTCTCGGTGATCTGCAGTGCCCGGGCGTAGTCGTAGTTGTCGAACGCCTTGGTGGCTTGCGCCACCACATCCGAGAGCTGGGCCAGGAGTGCCCGGTCCAGGGGATTGGTCAGCACGGACAGGTCCGTGGAGACCACGGAGTTCTCGGTGGCGCCGAGGTTCAGCACGAACTTCGAGGCGTTCAGCAGTTTGATGGCCAGGCGGCGGCCAATCTTCATCTGCGCGATCTCGTAGGCCGTATCGGCGCCCAGCTTGGCGGAAGCCGCCCAGTACCGCACGGCGTCGGAGCCGTACTCGTTCAGGACATCGGTCGGCACAACGACGTTGCCCTTGGACTTGGACATCTTCTTACGGTCCGGGTCCAGGATCCAGCCGGAAATGGCGGCATGTTTCCACGGGGCGCAGTCCTGCAAGGCATCCGCACGGACTGCCGAGGAGAACAGCCAGGTCCGGATGATGTCGTGGCCCTGCGGGCGGAGGTCGAACGGATAAACCTTGCTGAACAAGTCCTCGTCCCGGCTCCAGCCGCCCACGATTTGCGGCGTCAGGGAGGACGTGGCCCAGGTGTCCAGCACATCGGCGTCGCCCGTGAACCCGTTGGGCTGGTCGCGCTGGGACTCGTCGAAGCCAGGCGCCGCATCCGCGGCAGGGTCGACCGGCAACTGCTCGTCGGAAGGCAGGATGGGGGCGTCGTAGTCAGGGTTGCCCTGGGCGTCCAGCGGGTACCAGACCGGGATCGGCACGCCGAAGAACCGCTGGCGGGAGACCAGCCAGTCACCGTTGAGGCCTGCAATCCAGTTCTCGTACCGGGAACGCATGAAGGACGGGTGGAAGTCGATCTCGTGCCCGCGGGCAATCAGGCGCACGCGGCGGTCCTCGTCACGGCCGCCGTTGCGGATGTACCACTGGCGGGACGTGACAACCTCGAGCGGCTTGTCGCCCTTTTCGAAGAAGTTCACCGGGTGCGTGATCTTCTTGGGCTCGCCGTCCAGCAGGTTGGCCGCGGTGAGGAGCTCCACCACGGCTTCCTTCGCGGAGAAGACGGTCTTTCCGGCGATGGCTGCGTATGCCTCGCGGCCGGCGTCGGTGGTGATCCAGTCCGGGGTCTCGGCGAGGATGCGGCCGTCGAGTCCTACGATGGCGCGGGTGGGCAGCTGGAGTTCGCGCCACCAGGTGACGTCGGTCAGGTCGCCGAAGGTGCAGACCATCGCGATGCCCGAGCCCTTGTCCGCCTTGGCCAGCGGGTGGGCTTTGACTTCCAGTTCGACATCGAAGATCGGGGACTTTACGGTCTTGCCGAACAGCGGCTGGTAGCGCTCGTCGTCGGGGTTTGCCACCAGCGCGGCACACGCGGCCAGGAGCTCGGGACGCGTGGTCTCCACGAAGATCTTCTCGCCGTCTGCGGTGAAGAACGGGTAGCGATAGTAAGCGCCCGGCACCTCGCGGTCTTCGAGCTCGGCCTGGGCCACGGCGGTGCGGAACGTGACGTCCCACAGCGTGGGGGCTTCGGCCATGTAGGCGTCGCCTGCGGCCAGGTTGGCAAGGAACGCGCGCTGGGACACGGCACGGGAGGTGTCGTCAATCGTGCGGTAGGTGAGGTTCCAGTCGACGGACAGGCCGAGAGTCTGGAACAGGTTCTCGAAGACCTTCTCGTCCTCGACGGCGAGTTCCTCGCAGAGTTCGATGAAGTTCTGCCGGGAGACGACGTCGAAATCCCGCTGGTTCTTCGCCGGCTGTGCCGGCGGCTGGTAATCCGGGTTGTACGGGATGGCAGGATCGCAGCGGACACCGTAGTAGTTCTGGACGCGGCGCTCCGTGGGGAGGCCGTTGTCGTCCCAGCCCATCGGGTAGAAGACGTTCTTGCCGGTCATGCGCATGTAACGGGCCTGGACGTCCGTCTGCGTGAAGGAGAACATGTGGCCCACGTGCAGGGAACCGGATGCAGTCGGCGGGGGAGTGTCGATCGAGTAGACCTGCTCCCGGGTGGTGTCCGGGTTGAACCTGTAGGTCCCTTCCTCGAGCCAGCGCTGCGTCAGGGCAGCTTCGAGCCCTTCGAGGGCGGGCTTGTCCGGAACGTTGATAGGGGCGGTGGTGGGCGTGTCTGTACCCTGATTTGCTTGAGCCATGCAGCAATTGTTTCATGGCTGCCGCCGGGTTCTTGCAGCGGCGCTGTCAGTGACGCCTGCAGTAGCATGCCCGGTATGGGCAACGCACACGGTCGTTTCGCGATCAAGCGGATCTACGACGAACCCGCGGACGACGACGGCTGCCGGGTTTTGGTGGACAGGCTCTGGCCGCGCGGGGTCAGCAAGGAGCGTGCGGCCCTTGAGCTGTGGCTCAAGGAGATCGCGCCGTCCCCGCCCCTGCGGCGGAAATTCGCCCACATGCAGGAGCGCTTCGCCGACTTCCGGGAACAGTATGAAGCGGAACTGGAGCAGAACCCCGCCGTGGGGCAGTTGCTGGACCTGGCGGCGCGGGAGGGCAAGGTGACCCTGCTGTACGGTGCCAGGGATCCGGAAGTGAACCACGCCCGGGTGCTGCTGGAGTTCCTGCAGTCACGGCAGCCCTGACGCATTTCCCGATTCCGTTAGGGTGGTGCCATGACTGAGGCATCGAACACTAAGGCAGCTGTAGTAACCGGTGCGAGCACCGGCATTGGCGAAGCGACAGTCCGTGCGCTGAGGGCTGAGGGATGGACCGTTTACGCCGTGGCACGGCGCCAGGAGCGGCTGGCCGCGCTGGCAGCCGAGACGGGCGCCGTCGCTGTTCCTGCCGACATCGCCGAGGACGCTGACGTCGCCAGACTCCTGGCTGAAGTGACCGCCGGCGGAGGAATCGACACCCTGATCAACATCGCCGGTGGAGCCCGCGGCGCAGATCCTGTGGGACAGGCACAGACGGATGACTGGGAGTGGATGTACCGGGTCAACGTCCTGGGCACCATGAAACTGACCCGTGCTTTCCTGCCGATGCTGCGCGAACACGGCGAAGGCACCGTCCTGAACCTGACTTCCACGGCCGGGCTCGTGGCCTATGAGGGCGGGGCCGGCTATAACGCGGCCAAGTTCGCCCAGCACGCCATGACCAACGCCCTGCGGCTGGAGGAGGCCGAAAACAATGTCCGCGTGATTGAAGTGGCACCGGGGCTGGTGCGCACCGAGGAATTCGCGCTCATGCGGCTGGGCGATGAGCAGGCGGCCCAAAACGTCTACCAGGGGGTTGAAAAGCCGCTGACCGCCGAGGACGTGGCGGATGTGGTGCGGTACGCCGTCAGCGCGCCGCACCACGTGAACCTGGACCAGATCGTGATGCGCCCCGTTGCGCAGGCGGCCAACCACAAGCTGATCCGCAAGCAGGCCTGACGGACTGGCGCCAAACCTAATCTCCGGCCGGAATGCCCAGGGTGGCCAGGACCGCGGCATGGTCGGTTCCCGGGACCCGGTGCGCCGCGTAGCCGGAGTTCACGATCTGTGGGCTTGTGACGAGATGGTCGATGGCAATGCCCGGCAGCGGCACGCCTTCCATCGGCCAGGTGGGCGTCAGTCGCCGGCCGGCCGCGGTCCCCACGTCCACCAGCTTCGCGCCCGGGCCGCCGTCGAGCAGCGCCCTGAACTCGGAGTGGTCGTAGGTGGCGTTGAAGTCGCCAATGAGCAGGCGGTTGACCGCTGGTGCACCATCGGGCACCGTTGTGCCGCCCCGGGAGACCGAACCGTCCTCGGCCACACGACCTTCCTGGGCTACCGAACCGTCCTGGGCCAGGCGTCCCAGCGCCGCGAGGTCGCTGCGCCACTGTGCGATCCGGACGCCCACAGGGGGCAGCGCATGCACGTTGGTGACCTCCACGCTGCTGGTGCGGCCCGCGGCCTGAACAGTGAGGCGGACCGTCGGCATCTGAAATGGCGTGTCGGGTAGGAGCCCCACGGGCTCCATCGGGTAGGCCGCATACAGTGCGCTGCCGGCGCCGTCGTCCGTAGGGCTGCTGACCCTGTTGGGCAGCAGGCTTCCGAGCCCCTCGGCCGCCAGCCGGTCCTCAAATCCCTGCGTGTGTTCCTGGACTGCGAGCAGTTCCACGCCGTTCTCCCGGACCAGCCGGACGACCTCCGCAGCATCCGCTTCGCCGAACTGTGAGTTGATGTTCATGGCCGTGAGCTCGGTGCTGGGACGGGAGGCATCGGGAATTGCGCGGCCGGCGTCGAGCGGGAAGAGCCAGAACAGCTGGGCGGACAGCAGGAGTGCGGCCACAACGGTGATCCAGGTGCGGCGGCCTGCCAGCGCCAGGCCAAGCCCCAGAACTGCCGGGACCACCAGCCATGGGGTGAAGGACAGCAGCTGGACCACCGGCGTCGGCCACTGCCCCGGCACGGCCCGAAAGATCGACAGGGACGCCACCGGCACCATAACGGCCAGCGCCAGCACCCGCCACACGAAGAGCGCGCCGTGCGGGAGCGCGGCAGGTTGCGGGAGGGCGGGGCCGCTTTGGGCCGGTCCGGGGGAGGGGGCGGTCATGGCTCGAGTCTAGGCAGGAAAGGACGCAGGATGCCCGCACTGCCGGGCCGGGCGGGTTTTCTGCAGTGCCGACCGGTTAGGGAGTCCGCGAGCGCAGCCGTTAGACTTGTACCAACAGCTTTGACCCGGCCATCACCGGCGAGCTTCCGGAAGAACACCCGGTGCGCCTCCGCGTGCCAGGGCTACTAGAACCGGACGGGTAAGCCCGTCACAGCAGTAATTGAGCGGCCGGTGCCGGAACTGCCCCCAGGGGGCGGTCCCAGTCCCGGTAAGTGAGGTGGTACCGCGGTACCGGTGCGTTGGACGGTGAAAGCCGGCCGGCAGTGCACGGGCCGTCCTCGCATCCTGAATGATCCACTTGTTCACCAGCTCAACCCAGGATGTCGAGATGACCTATTACCCCAAGGCCTCTGCCGCACCGTCGGGCGCCTACGCCTCAGGCGTATCCGCCTCCGTGAAGTTTCCGGAGATCGAAGAGCGGATCCTCAAATACTGGGACGAGGACGGCACCTTCCAGGCGAGCATCGACCAGCGCAGCGCGGACCTTCCCGGCGGCACCCCTGGCAGCAATGAGTTCGTCTTCTACGACGGCCCTCCCTTCGCCAACGGCCTGCCGCACTACGGCCACCTGCTGACCGGCTACGCCAAGGACCTGGTGGGCCGCTACCAGACCCAGCGCGGCAAGCGCGTTGAGCGCCGCTTCGGCTGGGACACCCACGGCCTGCCCGCCGAGCTGGAAGCGATGAAACAGCTGGGCATGACGGACAAGACCCAGATCGAGGCCATGGGCATCGACAAGTTCAACGACGCCTGCCGGGCTTCAGTCATGAAGTACGCCGACGAGTGGCAGAGCTACGTCACCAGGCAGGCCCGCTGGGTGGACTTCGACAACGACTACAAGACGCTCAACGTCGAGTACATGGAATCTGTACTGTGGGCCTTCAAGCAGCTGCACGAGAAGGGCCTCACGTACAACGGCTACCGGGTCCTGCCGTACTGCTGGAAGGACGAGACCCCGCTGTCCAACCATGAGCTGCGCATGGATGACGACGTCTACAAGAACCGCCAGGACCAGACGGTCACCGTGACGTTCCCCGTGAAGGCGGGGGAGTCGGAGCTCTCCCGGCAGCTGGCCGGCGTGCAGGCCCTCGCCTGGACCACCACTCCCTGGACGCTGCCCACCAACCTGGCGCTCGCCGTCGGGCCCGACATCACCTACGCCGTGCTCCCCGCCGGTCCCAATGGCATCAAGGCAGCATCTGCTGATGCCCCTGTCACCGGCAGCTTCCTGCTGGCCGCCGACCTGCTTGGCACCTATGCCAAGGACCTGGGCTACGGTGATGGTGCCGACGGCGCTGCTGCCGCTGCCGCTGCCGTGACGTCCACCCACACCGGCGCCGAGCTTGCGGGCCTCCGCTACGAGCCGCTGTGGCACGATTTCAGCGACACCGAGAAGTACGGCACTGAGAACGCTTGGCAGTTCCTCGTGGCCGACTACGTCACCACCACCGACGGTACGGGCATCGTCCACCAGGCACCCGCCTTCGGTGAAGATGACCAGAAGGTGTGCGAGGAAGCCGGGATCCCGGTCATCCTCTCCGTCGACGAGGGCGCCAAGTTCCTGCACCTGTTCGCCCATGGCGACCTGCACGACATCGCCGGGCTGCAGGTTTTCGAGGCCAACAAGCCCATCACCCAGGTGCTGCGCGCCCAGGGGCGCCTGGTCCGCCAGGCCAGCTACGAGCACAGCTACCCGCACTGCTGGCGCTGCCGTAACCCCTTGATCTACCGGGCCGTCTCCTCCTGGTACGTCGAGGTCACCAAGTTCCGGGACCGCATGTCCGAACTGAACCAGGAGATCAATTGGATCCCCGGGAACGTCAAGGACGGCCAGTTCGGCAAGTGGCTCGCCAACGCGCGCGACTGGTCCATCAGCCGCAACCGCTACTGGGGCAGCCCCATCCCCGTCTGGCAGTCCACGGACCCCGAATACCCCCGCACGGACGTTTACGGCTCGCTCGCCGAGATCGAGGCCGACTTTGGCCGGCTTCCGCTGAACAAGGACGGCGAGGTTGACCTGCACCGCCCGTTCATCGACGAGCTGACCCGGCCGAACCCGGATGACCCGCGCACCCCGGAAGAGGGCCAGTCCGTCATGCGCCGCGTGGAGGACGTGCTCGATGTCTGGTTCGACTCCGGCTCCATGCCCTACGGCCAGGTCCATTACCCGTTCCAGAACGAGGCGTGGTTCAACACCCATAACCCGGCCGATTTCATCGTGGAATACATCGGGCAGACACGCGGCTGGTTCTACATGCTGCACATCCTGTCCACGGCGCTGTTCGACCGGCCCGCCTTCCGCAACGTGATCAGCCATGGCATCGTGTTGGGCTCTGACGGCCAGAAGATGTCCAAGAGCCTGCGCAACTACCCTGACGTGTCCGAGGTGCTGGACCGGGACGGCTCCGACGCTATGCGCTGGTTCCTCATGTCCAGTCCCATCCTGCGCGGCGGTAACCTTGTGGTTACCGAACAGGGAATCCGCGACGGCGTCCGCCAAGTCATCCTGCCGCTCTGGAATGTCTACAGCTTCTTCACGCTGTACACCAACGCTGCCAATGGTGGTGCCGGCTACGACGCGAAATTGCGCTACGACGGCTACTCCGACACCTTGGACCAGTACCTGCTGGCCAATACGGGGGATCTGGTCCGCAACATGACCGCCCAGCTGGACAGCTACGACATCTCCGGGGCCTGCGATGAACTCCGCAGCTACCTGGACATGCTCACCAACTGGTACGTACGCCGCAGCCGTCAGCGCTTCTTTGACGAGAATGTCGACGCCTTCGACGCCCTGTACACGGCTCTGGAAGCCGTCTGCCGCGTGTCAGCTTCGCTGCTGCCGCTGGTCTCCGAGGAGATCTGGCGCGGCCTCACCGGCGGGCGCTCCGTGCACCTGGCCGACTGGCCGGACGCCGAGCTGTTCCCGGCCAACACCACGCTCGTGGAAGCGATGGACCGGGTGCAGCAGATCTGCTCCACCGGATCATCCCTGCGCAAGGCAGCGAACCTTCGCGTGCGCCTGCCGCTGCAGGAACTCACTGTCGTGGCACCCGGCGCGGATGCGCTGGAAGGGTTCGCCGCCGTCGTCGCCGATGAGCTGAACCTGCGCTCCGTGCGTCTCCTTGACGCCGCCAGCGCCTCCCCGGAGGAATTCGGCATCGAACAAAAGCTCGTGGTGAACGCCCGCGCGGCGGGCCCGCGCCTGGGCAAGAACGTGCAGCTCGCCATCAAGGGCTCAAAGTCCGGTGACTGGTCCGTCTCCGACGCCGGTGTGGTGACAGCCGGCGGGCTTGAGTTGGAGCCGCAGGAATACACGCTGGAGACGGTGGTTGCCGAGTCCGACGGCGGTTCGGCCTCCGCGTCTTCTGCTGCCGCAGTTCTGCCCACCGGAGGCTTCGTCGTGCTCAACACCGAGGTCACGCCCGAACTCGAGGCCGAAGGGCTGGCGCGGGACATGGTGCGCTCCATCCAGCAGGCCCGCAAGGACGCCGGACTTAACGTGAGCGACCGGATCCGGACCTCGGTCACCGCAGTGCCGAGCGTGCTGGACGCCCTGCTGGCCAACGCAGAACTCGTCAAAACAGAAACCCTGACGTTGGAGCTGGACACCGTTCCTGCCGACTCCGGGGAACCCCGCATCGGTGTCGAAAAAGTCACCGTCGAAAAAGCAGAGGCCTGAAACATATGACCGACGAATTCTCAGTGGAGAGCGTCTACGCCGAGCTGCTGGGCCGTGCGCCGGAAAACAAGATGGAGCCCCGGCTCGCACCGCTGTACCGGGCCATGGACGTGCTGGGGGAGCCGAACAAGGCCTTTCCGATCATCCACATCACCGGCACCAACGGAAAAACGTCCACGGCCCGGATGATCGAGGCCGGCCTGCGGGCCCACGGCCTCAGCACCGGCCGTTACACCAGTCCGCACCTGTCCAAGGTCACCGAGCGGATCAGCGTGGACGGCGCCCCGGTGTCGGACGAAACGTTCGTGCGCATCTGGGACGAGATCCGGCCCTACCTGGAAATCGTGGACAACGAACTCATCGCAGAGGGCCAGCCCAGGCTGACCTACTTCGAGTGCCTCACGATCCTCGCTTTCGCGGTCTTTGCCGACCAGCCGGTCAACGTGGCGGTCATGGAGGTGGGCCTTGGCGGCATCACGGATGCCACCAACGTGGGCGACGGCCAGGTGGCCGTGGTGACGCCCATTTCCCTGGACCACACCGACCTGCTCGGCGACACCACGGAAGACATCGCCTACGAAAAGGCCGGCATCATCAAACCCGGCGGCTTCCTCATCAGCGCCGCCCAGCCGGTGGACGCCGCCCAGGTGCTGCTTGAGAAAGCCCGGGAAGTCCAGGTGCCGTTCAAGTTCGAAGGCGTGGAATTCGGCGTCGAATCCCGGCAGGTTGCTGTCGGCGGGCAGGTGGTGACCGTCCAGGGCATCGCCGGACGCTACCCGGAGCTGATGGTGCCGCTGCACGGATCCCACCAGGCCGAGAATGCGGCCGTGGCTGTTGCTGCGCTGGAGGCCTTCCTGGGCGGGGGAGAGAAGGAGCTTTCCGCAGAAGTCCTGCAGGAGGCCTTCGCCACCGTCTCGTCCCCGGGGCGCCTGGAAGTCATGCGGACTGCACCCACCATCATTGTGGACGCGGCGCACAATCCGGAAGGCATCCGGGTCACGGCAGAAGCCATCGAGGAAGCCTTCAGCTTCAGCAAACTGGTGGTTGTGGTCGGTGTCCTCAAGGAAAAGGACGCCGAGGAGATCCTGCGCCAGCTCAAGGAGTCACTCGGCGGCCTTGCGGAG
Source organism: Arthrobacter sp. NPDC093139 (assembly GCF_044754165.1). NCBI lineage: Bacteria > Bacillati > Actinomycetota > Actinomycetes > Micrococcales > Micrococcaceae > Arthrobacter > Arthrobacter sp. NPDC093139. Next base: position 57,430 of record NZ_JBIVOO010000001.1, read on the forward strand.
GAATTCTGCTTCACCCAGTCCAACTCCCCGCGGGCGGTTCCCGCCGCGGAACTGGCGGAAATCGCCGTCGACCTTGGCTTTGGCGAGGACAACATCCACATCGCCGAGAAGCTGGACGATGCGCTGGAATGGGCCGTGGAACGCGCGGAGGCCAACGAGGACCTGGCCGGCGGCGTGCTGGTGACGGGTTCCATCACGCTGGTGGCTGATGCACGCATCCTTCTCGGGAAGACGGCAGCCTGATGGCACGGCTCACCAAGGCCCAGCGCGAGTGGCGGCCGGGCATGCCCAAGAAACGCCGGTCCACCAAGGTCATGTTCGCCTCCACTGTGCTCCTGCTGGAAGCCTTCGTGGCGTTCTTCGCCACACTGGCCGTGTTCGGCCTGCGCCGCAGCGAGGTGTCCCCGGTCCTGATTCTGTCGGTGGGCATCGGACTGAGCGTGGTTTTGGTGCTGGCCTGCGCCGTCCTGTCCAAGCCGTGGGGCGTTGGCCTCGGCTGGATCCTGCAGCTGGTGCTCATCCTCGCCGGATTCGTGGAGCCGATGATGTTCCTCGTCGGCGCCCTGTTTACGCTGGCCTGGTGGTACGGGATCCGGACCGGCATCCGGATCGACCGGGAATCCGCGCAAAGGGCCCGGGAACAGGCGGAATGGGAAGCAGGGCATTCGGACGGACGCCGCGATGAAGGCGCCGGCCAGAACCCGTAGAATTACCCGGAAACCCACAACCAACCGCATTGGAGCAGCTGTGAGCATTGAGCGCACCCTCGTCCTGATCAAGCCTGACGGCGTCACCCGGAACCTGACCGGCGAAATCCTTGGCCGCATCGAGGCAAAGGGCTACACGCTGGCCGAGCTCAAGAAGGTCAACGCCACCCGGGAGCTGCTGGAGCAGCACTATGAAGAGCACGTGGGCAAGCCGTTCTACGAGCCGCTGGTTGACTTCATGCTCAGCGGCCCTGTCGTCGCTGCGATCTTCGAAGGCCACCGCGTCATCGAGGGCTTCCGCTCGCTGGCCGGCACCACCGACCCCACGACGGCGGCGCCCGGAACCATCCGCGGTGACTTCGGCCGGGACTGGGGCCTGAAGGTCCAGCAGAACCTGGTCCACGGCTCGGATTCCGTCGACTCGGCTGAGCGCGAAATCAAGATCTGGTTCCAGGCCTAGACAGCGCCTAAGCGCGAACTGGCATCTGATGCCCCCAAAATCAGCTTTTGAGGGCATCAACTGCCAGTTCGCGCTTTTTCTTTTTGGCCTAGAAACCCGACGTGCCGATGAACACCTGGATGAAGGCGAAGAAGATCGTGGCGATGACTGCCACATAGAGCAGCGCTGTGATGATCCATCCGGCGTCGCCGAGAATTTTGGCCACACCCGCCGGCGCCGGGATGGCCCCGCGAACAACGTTGCGGACGGTGACCCAGACGAAGAGGGGAATCATGGCAGCCCACACCACCATGCAGAACGGGCACAGGATGCGGATCTCGTAGAGCGCCTGGAACCACAGCCACACAACGAAGGCGAAACCGAGCGTGACGCCGGTCTGCAGTCCCAGCCAGTACCAGCGGCTGAAGCGGGCGCCGGACAACAGCGCCATGCCGACGGTGATGATCACGGCGAAGGCCACTATGCCGATGAACATGTTGGGGAAGCCGAAGACCGAACTTTGCGGCGTTTGCATCACCTGGCCGCAGGAGATCCACGGGTTCACGTCGCAGACGGTGGTGTGGTTGGGATCCTTGAGAACCTCGAGCTTTTCCAGCACCAGTATGCCGGAAGCGATCCATCCCACGATGCCGGTGATGACCAGCAGCCAACCGAACGGGCGGTCACGCGTCATGGCCGGTCCTGCGGCCTCGGCAGCTGCCGGGTGACGCAGGGTCTCGTCGGCGTAGTCGTGCGCGGAATCCGTGCCGGTGGAAGACGGAATGCTGGGCATGGGGTGGCGTCCTTTGTCTGGGGTGCTCCTGCCCAGATTGTATCGCCGCAGTCTGGGTGCAAGCTTGGTGCGGCGGGCGCTCCCGGCTCCCTTGACTGTGTTTGTCACACAATGACGGCGTTTTTGAACTGCTGTGTGAGAGAATGAACGTGGCTGGAACGCGAACCACATTCGGGTTCCAGTCCGGTGGCTTGTTCCCAAGACCGCCAATGAGACGCAGCGGAGGCCCGGATAACGGAAATCCTGCCTCCGCATTCCATTGGACGGCACCTGGTTGTGGATTGCAGAAACAACGGGTTCCAGTAACATTCCCGCCGGCCTTTCAGGGCTGCCGCACCCCACTGCCGGTGCGAACCTGAGGGTATCCAATTGACTTCTGTCAACGCCTGCGGGTTTTGACAATATGTGCCCCAACGGGTGCCGGATGTGGCGGCATGTCAGGGGCAGGAGTGTCGCCACATATGGATAATGACCAGGTAAACGCCGTTAACGAAGATCCGGCCGCCAGCGGGGAAGCGGAAGCTCCCAAGAAGGCCACCCGCACACGGCGCAAGGCAGCGCCGAAGGTAAAGGAATCCGAGACCCAGGCGTCGCTGCCGGAACCGGCGCTGCAGGAGCCTGTCCTCGGCGAGCCCGCGCTGTCGGCTGAGTCCGTAGTGTCGGAACCCGTGGATGCAGCGCATTCTGAAGTGACGGCGGTGGAAGCTGCCGTTGCGGAGGCCAAAGCCCCGGTGCGTCGCACGCGTTCCCGCAAGAAGGCCGCGGACGAGCCGCTCCCCGCGTTCGCCGAAGAGGCGGGCGCCGAGGCAGCCGCCGGGGCACCCGCCGAGGCAGCCGCCGGGGCACCCGCTGAAGCGGCCGCCGTCGAGCCCGCCAGTGCCGAGCCGGCCGGAGAACCTGAAGCGAAGCCAGCGCGCCGCCGCCGCGTTGCCAAGCCCAAGACCGCAGAGCCCCAGACTGCGGAGCTCGCCACCGAACAGCCCGCCACTGAGGAGCAGGCAGCGCCCGCGTCAGCGGCGCCCGCCTCCGCAGAAGCCGCCGAAGCCGCAGCGGCCGGGTCCCCTGCTGAAACTTCTGCCGTGGAAACTCGGGTCGAAGAAACGCCGGTCGCAAAAATCCAGGCGGAGACAGCCGCCGCGCAGGCCGCCGAAGCTGAAGGCGCCGAGGATGCAGCCGAGACCGAGGAGGAGCCGTCGCCGGCCGCTCCGGCAGGATCCCTCTTCCTGGAGCCGGCATCGGTCACGTCGATCATCTTCCAGGCGCCCGACCTCAACACCGTGATCCGCCCGGCTGCCACTCCCGCCGCGGAGGACACCGAGGCCGAAGGCGGCGAGGACGAGCAGGAGGACGAGGGCGGACGCCGCCGCCGCCGCAGCCGCGGCCGCCGGGGGCGGAATCGCGCTGACCGTGACGTCTCGGAGCGCGACGATTCCGGAGCCGACACCGAGGGCGCAGACGCGTCCGAGGATGCAGACGAAGAGACCGTGGGCCAGGGCGACGAAGGTGTGACGTCCCGCCGCCGGCGCCGCCGCCGCCGCGGTGACCAGGACCTCGAGCTCACCGGCGGGGGAGACGACGATCCCCCCAACACGGTGACCCGCGTCCGGGCCCCGCGCGTTCCCAGCGAGCCTGTTGTCAGTAACCGGGTGACCAGCGTCAAGGGCTCCACGAGGCTCGAAGCGAAGAAGCAGCGCCGCCGTGAATCCCGCGACACCGGCCGCCGCCGCACCGTCATCACCGAGGCCGAATTCCTGGCCCGCCGCGAATCAGTGGACCGGCAGATGATCGTGCGCCAGCGCGACGACAGAATTCAGATCGGTGTCCTCGAGGACGGCGTGCTGGCCGAGCACTTCGTGTCCAAGACACAGCAGGACTCGCTGATCGGCAACGTCTACCTGGGCAAGGTCCAGAACGTCCTGCCGTCGATGGAAGCGGCCTTCGTTGATATCGGCCGCGGCCGCAATGCTGTGCTCTACGCCGGTGAAGTGAACTGGGAAGCCGTTAACCTCGAGGGCAAGCAGCGCCGGATCGAGAACGCCCTGAAGTCGGGGGACTCCGTCCTCGTCCAGGTCACCAAGGACCCCGTGGGCCACAAGGGTGCACGCCTGACAAGCCAGATCTCCCTGCCCGGGCGCTACCTGGTGTACGTGCCCGGCGGTTCCATGACGGGCATCTCCCGCAAGCTGCCCGACGTCGAACGCAACCGCCTGAAGCGGATCCTCAAGGACCGCCTGCCCGAGGATGCCGGCGTCATCGTCCGCACAGCGGCCGAGGGCGCGTCGGAGGAAGAGCTGACGCATGACATCAACCGCCTCCGGGCGCAGTGGGAGGGCATCGAAAGCCAGGCGAAGTCCACCAAGGTCCTCGCTCCCGAGCTGCTGTACGGCGAACCGGACCTGACCATCAAGGTTGTCCGCGACGTCTTCAACGAGGATTTCTCCAAGCTGATCGTCTCCGGCGACGAAGCCTGGGACACGATCGAGGCCTACGTCACCTACGTTGCCCCGGACCTTGTCGGGCGGCTTGAGAAGTGGACCAAGGACCAGGACATCTTCTCGGCCTGGCGCATTGACGAGCAGATCCACAAGGCCCTGGACCGCAAGGTGTTCCTGCCCTCCGGCGGTTCACTAGTCATTGACCGCACGGAGGCTATGACCGTGGTGGACGTCAACACCGGCAAGTTCACCGGCAGCGGCGGCAACCTCGAGGAAACCGTTACGAAGAACAACCTGGAGGCGGCAGAGGAAGTTGTCCGCCAGCTGCGCCTGCGGGACATCGGCGGAATCATCGTGATCGACTTCATCGACATGGTTCTGGAGTCCAACCGTGACCTCGTGCTGCGCCGTATGGTGGAGTGCCTGGGCCGCGACCGCACCAAGCACCAGGTGGCGGAAGTGACCTCACTGGGTCTCGTCCAGATGACCCGCAAGCGCATGGGCACCGGCCTGCTGGAAGTCTTTGGCGAACAGTGCGAGGTATGCGCCGGCCGCGGCGTGGTGACGCACGACGAGCCCGTGGAACACCGGCGGGCGAACGTTGTTGCGGCCGAGCACCACGTTCCGCGGGCGGAGCACCAGCCCGCCGTGCGGACCGAACGCAAGAGCCGCCGGCGCGGCAAGGGTGGTCAGGTTCCTGCGGAAACGGGCCCCGCCGCACCCGCCGCGGTCCACCATGAGCCGTCGGAGGCTGAGCGCCACGCCAAGGCTGAGGCGACACGGGCCGCACTCGCCAACATCGCGGCCGCGGCCCATGCAGCGCATCTCCATGAGGACGCCGCGCACCAGGCCGCGTCCGCCGGAGCACAGCGCTCCGTCCCTGCCCCGGCGCCGTCCGGTCCGGAAAGCCCGGCGGTGCACCGTACCCCGGAGACGGAGAGCGTTTCAGGCCGTCCCGGCGCCGTGCTGACCTTTGGCGGCGAGAAAGTCGTGCTTCCTTTCGTCGAGCACGCCGGCGAGCCGGCCTCCGAAACTCCTGCCCTGACGCTGGACCGGCTGGAGGAGGCGTTCGCGCACCTCGGCGCGCCGGCCGTTCCCGCTGAGGAGCAGCCGACGGCGGACCGCGCACCTGCCGCGGGGGAGACGCCTGCTGCCGAGCCGGCAGCGCCGGCCGGAACGCGACCTGCCCCGGCAGGTGCGGACCACGACGCCGACCGGTTCGCTGACCACTCGGCGGTGCAGACCCGCACGCGCCGGCCGCGCCGCAACCGCAGTGCCAGCCGGGCTCAGGGCGCAGCCAATGAGACGTCCGTGGAACACCACGAGACCGCCCCGGCATCAGCAGCCGGGCACTCGCACGAAGCCAAGGCGCCGGTTTCAGGGAGCGCCGCTGCCCCGAAGCCTGCCAGCGAACCGATCATTCTCGGCGTCGGCGTGCCTGCGTCCGAGCTCTGAGCTGGACGGGTTCCCGCTTTAAGCTGATCTGATGCAACGGGCCGGTGCCGCAACTGCGACACCGGCCCGTTGTGCTTCAGCGCCAGAGCGGCCGCGGGCTGTTGCCCCGGCAATTGCGGGGCTGCCGGTCGCAAACTGCAACGCAGTGCCCGCAGGGCAGCAAACCGCTAGGCTGGGGGACTGACACGGGGTGCCGCGCACGGAGCCGGCTGAGATCCAAACCCGTTGAACCTGACCGGTTAGCACCGGCGAAGGGATGTCTCCTTTGTCTTCACTATCTGCCCTGAACCTTGTCCAGCCTGCAACGCCTGAGGCTGTGCCGCCCATCCGCAGGATTCCCCGCGTCCTGGCCATTGCCGGCTCGGACCCGTCCGGCGGAGCCGGCATCCAGGCGGACCTGAAAAGCATCGCGGCCACGGGTGGCTACGGAATGGCGGCCATCACGGCACTGACCGCCCAGAACACCCGGGGCGTCAGCGCCGTCCATCTCCCCCCGGCCGAGTTCCTGACGGCACAGTTGACCGCCATCAGTGACGACATCGCCGTGGACGCCGTAAAGATCGGCATGCTGGGCGACGCACAGGTGATTGCCGCGGTGCGGGTCTGGCTGGAGAAGGTGCGCCCCGGCGTCGTCGTTCTTGATCCCGTGATGGTGGCAACCAGCGGGGACCGGCTTCTGCAGGAGTCCGCCGAGGCGGCACTGCAGGAACTCCTGCCGCTGGCCGACCTGATCACGCCCAACCTCGCCGAGCTTGCGATGCTGCTCGGGGAGCCGGTGGCCTCCACCTGGCCGGACGCGCTGGAGCAGGGCAAACGGCTGGCCGCCGAAACGGGGGCCACCGTCCTCGTCAAAGGGGGGCACCTGGACGGTGCCGACTGCCCCGACGCCCTGGTGAATACGGGCGGCGCCCTGTCGGCCGATGTCGTCGTGGTGGACGGCCAGCGGGTGCCGACCCGCAACAGCCACGGGACCGGATGCTCCCTGTCCTCGGCGATGGCCACTATGCAGGCCCGTGTGGGCGACTGGGAACAGTCACTCCGCACCGTCAAGCCCTGGCTGGAAGAGGCCCTCCGCTCCTCCGGGCAGCTTGAGGTGGGACACGGCAACGGGCCGGTCCACCACTTCCACCACTTGGCGTCCCCGGGTGCTGGCGCTGAGGGCAGTTTCGCCGACCTGCTCCATGCGGAGGCCGCCGCGGATCTCGACGCGATCTACGGCCTGGGCTTTATCCGCGGGCTGGCTGAAGGCACGCTTCCCGAAAGCGAGTTCGCCTATTACCTCGCACAGGATGCCATCTACCTCAACGGATACTCGCGCGTCCTGGCACGGGCCAGCGCGCTGGCTCCCACCGAGGCCGAGCAGCTCTTCTGGGCCCGTTCTGCGCAGCAGTGCCTCGAAGTGGAGTCCGAGCTGCACCGCAGCTGGCTCAGCACCCGGATGGTGCTGCCTGACCTCGGGCCGGTCACCAAGGCTTATGTGGACCACCTGGTGGCGGCGTCTGCCTCGGGGAGCTATGCCGTGCTGGTAGCCGCGGTGCTCCCGTGCTTCTGGCTTTACGCCGAAGTCGGGGAGACCCTGCACTCCGAATTCCTCGCAGCCGGCGCCCCCGAAGGACACCCGTACGCTGAGTGGTTGCGCACCTACGCCGACGAGGGCTTTGCAGAGGCCACCCGGCAGGCCATCGCCATCACCGACGCCGCGGGCCGCGCGGCGTCCGACGCGGAACGCAGCCTGATGCTGACGGCATTCAGGCAGTCCTGCCGCTACGAGGTCGATTTTTTCGACGCGCCGCGGCTCCACAGCTGAACGGTCTCCGGCGCAGGAGCCGGTAAGATAAACGCGCACGGTGACGGCAGGTCGGTGCAACAGCCCTGTGGTGGTTATCACGGACAACCCGCCGAAACCAGCCTCATTTGCGGCCGAAGACGAAATTAGCGTATTCTAGATCTTCGGTGCTTACGCCAACACTTGGGTTATGACCCCGGGAACGGTCCTTTTGGAATTCCAAACGGCATTGTTCCGGGGATAGCTCACGGATTCCCCCGGGGAATCCACGGCGTTGAGGCACAGCGAGAGCCGGACCAAACACCTTTGGACCCAGGTTCCGCACGCAAATTTAGTAATAAACGTCGAGAGAAGTGAGTTCCCAAGTGGTGTACGCGATTGTCCGCGCAGGCGGCCGCCAAGAGAAGGTTTCCGTTGGAGACTTCGTTACCCTGAACCGCGTCGCCGGTGGAGCCGGCAGCACCATTGAGCTGCCCGCACTGCTCCTGGTAGACGGTGACAAGGTCACATCCGCAGCTGCGGACCTGGCCAAGGTAACTGTTACGGCTGAGATCCTCCAGGACCTCCGTGGTCCGAAGATCGTCATCCAGAAGTTCAAGAACAAGACCGGTTACAAGAAGCGCCAGGGTCACCGTCAGGAACTGACCAAGGTCAAGATCACCGGTATCAAGTAACCTCTGGTTACTGTTCAGGTTTTCAGCAGATTCCCCAGAATTTAAAGGCAGGCATTCCAAATGGCACATAAAAAAGGCGCGAGCTCCACTCGCAACGGTCGTGACTCCAACGCCCAGTACCTCGGCGTCAAGCGCTTCGGCGGCCAGGTAGTTTCCGCAGGCGAAATCATCGTCCGCCAGCGTGGCACCCACTTCCACCCCGGTGCAGGCGTTGGCCGCGGTGGCGATGACACGCTGTTCGCACTGCAGGCAGGCGCTGTCGAATTCGGCACCCGCCGCGGCCGTCGAGTCGTGAACATCGTTGCTGCTGCAGCTGCAGAGTAACAACAGGATCTGAACCGGTGGAGCGGGCCATGATGGCCCGCTCCACTGGTCTTTTAACCGCATTACAATCAATTTGGGCGTCCAGAACGTCCGGATTAAGCACAGAGGAGATTCACCGTGGCGAGCTTTGTAGACCGGGTAGTACTGCACGTATCCGGCGGTACCGGCGGCCACGGCTGTGTCTCGGTGCACCGTGAGAAGTTCAAGCCGCTTGGCGGCCCCGACGGCGGCAACGGAGGCAACGGCGGAGACGTCATCCTCCGCGTGGACTCCCAGACCACCACGCTGCTGGACTACCACCACGCCCCGCACCGGCATGCCACCAACGGCGGGCCCGGCATGGGCGACTGGCGTGGCGGCAAGAACGGCGAAACCCTGATCCTTCCGGTCCCGGACGGCACGGTCGTCAAGACCAAGGACGGCGAGGTCCTGGCGGACCTCGTCGGCGAAGGCACCGAGTTCATCGCCGCGGCCGGCGGGCTCGGTGGACTGGGCAATGCGGCGCTGTCGTCCCAGAAGCGCCGGGCGCCGGGCTTTGCTTTGCTCGGCATCGAGGGCGAGTCCAGCGACATCGTGCTGGAACTGAAGTCCATCGCAGATATCGCCCTGGTCGGCTTCCCGTCCGCCGGCAAGTCAAGCCTGATCGCCGCCATGTCCGCCGCGAGGCCCAAGATCGCCGATTATCCTTTCACGACGCTCATCCCCAACCTCGGCGTCGTGCAGGCCGGCGACGTGCGGTTCACCATCGCCGACGTGCCCGGACTCATTGAAGGCGCGAGTGAAGGTAAAGGCCTGGGATACAACTTCCTGCGCCACGTCGAGCGGTGCGCCGCTTTGGTTCACGTTTTGGACTGCGGTACGCTGGAATCTGACAGAGATCCACTCTCCGACCTCGCCATCATCGAAGCTGAACTCGAAAAGTATGCCGTTGATATGAGCTATGCCGGCAACGACGGCGAGGTTGTTCCGCTGAACCACCGGCCCCGGTTGGTGGCTTTGAACAAGGTCGACCTGCCTGATGGCAAGGACATGGCCGAGTTCGTCCGCCCGGAGCTGGAGTCGAGGGGCTACCGCGTGTTCGAGGTTTCGGCCACGAGCCACGAAGGTCTCCGGCAACTCGGATTTGCCATGGCGGAGATCGTCAAGGCCGCCCGTGACTCGGTGGCCGCAACACCGCCGAAGGTGCACGCGCCTGTGCTGCGCCCCCGCGCAGTCAACGAGGCCGGCTTCAAGATCCGCCGCGAGGAAAAGAACCTGGAGCCGCTGTTCCGCGTTCTGGGTGAGAAGCCCGTGCGCTGGGTCAAGCAGACTGACTTCACCAACGAGGAGGCCATTGGCTACCTCGCGGACCGGCTGGCCAAGCTTGGTGTTGAAACCGAGCTGTTCAAGCAGGGCGCCAAGCCCGGCGACACCGTAGTGATCGGTGACGACGACGGCGTGGTGTTCGACTGGGAGCCGACCATGATGGCAGGCGCCGAACTGCTGGCGTCGCCGCGCGGCACCGATGTCCGCTTTGCAGACATCGGGGACCGGCCCACCCGTGGTCAGAAGCGTGAGGAACAGATCGAACGCCGTGAGGCCAAAGCAGCGGCACGCGCCGAGCTGGAAGCCGAGCGCAAGGCGGGCATCTGGACCGAATCAGTCAGCGGGCGCCGTGCCGCACGGCCGCTCAAGGAGAGTGGACTGAACACCCAACATGAGGAGTGAACCCGCACACGTGTCTGATAATTCCGCAATTGTCATCGAGGAACCAAGAACCGACGACCGCAGCATGCTCGCCAGGGCCCGCCGCATTGTCGTCAAGGTCGGATCGTCGTCGCTCACGAGCATCAAGGGCGGAATCTCCGAAGAGGCATTGATCGAGCTTTCCAATGCGCTGGCCGCGAAGAGCAACGAGGGCACCGAGATCATTCTGGTCTCCTCCGGTGCCATCTCGGCGGGGCTGGCGCCCCTGGGCCTGGTCAAGCGTCCGCGCGATCTGGCGACGCAACAGGCCGCTGCCAGCGTGGGGCAGGGGCTGCTCATGGCCCGCTACACGCACGCCTTTGCGGCGCACGGCGTCACCGTAAGCCAGGTACTGCTGACCGCGGATGACCTGATGAGGCGCAGCCACCACCAGAACGCGTTCCGGGCATTGAACCGTCTGCTGAACCTGGGCGTGGTCCCAGTGGTCAACGAGAATGACACCGTCGCCACGCACAAGATCCGCTTCGGCGACAACGACCGGCTCTCGGCCCTTGTGGCCCACCTGGTCCGCGCCGATGCGCTGGTGCTGCTTTCCGACGTCGACTCCCTCTATGACGGCCCGCCCGCCAAAGGCGCCAAGCGGATCCCGCAGGTTGACGGCCCCCAGGACCTGGAGGGCGTGAACATCGGCAGCCCCGGCAAGGCGGGCGTCGGTACCGGCGGCATGCAAACCAAGGTCGAGGCCGCCACGATGGCCGCCGATTCGGGCATTCCCGCCCTTGTCACCTCAACGGCCAACGCGGCCGCCGCCCTGGCCGGTGAAGATGTGGGAACCTGGTTCTCCGTCAACAGCGGCCGCAAGTCCGTGCGCATGATGTGGCTCGCCCATCTGGCACACGTGCAGGGCCGCCTGATTCTTGACGACGGCGCTGTGAGGGCCGTCCGGGACAATGGCGCCTCCCTGTTGCCGGCGGGTATTACCTCCGTTGAAGGCCACTTTGAATCGGGCGACGCCGTCGAAATGGTTGCGCCCAACGGCACCGTCATTGCCCGCGGCCTGGTCAACTATTCAGCCGACGAACTGCCACAGATGCTGGGCCGTTCCACCGTGGAACTGGGGGAGTCCCTGGGCCGCGGTTTCGATCGTGAAGTTGTCCACGTAGACGACCTTGTTCTGGTCTAACGGCCAGACTCACCTAGACTTGAATGATGACTGAGGCACTGATGAACCAAGCAGCAGAGACATCCACCGACGCTACGCAGGTCCCCTCCACGCCGGAAAACAGCCAGCCCTCACCCGCTGAGGTCGAAGCGGCCGTGTACGCGATCGCCGACCGTTCCCGCCAGGCTGCCCGCAGCATGTCCCGCGCCAACCGCGCCCTGAAGGACAAGGGCCTCCGGGCCATCGGGAGCGCCCTCCTCGAGCGCAAGGCTGAAATCCTCGAGGCCAACAGCAAGGACGTAGAGGCAGGCCGCGCCAACGGAACGTCGGCCGCCCTGCTGGACCGGCTGACCCTCAACGACTCCCGCATCGAGGCCCTCGCCGGCGCCCTGGAAAACCTCGCGGGCCTTCCCGACCCCGTCGGCAACGTCGTCCGCGGCCAGACCCTGCCGAACGGCCTGCGCCTGCGCCAGGTCAATGTTCCCATGGGCGTCGTTGCAGCCATCTATGAAGCACGCCCCAACGTCACCGTGGACATCGCAGGACTCGCGCTCAAGAGCGGCAACGCTGTCATCCTGCGCGGGGGAACCGCGGCCGCGGCCACCAACGAGGCCCTCATCAGCGTCCTTCGTGAGGCTCTCACCGCCGTCGGCCTCCCCGCCGATGCGGTCCAGACCGTGGACCAGTACGGCCGCGAGGGCGCCAACGTGCTCATGCGCGCCCGGGGCCGCGTTGACGTGCTGATTCCCCGCGGCGGGCGTGAACTGATCCAGACCGTGGTCAACAACTCCTCCGTCCCGGTTATCGAGACCGGCGAGGGCAACGTCCACATCTTCGTTGACGAGTCAGCCAGCGAGGACATGGCCGTGGAGATCCTCCTCAACGCCAAGACCCAGCGTCCCAGCGTCTGCAACACGGTGGAAACGCTTCTGGTCCACTCCGGCTCCAAGGTCCTTCCGGCGGTGGCGGCGGCACTGAGCAAGGCCGGAGTCAGGCTCCATGCCGATGAGCGGGTCCGCGCGGCGCTCCCTGCATCCGTCGAATCCGTGCCGGCCACCGATGAGGACTGGGCCACCGAGTACATGGACCTGGACCTGGCCGTGGCCATGGTGGACAGCCTCGACGAGGCCGTGAAGCACATCCGCACGTGGACAACCGGGCACACCGAGGCCATTCTCACCAACGACCTGGGGAACGCCGAGCGTTTCATCGCGGAGATCGACTCTGCTGCGGTGATCGTGAACGCGTCCACGCGCTTTACCGACGGCGGCGAGCTGGGCCTGGGCGCCGAGGTCGGCATCTCCACGCAGAAGCTCCACGCGCGCGGTCCGATGGGCCTCACGGAGCTCACCACCACGAAGTGGATCGTGCAGGGCGAGGGCCAGGTCCGCGGCTAGCACCGCCATTACCGCGTCAAACAACGCGGTAACATATACAGAAGTCCGGAACGGCGGGAAAACGCCGCCGTCGTCATCCTTTCAGCCCTAGGGGAGAAAATGCTGCTCCAGCAGATCGCCTTGTCCGCCGCCCAACACGAAGAACGGGCCCCGCTGTGGGCTGAACCCTGGGTCTTCGGCATTGCGATCTTTGCCATCCTTTTGGTCATGATGTTCGTCACCCTGTCCTACACGAACCTGGGCAACCGCCACACCCCGGTTGACGAGCATGCAGACCCGCACCGCCAGCACCCCAACAAGCACGACCACGGCCAGGGCCGCTAACATTTCCGCCGCATTGCACCACGGCGGCCGGCAAGGCCGGCTGAGGCTGGGCGTGATGGGTGGGACGTTTGACCCCATCCATCACGGCCACCTCGTTGCGGCAAGTGAAGTGGCAGCCAAGTTTGGACTGGACGAAGTTGTGTTCGTCCCGACCGGCCAGCCGTGGCAGAAGTCGAGCAAGAAAGTCAGCGAGCCGGAGCACCGCTATCTGATGACCGTGATTGCGACGGCATCGAATCCGCGCTTCACCGTCAGCAGGGTTGATGTGGACCGTCCCGGTCCCACCTACACCATCGACACCCTGCGTGACCTCCGGCGCCAGCGCCCCGACGCTGATCTGTTCTTTATCACCGGCGCGGACGCCTTGGCTCAGATTCTCTCGTGGAAAGATATCGACGAGCTCTGGTCGCTGGCCCACTTCGTGGGAGTCACGCGCCCCGGGCACGAACTCGACGGCATGGGCCGCGACGACGTCAGCCTCCTGACGGTGCCGGCCATGGCGATTTCCTCGACGGACTGCCGGGCACGGGTGGCCGAGCACAACCCGGTCTGGTACCTGGTTCCGGACGGCGTCGTTCAGTACATCGCCAAGTACGGCCTGTATGCCGCACAGTCGGCCGTACAAACCAGCTCTGAGCTTACCGAGACAGACGATCCCGCCAGCACTGAATGAGTTTTCAATGAGTCAGGAACAGCCTCCCATCCGCAGCCGCCGTGAATTACGGAAGGCCAGAGATGCAGCCCAGGGTCAGATCCGGGACGCCAGCACCGCCGGTGCCGGTGAGGTAACCCCTGCAACAAAACAACCTGCCGCGAAGCAGCCTGTTACGAAACAGGCAGACGCTCAGCAGCCTGCCACGAAACAGACTGAACCGGCCCGGCCTGCCCCTAAGCAGCCTGCACCCCAGGTGCCGGCGGACCGCCGCAAGACGGACGCTGCCCGGGGCGCGGAGGCAACGCGTCCATCCTCAGCGACCGGACGTGTCCGGCGCGTCGCGCCGGGTCCCGTGGATTCGGTTCCGGCGGGTTCGGCGGCCGAGCGCTCTTCCCAGATCAGGGCCAGGGACCGGGCCGCGCTCCGCACCATCAAGGAACTTGCGGAGAAGGAAGGACAGCTGTCAGCCGGCGGGCCTCCCACGCGTCGCCAGCTCAGGCTGCAGCAGCTGGAACAGGCCGTCACGTCGGCCATTCCGGTGGTCCCGCCCGCTTCCGGCCAAGGCCCCGCTTCCGGCAAGGGGCCGGCCCACCCGCAAGCGCCGGCCCAACATCCCGCACCGGCGCAGCCACAGGCCGCCCCGAAGTCAGCTTCCCCGGAACCGCCCCCAGGGGGTTCCCAGGAGCTGCCCGACGGTATGACCGTTGAGCAGGCCCTTGAGGCACGGGCCCTCATCGCCGAACAGGCCAAGAACCAGATCGCGAAGATGGAGCACATCGCGGCAACGGATCCTGAAGCTGTGGATCCCGAGATCCTGGCCGAGCAGATCGCTCTTGCGGAACGCGCTGCCGTGCTCAACAAGCGCGCACTGGCCAAACAGAAGCTGGCGGAAAAGAACACCCCGGCGCCGCCTCAGAACGATCCATCGACCGCCAGTAACCTTGCCATGGTGACACCGCTGGAGTTCGTCCAGGTGCCCGGCGTGGACCGCCCCGTCATGAAGCGTCCGGCCACATCGTATGTTCCCGTGGTGACCAATCCCGGGCCACGCATCCCTGCACGTGGTTCCCGCCCATCCAAGGCGCCGGGCAGTGCGACGTCCACGGGGCGGGCACGGGTGATTGCCCGTGCTGAAGCTGCCGCCAAGGCTGCCGCTGCACCGGCCGCCGCGCCCGGGGCGCCCGCGGGCCGGGATGCGGATGCCGTCGAGGAGTTCACGGGGCTTCCGCCGGTTTCGGCGAAGTCCGCCTATGGCCTGGAACCGCTGGATGCTGCCACGGCAGGCCTCGCCCGGGCACAACGGCTCCGCATTCTTCAGCTGGGAGTGCTGGCCCTCGGGGCCCTGGCACTTATCGCCGGCGTCATCATGATCATCAGCGGCCTGTCGCGCTGACTTCCACCACCACACCAGGTTTTACACCACTACAAGGAGTCCCGTGACTGCATCTGATTCATCCATCGCCACAGCCCGACACGCAGCGAGGGCTGCGGCGGACAAGATTGCCCAGGACATCGTGGCTCTCGATGTCAGCGAACGCCTGGCCTTGGCGGACGTCTTCCTCATCGCCTCCGCTCCCAGCGAACGCCAGGTCAACGCCATCGTTGACGGGATCGAAGAAGAGCTCATCAAGCAGGACCGCCGTCCGGTGCGTCGCGAAGGGCGGTCGGCGGGACGCTGGGTACTGCTGGACTACTCCGACGTGGTGATCCACGTACAGCATGAGGAAGACCGCGTTTTCTACGCCCTCGAGCGGCTTTGGAAGGACTGCCCCGTCGTGGATTTGCAGCTCGGCGATGACACCTCGGCCAAGGCCGCCGCTGGCTCCGATTCCGAGTAGCCGGGGCGGAACAGCGCCGAATATGCCCGATTTGGAATTTTCGGAAACGCTGTTCTAAGATATTTGAGTTGCTTCGGAGCGATCAGGAAAGATCGATCCGGACAGTAGTACGGGCCAGCAGGCGAAAGCCGAAGGCGTCGAAGCGGCGAAAATTGGGGCTGTGGCGCAGCTGGTAGCGCACCTGCATGGCATGCAGGGGGTCAGGGGTTCGAGTCCCCTCAGCTCCACCACCAACCGCTGGAACCGGGATTAGCCTGGTTCCGGCGGTTTTTTGTTGCCACTTCACCACGGGGCTGCGTGCAGGGCAGGAGTAGGTGGGCCTACTGCTCCGGCCCTCCTGGACGCCGGCTGGGCAGGTAGCCCTGGCGCGTGGCCTCACGAACCAGCAGCCGTATATTCGCGAACAGGACCGCCTTCACGGCCACGGGGTCCGGCCTGTGTCCGCGCTTCACCGCATGCTCAAGCTTCTGGCAGTATTCTTCGAGCCTCAGGCCGCCGGCCATGGCCGACGTCACCCTCAGGCTCACTAGCGGCTCCACGGCCGACGCAGGCTCTTCGCTTGCCAGGCCACGCAGGATCGCGGCCGCGCGGACAGGCAGCAGTTGCAGGTACTCCTCGAAAAACGCTTGCGCCACCGCTCGTCCCGCCTCATCTGCCAGGGACCGCAGCACGGCGCCGTCCAACGGGGGTAAGTCCTGATCGTCGGCCACCGCAGTCCTCCTGGGTCCACAAAGAGCCGCGGCGCTGCTGCCCGGCTCCTTGAATGCTCCCGTGGCGACCTCAAGGCCGTTAAAGTGTTCCCGCATGTTCGGATCAAGACTGCAGATTCCGTCGGGGCGTGAGCCCGAGCGAAGCGCCAGCCGGCGGTGGGGTTCCTCGATTTCGCTTCCGGGAGATTGTGCATTACGCTATTCAGGTTGCTTCCGGGAAACACAAAGACCGGCAGCGGCAACAGTTCGGGGCTGTGGCGCAGCTGGTAGCGCACCTGCATGGCATGCAGGGGGTCAGGGGTTCGAGTCCCCTCAGCTCCACTAAGAACAAGAAAGGGTCGTCCCATGGGGCGGCCCTTTTGCGTTATCCATCGGGTCTGCATTGTGTATCCGGTGGGCGGAGGAAAGCAGCGACGAACAGGCGGCAGCGGTACGTGACGGAGAACAGTTTAGGGCATGTTCTGGGCATGCTCCGGAGATACCCCGACGTCGAGGCGGCGAACCTGCAGGCATGGGACGCCACAGACGTGCTCCTGCTGGACACGGCCGCCGAACTGCTGACGCCGGAGAGCGACGTAGCCGTCATCGGAGACCGCTACGGGGCGCTCACGCTCGCCCTGCTCTCGGGGAATGCGCCCCGGGTGCCGGCCCGGATCCGCGTGCACCAGGATCTCATCACGGGCGAACGTGCCCTCCGGAACAACGCGGCAGCACTCGGCGTTGATGTCGGCTTTGAGCAGCTCCCGTTGGGGGAAGGGCTTTTGGCCGGTGCGGACCTCGTCCTGGTGCAACTTCCCAAGACCCTCGCCGAACTTGAGGAAATCAGCGCCGCCGTGGCGCGGTACGCGTCCGCCGGGGCGGTGGTCTTGGCCGGTGGCCGCGTGAAGCACATGTCCTTGGGCATGAACGCCGTGCTCGGGCGGTACTTTGAATCCGTCCAGCCCCAGCTGGCTCGCCAAAAATCCCGGGTCCTCGTGGCCTCGCGCGCCAGAGCCGTGCAGCCGCCACCGCCCTATCCCGTGACGGAGCACAACGCGGAGCTCGATCTGGATATCTGCGCCCACGGCGCCGTTTTCGCCGGCACCAAGCTGGACATCGGAACACGTTTCCTGCTGCACTTCCTCCCTGATATGCCCGAGGCCGCCACCGCCGTGGATCTGGGCTGTGGCACCGGAGTCCTGGCAGCCATGTACGCCCGGGCCCACCCCGGGGCGGCAGTCATCGCCACTGACCAGTCAGCGTCCGCCGCAGCGTCCGCAGCGGCCACGGCAAGCGCGAACGGCCTGGGCGGGCAGATTACGGTGCTGCAGGAGGACGCCATGGCTTCCCTCCCGGCCGGCACCGCCGACCTAATCCTGCTGAACCCGCCCTTCCACCTTGGCACGAGCGTGCATGCGGGCGCCGGCATCAAAATGTTCGAGGCCGCGGGCCGCGTCCTGGCTCCCGGCGGTGAGCTCTGGACTGTCTTCAACAGCCACCTGCGGTATATTCCGGCTCTGGAACGGCTTGTGGGCCCCACCCGCATCAAGGGCCGAAATCCGAAATTCACGGTGGCTGTCAGTGTCAAGGGGCAGGCCGGCTAGGCCCCGCCGTTGGCACTGGCAACGGGCCTCCCGCATTCGCGCGTGGGACATACCCGTATACCGGCAGGTAACGTACGATTCAGACATCGATAGTGGCCCAACGACGATGCTTAGGGGATTCCTTGACCGAGATCCGCCAGCCCTCACCGAGGCGCGGAACAAACTTGCCCCGCATGGGTGACTTCAATCTGACTGTCATCCTGGATGCGATCCGGCGCTCGTCCGGAGGCCTGAGCCGCGTCGAACTGGCGCAGATCGTCGGTCTGTCCCCGCAGACCATCTCAAACATCTCCCGCCGCCTGCTGGACCAGAACCTCATCATCGAAGCCGGAAAGGAGGGGAGCGGGCCGGGAAAACCCCGAACGATTCTCCGCCTCAACCCGTCGGGGATGTACGCCGTGGGCGTGCACCTGGACCCCGCCGTCGCAACGTTTGTGCTGTTGGACCTCCTGGGTGCTGTGGTTCAGCACTCGCAAATCAAAACCCCCGCGGACGGCGGCCCGGACGCTGTCATTGCCGCCATCGCCGGCGAGATCGAACAGCTGGTCCAGGCCTCCGGCGTGGACCAGGACAAAATCGCCGGCCTGGGCGTTGCGGCGCCGGGACCGATCGACCATGACAACGGAACCGTGGTGGAGCCCCCGCTGCTAACCGGTTGGCACCGCGTTCCGCTCCGAGACGCCCTCGCGGACGCCACGGGCATGTCAGTCCTCATGGACAAAGACGTCACCAGCGCCGCCGTCGCGGAAACCTGGGCAGGCGGCCCCAGCGGTACGGGGAGCTTCGTCTTCATGTACATGGGCACGGGCATTGGCTGCGGCATCGTGCTCAATGACGAGGTTGTGCGCGGTTCATCGGGCAACGCCGGCGAAATCGGCCATATCATTGTTGATCCGGACGGCCCTCTCTGTGACTGCGGCCTGCGGGGTTGCGTCAAGTCATCGTGCATTCCCAAGGTCCTGGTGGCTGAAGCCCATGCCGCCGGGGTCCTGGACGAGGCCGCCCCGCTGTCCAACGGACCGGCCGTGCAGGAAGGGTTCGCCCTGCTGTGCCAAGCTGCCGACGCAGGAAACGAGGCAGCAGCGGCCATCATCGACAAATCCGCTGTCCTGGTGGCACGGGCGGCGGCCGTGGTGGCCAACACGCTCGACGTTGACCGCGTTGTATTCGGCGGACCGTTCTGGGGTCCACTGTCAAAGCGCTACCTGGACCAAGTCCCCGATCTGATCAGGGAAAACAGCGACGCTCGGAACATCCACGCCATCGAGGTGGTGGGAACCGGGGTGGGGGAAGACGTCGGTGCCGTGGGAGCTGCCTGCCTGGTCCTGGAGCACACGCTTGCGCCACGCGCGCAGCGGCTGCTGCTGGAGGGGTGAGTCAGTCGATGTCCTCGACGATCGTTCCGTAGGGAATGGTGTCATCAAGGTGTGCCTGGTGGCCTCGCGGGACATACAGCACGCGGACACCATGGAGCTGGTCAGCTGCGGACTGCAAGAGGACAGGCCGGACCATGTCAACGAAGCTTGGGTCCTTGTCGGCAAGATATTCCTGGTAGCTGGGTGGTAGCTGGATCATGGCAAAAGAATAGACCTGTTCCCGCCCCAAAGGGAGGGCTCCTGGGCGGCAGCCAGCGAAGAAAATTCTGTGGCGGACGGTCAAGGAGGCGTAAGAATGCGTCTTAATTCGATGCCCGACTTGAACGGTGCCCAGCCCGGCTCCTAGAGTTCTATACAAGTTACCGAGGTAACGTGTCAGCGATCCTCCGCTGCGGATATGCCGCCAGGCAGCCGCCAAGGAGGATGTGGGTGCCCCCATGTGGGCCTGACATTTGCTCACGGACAGCTTTTATTCAGGCGTAACAGTCGCGGCTGCGCCCTGCCGAAGTTGGTTCCGTGTTCCCCAAACTCAATTCATTGACCGCTCACTGCACGGGCCCAGGCCACGGCAGTTCCGCCTTCAATGGCCCATAGCCAAGGACGCAAATGTCACCACCCAGCCTTATTGAGACACATCCAAATCTTTCCGACGCCGCCCCGGTGGCGCTGTCCTACGAGCTCTTCCCGCCGCGCTCTCCCGCGGCCGCAGAGACACTCTGGACCACCATCCGCGAGCTCGAGACCACTGACCCCGACTATGTCTCCGTCACATACGGTGCCAGCGGCTCCAACCGGGACACCGCCGTCGAACTCATCAACCGGCTCGTCCTGGAAACCACCCTCCGGCCGCTCGCCCACCTGACCTGCGTGGGAAACACGCCGGCGGAACTTGCCGAGATCATCGGGGAGCTCCTGGATGCCGGAGTCCGCGGCATCCTCGCCCTCCGCGGCGACCTGCCCAAGGACCAGGGAGAGCCGGTCAGCGGTTCGCTCCGCTACGCGCAGGACCTGATCGAGCTCATCCGCCGCGTTGAGCAGCGCCGTTCCGCTCTGCTGTGCGCCGGCAAGGTGGCTGTTGGAGTGGCCGCTTATCCCACCCGGCATCCGGAATCCCCGAGCGAGGCGCACGACGTCGAGGTGCTGCTGGCCAAGCAGCGCTCCGGGGCGGACTTCGCCATCACCCAGGTGTTCTTCCGCACCGAGCAGTACGCGGACCTCATCACGAGGGCGCGCCGCGCCGGCGTCACCATCCCGATCATTCCGGGCGTCATGCCGCTCACGAGCCTGCGGAGGCTGAAGCGCCTCGGCGAGCTCACCGGCGTTCAGCCCGCCCCGGAACTCATCGAACGGCTTGCCGCTGCGGACTCTGACGCCGAGCGGCTCCGCATCGGCGTCAGCGCCACCGTGGATCTGGCCAACGCCGCCCTGGATGCCGGAGCCCCCGGGCTCCACCTGTACACGTTCAATGAACACCAGAGTGCGATGGACGTCCTCGACAAGCTGTCGCTTGCGAGGCCCACACGCTCCGCCAGCCGCCTGAACGCGCTCGCCCGCCGGCAACTGGCCAGCTGACAACACGGTCGGTTAACAACACGGCCAGCTGACAACATGGTCAGCTGACATTGCGCGGCAGGCAACCACGACCCTCACGCTTTCTCAACCATTCAAGGAATCTCACATGACTGAACAGAACACCGCGTTCCCGTCCGCCTCGATCCTGGGCTACCCCCGCATCGGCCGCCGCCGCGAACTGAAGAAGGCCGTCGAAGCCTACTGGGCCGGCAAGATCGACGCCGCCGCCCTCGACGCGGCCGCCAAGGAAATCCAGCTGGGCACCGCGAAGCGCCTGCAGGGCCTGGGCCTGACCGAGGCTGCCGCCGTTCCCGGCACCTTCTCCTTCTACGACCAGGTGCTCGACGCCGCAGCCCACATCGGCGCCGTTCCCGCCCGTTTCGGCAACCTCCTCAATGGTGAGGGACAGCTGGACATCGACGGTTACTTCACCCTGGCCCGCGGCAACAAGGAACAGCAGCCGCTGGAGATGACGAAGTGGTTCGACACCAACTACCACTACCTCGTACCGGAGATCGGCCCGGAGACCAACTTCGCGCTGACCTCCAACCGGATCGTTGAGGAATTCGAATACGCCCTCGCCAACGGTGTGGAGACCCGCCCGTACATCGTTGGCCCGGTCACCTTCCTGCTCCTGAGCAAGGCTTCCGACGACGCCCCGGCAGACTTCAGCCCGCTGTCCCGCCTTGAGGACGTCCTCCCGGTCTACACCGCGCTGCTCGAGAAGCTGGCCGCTGCCGGCGCCAGCTGGGTCCAGCTCGACGAGCCCGCCCTGGTGGTTGACCAGGACATCCCGGAACAGGAGATCCAGGCAGCCGTTGCCCGCTCCTACGAGGTGCTCTCGGCTGTTGGCCAGCGCCCGCAGCTGTTCGTCTCCACTCCGTACGGCGCGCTGAACGGCCAGCTCGGCACCCTCGCCGCCACCAACATCGACGCCCTGCACATCGACGTCTTTAAGGGTGCCGTTCCCTCCGCCGCTGCACTGGCCGCCCTGGGCGGGAAGACCCTCGTTGCCGGTGTCGTTGACGGCCACAACATCTGGCGCAACGACCTGCAGGCTTCGGCGGACAAAATCGCCGAACTTCAGAAGTCTGTCGCCAAGCTGGCCATCAGCACCTCCACCTCCACCCAGCACGTCCCGCACGACGTCGAGGAAGAGACCCAGCTGTCCGAGCAGCTCCGCAGCTGGCTGGCATTTGCCGACCAGAAGGCCGTCGAGGTCGTCACTCTGGCGGGTCTGCTGACCGATGCCGTCGCCGTGCAGCCGGCCATCGACGAAGCCACGCGGATCATCGCGTCCCGCGCCGCCGCCGAGGGAGTGCAGCGCGCCGACGTCCGTGCCCGCACCGCCGCCCTGACCCCCGCCGACTTCAACCGCTCCGAGTACTCGGTCCGTGAAGCCGCCCAGGAGCAGGCCCTGGCCCTGCCGCCGCTGCCGACCACGACCATCGGTTCGTTCCCGCAGACGTCCGAGATCCGCACCGCCCGTGCCCGCGCCAACAAGGGCGACCTCACCACGGAGCAGTACGAGCAGCTCATGAAAGACGAGATCAAGCGCGTTGTGGAGCTCCAGGAAGGGCTCGGCTTCGATGTCCTCGTGCACGGTGAGCCCGAGCGCAACGACATGGTCCAGTACTTCGCGGAGAACCTCGAAGGCTTCGACGTCACCGTCCACGGCTGGGTCCAGTCCTACGGCTCACGCTGCACCCGTCCCTCCATCCTCTGGGGCGACGTCACCCGCAGCGCCCCCATCACGGTGGAATGGGCCAAGTACGCCCAGTCCCTCACCAGCAAGCCGATGAAGGGCATGCTCACCGGCCCGGTCACCATCCTCGCCTGGTCCTTCGTCCGCGACGACCAGCCGCTGGGCGAGACCGCCAACCAGGTTGCCCTGGCGCTGCGCGACGAGATCGCCGACCTCGAGGCTGCCGGCATCAAGATCATCCAGGTGGACGAGCCCGCACTGCGCGAACTCCTGCCGCTGCGCAAGGCGGACCAGCCCGCGTACCTGGACTGGTCCGTGAACTCCTTCCGCCTGTCCACCGCCGGCGTTGCTGACGAAACCCAGATCCACACGCACCTGTGCTACTCAGAGTTTGGCGCCATCATCGACGCCATCGACGGACTGGACGCCGACGTGACCTCGATCGAGGCAGCCCGCTCGCGCATGGAGGTTGTCCACGACCTCGAGTCCCACGGCTTCGGCCGCGGCGTTGGACCGGGCGTCTACGACATCCACTCGCCGCGCGTTCCGGGCGAGCAGGAAGTCACCGAGCTGCTCAGCACCGCCGTCAAGCACGTACCGTCCCGCCAGCTCTGGGTCAACCCGGACTGCGGCCTGAAGACCCGCGGCTACACCGAGACCGAAGAGTCCCTGCGTAACCTTGTCGAGGCCACCAAGACGGTTCGCGCAGAACTGCTGGAAAGCGCAAAATAAGAATATAGCCGCTGATCGAGCTTGAGACGCGACGGCGGGCGGTCACCTCAGGGTGACCGCCCGCCGTCGGCGTTTAATGCTCCGGTGGTTGAACCCGTCGAATCCTCACGACTCCCAGAGGATTTCGTCGTCCACGACGCCGTCTTCGTCCGCGGAGGCCACGAGCACCTCATCGGTGAAGTGCTCGCCGAGGGTGAAATCCATGACAAAGTAGCGTTCCGGCTGGCCGGGGTAGATGCCCACATGGCCTAGCTTCAGGGCCTTCAGGAACACAGCGTTCGTCAGCTGGCTCTTGTCCTGGACGCCAAAGACCTTCTGCAGATGCTCGTCCTTTATGGCGTTGCAGTGGAAGCGGAGATACTCCTGCGGGCTGGTGCCTTCCTGCTCCAGCTCTTCAGCGATCATTTCGCGGACCTCGTCCACGAGCTCGGGCAGGTAGCGCAGCCGGTAGTCCACCTTGTGCATTGCTGCTTCATCGAAGTGGTCGTGCGCGTTGATGTTCAGGTCCAGCTCAAGGCGCTGTCCGGCAAGCTCATGTTCCGTGGCGATGTTACGGTCCCGGCCGTGGTTGAGCTCGATTACTCCGAAGTGCTGACTCGCTACCTTGGTCATATCTTCAACATAGACCCGAAAAGCGGCTCATTCCAGCTTCGGCGATTATTTATCTGAAGACCCCAGGCTGCCGAACGTGTCAGCCAGCAGGTCCACGAAGAGCTGTACGCGGGCGGTCTTCTTCTCATTGATCAGCAGCGCAAAGACGTTGCGGGCCAGCCTGATCTCCGGCACATCCAGCACCACGACGCCGGACGGCCGGTGAAGCAACGCAAGCTCGGGTACCAGTGCGGCGCCCAGGCCCGCAGCGGCCATCTCCAGACTGGCGTGAAAGTCGTCGCTGTACGCCACAACGCGGGGATGGAGGTTGCAGCTGGCAAAGAGCCGCTCGATCACGGTGGCGTCGCTCGTGCCGGGGTGGTGCATGATCCAGGGCATGTCCGAAAGATGGTCCGCAGCCACCTTCGCCTCGGAGCGGAAACCCCAGCCGCTGGGCAGGACCACGCGGAAATTGTCGTCGCCGATCCACTGCCGGTTGATCGTGTGCGGCCAGGCGAGCCCTGACTGGCCTACCTGGTACACCAGAGCCACATCCACGTCTCCGCCGGTGCGGAGCCCCTGGATGGTCTGGGCCGGCTCGGCAACGGAAACACGGAGGTCGATGCCCAGATCCTTCCAGGCCGGGTTCTTCAGAATCTTCGGCAGGACATAGGTGGCGAGGCTGGGGAAGATGCCCAGCCTCAGCTCCTGGCTCGTGGCGTCCTGGGTCTTTGACGCGGCGGCCATCAGCGCCTCGATGTCCGTCAGCACCTTGGCCGCATGGCGGGCCATCACCACGGCGGCATCAGTGGGCACCACGCTCCGCGCCGACCGGGTGAACAGATGGACGCCAGTGTCACGCTCCAGCGCCGACATCTGCTGGGACACGGCGGAGGCGGTGTAGCCCAGGCGGCTCGCAGCGGCCGCAAACGACCCCAGCCTGGTCACTTCCAGCAGGGTCCTGAGATGTACGGGATTGACCACCAGCCCACATTACTCCCGCTGCTCAGCCGCAAGAAAACAGCGGTACCCATCCGGGCTCTCTCCTGTTGCGAATAGCCCGTGAGTATTCAGGTGCGGGAACTCGGATTCGATGAGGTCTTCCAGCGGATGTGGCTGTTCTACCTCTGCTACTCCCGGGCCGGCTTCCGGTCAGGTTACCTAGATGTGCAGCAGATCGTGCTGGACCGCCGGGAGGCGCAGCTGTAGCCACGTTTCCTTAATCACATGAAGGGGTGCTGAAGCATGCTTCCTGGCCCGTGCTTCGTGTCCCGGGCCACGTCCGCGGACCTCTCCGGGGAGGTGCGACACGCCGTCTTCCGCGCGACACGCTGGGCTTTAAATGTGTCTAACTACTCCACAGGGTGTGGATTTCGTCCGCGGAAATGCCGGAAATCCGGACATTTTGGGGACCCCCGCCTGTGGATTAAAAGTGCATTAAATGACATACTTGTAATACATCATCTAGGGGTTCCGCTGGGGGCCTTGCACTACATGTAGTATCGACATACAGATTGAGCGGGAGACCGGTGAAGCCAGTACCGGGCAGTAGGGTTCTGGTTTGACTGCAGTTCCAGGCAGGGTCTCCATCGCATCGGTGAAATTAGACGCAGAGACTTCAAGCAGAGTCTTCAGGAGTACAGAAGCAGTGACTTCAACAAAGGGGACAGGGACCATGACCGTTACGGTTTACACGAAGCCGGCCTGTGTTCAGTGCAACGCAACCTACCGCGCGCTGGACAAGAAAGGCATCACCTACCAGAGCGTGGACATCTCCCAAGACGCGGACGCCCTTGAGCGCCTGAAGTCACTGGGGTACATGCAGGCTCCGGTTGTCGTCACGGATCAGGACCATTGGTCCGGCTTCCGTCCGGACAAGATCGAAGAGCTGGCGCTGAGCGCCGCTGCTTCGGTGGCCTAGGCTTCGCAGCCCGAAGGCCTGCAGCAGGGCCGAATGCCGTTCCGGCCGATGAATACCAGGTAGGTGAGGTGACTCCCATGGCCGCGGCGGCTTTTGCCGATGTGCCGGTTGCAGCGCAAGCTGACAACACGACGCCGAGGGACCGGGCATCCGAGGACAGGACACCCGGTGATCGGACACACAGTCACCTCATCTATTTTTCTTCGGCCTCCGAGAACACCAGGCGCTTCATCGACAAGCTGGGCACGGACGCCGCACGGATTCCGCTGCATCCGAAGGACCAGCCACTCACTGCCTCCGAACCGTATGTGCTGGTGGTGCCGACGTATGGCGGAACCGGGGGTGAGGGCTCCGTGCCCAAACAGGTCATCCGGTTCCTGAACAACCCGCAGAACCGCCGCCTGCTCAGGGGCGTCATCGGGGCGGGGAACACGAACTTCGGGGACAACTACTGCATGGCGGGGGACATCATCGCCGCCAAGTGCGGTGTTCCCCATCTATACCGTTTCGAACTCATGGGGACGCCGGAAGACGTCGACCGTGTACAAAAAGGATTGGAAGAATTTTGGACACGACTGTCGCAGACACAGAAGTAACCAGGCCGGAAGGAAGGGACAAGCCCATGGACACGGCTGTTGAAAAGCAGGAGAAGCCGGCGCTCCCTGCCGCGTACAAGGGCCTGGGCTACCACGAGCTGAACGCCATGCTGAACCTGTATGGCCCCAACGGCGAGATCCAGTTCGAGGCGGACCGCGAGGCCGCACACCAGTACTTCCTGCAGCACGTGAACAACAACACGGTCTTCTTCCATGACCTCGAGGAGAAGCTCGACTACCTGGTGAAGAACCAGTACTACGAGCGCGAAACCCTCGACCAGTACACGATGAACTTCATCCGCGAGCTCTTCAGGCGCGCGTACAAGAAGAAGTTCCGCTTTGAGACCTTCCTGGGCGCCTTCAAGTTCTACACGTCCTACACGCTGAAGACCTTCGACGGCAACCGCTTCCTGGAGCGCTATGAAGACCGGGTCTGCATGGTTGCCCTGCATCTGGCGCGCGGCAACGAGCAGCTGGCCACCCAGATGGTGGATGAGATCATCGAGGGCCGCTTCCAGCCCGCCACCCCGACGTTCCTGAACGCCGGCAAGAAGCAGCGCGGCGAGCTGGTCTCCTGCTTCCTGCTCCGCATCGAGGACAACATGGAGTCGATCGGCCGCTCCATCAACTCTGCGCTGCAGCTGTCCAAGCGAGGCGGCGGCGTGGCGTTCGCGCTGACCAACATCCGCGAGGTCGGCGCGCCGATCAAGCAGATCGAGAACCAGTCCTCCGGCGTCATCCCTGTGATGAAGCTGCTCGAAGACAGCTTCTCGTACGCCAACCAGCTCGGTGCCCGCCAGGGCGCCGGTGCCGTGTACCTGCATGCCCACCACCCGGACATCTACCGGTTCCTGGACACCAAGCGGGAGAACGCGGACGAGAAGGTCCGCATCAAGACCCTGTCCCTCGGCGTCGTGATCCCGGACATCACCTTCGAGCTGGCCAAGAAGGACGAGGACATGTACCTGTTCTCGCCGTACGACGTTGAACGCGTCTACGGGATGCCGTTCTCCGACGTCTCGGTCACCGAGAAGTACTACGAGATGGTGGACGATTCCCGGATCAAGAAGACCAAGATCAAGGCGCGCGAGTTCTTCCAGACCCTCGCCGAGATCCAGTTTGAATCCGGTTACCCGTACATCATGTTCGAGGACACGGTGAACCGGGCCAACCCGATTGACGGCAAGATCATCATGTCCAACCTGTGCTCCGAGATCCTCCAGGTCTCCCAGCCCACGACGTACCACGACGATCTGTCCTACGACGAGACCGGCAAGGACATCTCCTGCAACCTGGGCTCGCTGAACATCGCCAAGACCATGGATTCGCCGGACTTCGGCCTGACCATCGAGACGGCCATCCGTTCGCTCTCGGCAGTCTCGGACATGTCCAACATCACCTCGGTGCCGTCTATCGCCAAGGGCAATGACCAGAGCCACGCCATCGGCCTCGGCCAGATGAACCTGCATGGCTACCTGGCCCGTGAGCGGGTCCACTACGGTTCCGAAGAGGGCCTGGACTTCACCAACATCTACTTCTACTCCGTGGTGTACCACGCCATCCGCGCCTCGAACCTGCTGGCCATCGAGACGGGCCAGACCTTCGGCGGCTTCGAGAAGTCCAAATACGCCTCGGGCGAGTTCTTCGACAAGTACACGGAGCAGGAGTGGGTGCCGGAAACCGAGAAGGTCAAGGAACTGTTCAAGAACGTCCACATCCCCACACAGGATGACTGGCGCGAGCTGAAGGCTTCCGTCATGGAGCACGGCATCTACAACCAGAACCTGCAGGCGGTCCCGCCCACCGGCTCGATCTCCTACATCAACAACTCCACCTCCTCGATCCACCCGGTGGCGTCCAAGATCGAGATCCGCAAGGAAGGCAAGATCGGCCGCGTCTACTACCCGGCGCCGTACCTGACCAACGACAACCTGGAGTACTACCAGGACGCATACGAGATCGGCTACGAGAAGATCATCGACACGTATGCCGCGGCCACGCAGCACGTGGACCAGGGCCTGTCGCTGACGCTGTTCTTCAAGGACACCGCCACCACCCGCGACATCAACAAGGCCCAGATCTACGCCTGGCGCAAGGGCATCAAGACCATCTACTACATCCGTCTCCGCCAGCTTGCGCTGGAAGGGACCGAGGTTGAGGGCTGCGTCAGCTGCATGTTGTAGCTTCAACTAAATCGTACCTGTACGACGGCGGGCAACCGCCCGCCGTCGTACGCTTTAACCAAGAACCAACCCAAACTTTTTAGGGGAAGACATGACCGAGAGGGTCAAGCTGCTGACGCACGTCGAGGCGATCAACTGGAACCGGATCCAGGACGACAAGGACGTGGAGGTCTGGAACCGCCTGGTCAACAACTTCTGGCTGCCGGAGAAGGTGCCGCTGTCCAACGACGTCCAGTCGTGGGCGACGCTGACGCCGGCGGAGCAGCAGCTCACCATGCGGGTGTTCACCGGACTGACGCTGCTGGACACCATCCAGGGCACAGTCGGCGCCGTTTCGTTGATCCCTGATGCGCTCACGCCGCACGAAGAAGCCGTGTACACCAACATCGCCTTCATGGAGGCTGTGCACGCGAAGAGCTACTCGTCGATCTTCTCGACGCTGTGCTCCACCAAGGAGATCGACGACGCGTTCCGCTGGTCCACGGAGAACGAGAACCTTCAGAAGAAGGCGCAGATCGTCATGGACTATTACCAGGGAGACGACCCCCTGAAGCGCAAGGTGGCCTCGACTCTCCTGGAGAGCTTCCTGTTCTACTCGGGCTTCTACCTGCCCATGTACTGGTCTTCACGGGCTAAGCTGACGAACACGGCCGACCTGATCCGCCTGATCATCCGCGATGAAGCCGTGCACGGTTACTACATCGGCTACAAGTTCCAGAAGGGCCTGGAGAAGGTTTCCGAGGAGCGCCGCCAGGAGATCAAGGACTACACGTTCGAGCTGCTCTTTGAGCTGTACGAAAACGAAGTCCAGTACACGCACGACCTCTACGACGGCGTCGGCCTGGCCGAGGACGTCAAAAAGTTCCTGCACTACAACGCCAACAAAGCTCTGATGAACCTGGGCTACGAGGCCATGTTCCCGGCTTCGGTCACCGACGTGAACCCGGCCATCCTGTCGGCCCTGTCGCCGAACGCGGACGAGAACCACGACTTCTTCTCGGGTTCCGGGTCTTCTTATGTCATCGGAAAGGCCGTTAACACCGAGGACGAGGACTGGGACTTCTAGTTCTTTGTAGAAGTGTGAGGTTCCACGGGACATGGCCATTTTCCAATTTAGATGGCCATGTTCCGTGGAGCATGGCCAAATCAGGGCTATAGATGGCCACGTTTCTCAGTAGCTGGCCACAAACTGCTAACTGCCATGCGGAATGACGGATGTGGGAGGTCGGGGCAGATTGTAAATCGTCGGCCACTCGAAAGTACTTAAGCAAGGGTTCCAGCCGAGAGCTCGAAGGGAGCACGGCCTCGGAGTTTCAGGCCTTCGTAGTAGCGGTCGTCCGCTCGTTGGAGGACGTGTACCGGGCTCTGAGATTCAAATGCCGCAGGCAACGTCTCGACTTCGATCGTGCACTACAACTTTTCATCCGAAATGAAATTTTTTAGGGGGAATTCAGTGGCAAGGTTCGATGCTGGCAAGCTGAGACGCGATTTGC
Organism: Arthrobacter sp. NPDC093139; assembly: GCF_044754165.1. Taxonomy (NCBI): domain Bacteria; kingdom Bacillati; phylum Actinomycetota; class Actinomycetes; order Micrococcales; family Micrococcaceae; genus Arthrobacter; species Arthrobacter sp. NPDC093139. Next base: position 87,567 of record NZ_JBIVOO010000001.1, read on the forward strand.
AGTCCGCCCAGCGCAAAGCCGAAGCTCAGGTGAAGCGACAGCTTGACGAAATTAATAGGAAGAATCAACGGGCGGTCGATGACTATAATCGCAAAGCCCGAGCTCATAACCAACAGGTCGTCAACCAGTTCAACCGGCGGGTTGATGCACATAACCGGGAAGTGAGCGCGGTAAACACACGCAACGGTCGAGTCATCGCTGACTTGCAAAGGCAACTGCGCTCCGCTGATAGCGGGCCCCGATACACGCCTGCAGAGCAGGCGCTGGCAGATCGGGTCCAAGATGCACTTGTTTCGCGAGACGAGCGAGAGTGGGATGTGTTTCTCAGCTACGCGCGAATAGATGGGGCGCAGACCGCGGAGAGCCTGCGTGATGCCTTGGAGGCGCTCAACGTTCGCGTCTGGTTCGACGAGATCGCCATTATTCCTGGCAAGAGCCAGTCGCTGCAGATGGATCAGGGACTCCGGAAGGCACGAGCTGGGATCGTACTCTTGACACCAGCCTACTTAGTAGGCCGCTTTTGGACAGAACGAGAGCTCGGCGCGCTTCTTCACAAGAGCACTTTAGTCCCCGTCCTCCATGGAACCACGTTCCAAGAGGTGGCGGACTACAGCGGCATCCTTCCTGACCTTGCCGGGTTTGAGACGGCTCGCGACGACATCAGAACGATCGCTGAGAAGATCGCCGCGGCAGTGCTCCCCGCCGACAAGGAGATTGAAGGTGAGGGCGATGACGGATAGCCCAGAATTGCAGCCGATCCGCGAAGTTCTCCGACCACTCGCCCTCCTTGAGAGCGACTTTCAGGTAGGTGACGCTGTAGTGGAGCGCTTAGCAGAACTCAAGGTCGCCATCGATGGCATCAAGACAGATCTTGAGCCCTGGCTGCTGGAATGGCTGGCCGACGAGCACTATAAGGGCTCCGTTCTCTTCGCGGCCGCCAAGGTGAACTGGAGCCACGAGCAGCATGGCAAGGCGACCCTTGCTGGACGACAGGAGCGGGCGCAGATCGTCGCACGCTTCAACTTGTGGGTCGATCAGTTGTCAACGCGCCTTGTTCATTATGAGAAGGGTCGGCGCGACGCCGTATCGGTAGCAGCATGGCGATCCGAGCTCGCGCTGTTCAAACAAGATCCCGTCCGGAACGACTAGCAACTAGAACTGTCGTGCCGTTCTCTTCTCTTATGTCGGCTCCTGCCTGACAGGAGCCGACATAAGGGCGGACACCGTCTAAATAGGCCGCTTGGCGATTTCCTCCACCCATGGAGGGCTCGGCATGCCTTGCTTCTTGTCAGTCGAGAGCCGAAGGCGGGCGGCGCGAACGATCACACGCTCTTCCTTGCGGCTGATGCGGGTCTGTGAAGCGCTGTCAACAGTGGACTATGTTTCGGACAAGGCACCTGTTCTGTCTCTGCCGTGGAGCGCACTCTTCCAGGCTTCGGCAATGAAACGTGTCTCCTCCGTGCCGGTGAGATTGCTGGTGGCCAGGCGGTCCAGAGCAGCGAAGCCCACCTCACGTCTCACCGGATCATCATCCAGGGTCGCTTCCAGCGCCCATCGTGCCCGTGACCACCATGCTGCAACAAGGAGCACGACGAGCGGCCCGAGTCCAGCAACGATCTGCCGCCACTCGGTATCCCCAGTATGAATGATGACGTCGATACGGCTGGGTGACGGAACAGGGTTCACGTGACCAGCATAGGCCGAACTGTATAGGGGTCCGCCTATGTAGAAGATGCAAGTAGGGCGGGGAGCGGGCGCCCAACAGGGTCAGTCTTTTTGCCGGTGAATGAAAGCGCCCATGCCAGGGACGGTGAACTGCACATACCCGTGTTCGGGTGCGAAGATGATGCCCTTCTCGATCAGGCGGGCCCGTTGGCTGGTAAGGGAACTATGGTCCTTCCCGAGGCGACCACTCAGGTCCGCTGTGGCGGAGGGCCCTTCGCCGTCTTGGCTCATCGCACGCAAGTAGTTTCTTTCGGCGGGTGTTGCTCGTTGCCAGCGTGCCACGAAGAAACCATGGTCCAGGTCGGCTGTTCCGAGTTCGACGGCGAGGCGGGCGTCGCCGACCGTGATGACCTTGTCGGACGCTGTCTCCCATAGCGTGCGCCCGTAGGCCTGGAGGAAATACGCGTAGCCGCCAGCTGCTTCCAGCACGGTGGTTAGGGCCTCTCCTTCGAGCAATGCCCCGAGTCTGCCAATGGGAACGGTGAGCGCTTCAGCTGCCGCCTCCGGGCTGAGCTTGCCGACCATGCGGTAGTGGAAGAGCCGTTCGGCGTAGGATCGGCTCTCGCTGAGCCGGCCCGGCAGCGACGGCAACCCTCCGCCGATAATGTAGAACGGCCAGCCCCTTTGGCCAGCGGCGTGCTGGACGGTCAGCAGCGCTCCCAGCAGGTCGGACTCGAGGTCCTGCATTTCGTCGATTACCAGCGCGAAGCCTGCCCTGGCTTTTCTCATCGACGCCGAGACGTCCTCAACCATCTCTTCCAAATCGATCTCTAGGTTTCGTGAATCTGCACGTCCGGCATCGAACTTAAGATCGGCGGTAAGTCCCTGCATCCCGAGGGAAACGGAGATGTTAGAGATGCTTCCCAAGCCTTGACTACGAAGATGTGACCAAGCGGGTGTCTGGCGAAGTCGGCGCGCTCCTAGCTGTAGTTCGCGGGCGAGCTTTTTGCGCACGGCTTCAGGTCCGCCATCTCCGGGCTGGGCCTCGAATTGCACCACCAACCAACCATTGCGGCGGGCCATTTCAGAGAACTCGTTCAAAAGGACTGTCTTGCCCACACCCCTGAGCCCGGTAAGCAGAATTCCGCGGTCGCCCGCGGCATTGGCTTTTGCCCGGGCCACCAGAAGGTCGAAGGCGTCAATCTCCGTCTGCCTCCCAACAAGGGCAGGAGGTTTGACCCCGGAGCCAGGAGAGAACGGATTGAGGGCAGGTTCCATGCCTTTCATCCTAACCGAATTATCGGGCAGCATTTCAAACATTGGGATGCTGCCGGATAATTTGTGATATAACCATTCAGGACGCCCAGCGCTCATCGACGGATTTAGCGATGACGATTTGGTGACGCCAGACCGAACGAAGACGAGAACGAGCTGGCACACAGCACGAAGAGCCCGATCGCGCTAACGGAAACAGGAACCCATGAAGCTCACGCGCCTCCTCATTCAGAACCACAGCCGCATCGTCGATGTGGAGATCGAGGTTCGTGACCACCTAGTACTGGTCGGATCCAACGACGTCGGGAAGAGCTCCATCCTACGGTGCCTTCAGCTCATTCTCGGAGCGTCCACGGCCCAGCTATACGCACAGATCACGGCCGAAGACTTCCGCGATGCCGAGAGTGAGTTCGTCGTCCAGGTCGAGCTCGCCGACTTTTCGGACGACGAGAAGGCCGCGTTTCCGGACGAGATCGATGTCAATGCCGCCACAGGTCGCACAACCCTGACCCTTCGCCTTAGCGCAACCGTCGATAGCAACGAGACATTGAACGTTGAGCGAATCGCTGTCGGCGCCGGTACCCGACGTCAGCTGTCGAGACCCCAGCTCGAAGCGATCGGCTGGCGGTTCCTCAGCGCTACGAGCCAAGCGCGTGAGCTCCGTGAAGACCGCCGCTCTGCCCTCCGAGACCTCCTCGACGCCGTCGAGCTTGGCGCTGAGAGGGCTGACTTCGACGACGCAGTGCAGCAGCTTGCAACAGTGCTCTCCGAATCGACCGTCATGAAAGGAGTTCGGACGGATCTGGCCGCACAACTGACCAAGGCGCTGCCGTCAGTCATCGGCACCGACGACCTAGCTTTTGTGCCTGGCTCGTCTGCGGAACAGGACCTCCTGAACGATGTCCGCCTCCAGATCCAGAAGGACGGCGAGCTCCGAGATCTCACCGCACAGTCCGACGGCATGCGGGCACTCTACGCCATTGCGCTCTACGATCTGACGAGCTCGGGCGCCAACGTTGTCGGAATCGATGAGCCTGAGATCCACCTCCACCCAACGAGCCAACGGAGCCTCGCGCGACTGCTCAAAACCAGCAGCAACCAGAAAATCATCGCCACGCACTCACCGGACATCGTCAGCGCGTTTGACCCAGACTCAATCGTCGTCGTCAAGCTAGGGGGCAACATGGTCCAGCCCCAGGCAGGCTTCCTCACGAGCGACGAGCGGCTGACGGTCCGCTGGTGGGTCCGTGACCGGCTTGAGCCACTGACCGCTCGCCGCGTGATAGCTGTTGAGGGAATCGCAGATCGAATCATCGTTGAGCGGGCTGCCGAGCTCACCAATAGGACGCTCGATCGGCTCGGCGTATCGCTCATCGAAACGAACGGCGCGGGAGACATGGGGGCTATCGACACCCTCTTCGGCTCCCGCGGATTTAATGTGCCGCTTTCCATGCTGATTGACGCTGATGCCGAAGTTGAGACTGCAGCGAAGCTCGGTGTGCAGCCTGCGGACCTCAACAGCAACTTCGTGTGGGTTTCGCGTGCGGATCTCGAAGACGAGTACGTCGCCGCGATCGGAGCCACCAAGCTCCAGTCGGCGCTCGTCGCTTCGACCCTGTTCAGGCCCAACCATCTGCGCAGGCTGGTACCCACCAGCCCAAGTGGTACGTTCACCGATACTGACCTGGCCACTTTCTGCCGCAGTTACAAAGTCAATGCCGCACTGGTTGCGGTGTCGCTCCTGGACGAGGCCTCCGCGCGGGCGATTGCCAGTATCGACGGCATGCTTAGCCAGGTCGAGGCCTCGCTGTGACGATCGAACCCTCGAAGGGCCAGCTCCAAATTCGCGACAGCGACCAGATGGGTATGCTTGTCGTCGCGCCGGCAGGGTGCGGCAAGAGCGAAGCGCTGGCCCTGCGCGTGCAGGGGATGCTCCGCCGCGGCGTGGCCTCCGGCGCCCGACGTATTCTGGTTGCAACCTTCTCAAACCGTGCAAAAGACAACATCCGAGAGCGGCTACGCAGCTATCTGACGACCGCAGAGTTGCGGGACAAGGTGACCGTCATTAACTTCCACGGTCTTTCCGCCCGGCTGTATCGGTCGCACGCCGCGGCCATCGGTCTCGACCCCGCGTGGACCTTGCCCGAGAACGACTGGGTGAGGGAACAATGTCAGCGCTCAGGACTTAACTTCGGGCAGAGTGCCGCTGTCGACAAAGTGCTCCAGCGCATCAAACAGGACCCGGTGAATGACGCCGAGGTACTTCGCCTGGTCGAGGCAGACGGGAATCCCGACGCCCTCGAAATCGAGAAGCTCCGGGTGCGGGAGAAACAACTCACTTACGACGATCTTCCCCGCGCTGCTGAACTGATCCTGGCGCGGAAGCAAGTAGCCGACCTTTACCGCTCCCACTTCGCCGCGGTAGTTGTTGACGAGTTCCAGGATCTTACGCCGCAGCAGCTCCGAATCATCAACCAAATTGGTGATGGCCGCACCACCTACGCTGGTGATCTCGCCCAAGGCATCTACGGCTTCACTGGCGCCAAGCCCGAGGAGGTGTATGCCCGCATCGCCAATGAAGTAGGCGATGTCGTCGAGCTGACTGAGTCGCATCGTTCGTCCCCGACCGTGCTCGCCGCGGTGAACGCGTTAGTGCCGCTTACCAAGGGCACTGTCCTGACTTGCGCGGCGCCCCATACCTGGCCTTCCGGTGGTCTGGCAGCCAAGGCTGGACACCGGACTGCAGCCTCAGAAGCAGCCTGGGTTGTGAAACTAGCGAAGGCGATTCTCTCGTACGCACCCACTCAGCGGATCGGAGTCATCTCTCGTATCGGCTCTCGGCGCCGCTTCCTGGACGCCGCCTTCGCCGCGGAATCTGGCCTCGAGATCCACCGGTGGGATGATGGCGTGCTCGATACCGCCACGGCCCGCCGGGTTAAGGCAGTCTTAGCCAGCATGGATGTGCGCGCCGTGCTGGCCGCGGATGACTCGATCGAGTTTCTAAGGGATTTCGCCGAATTCCACCAGATTCAAGACCCAGCAGATCGTATGGCGCTTGCCGATGCATTGGGCTGGGTGCTCGAGTTGCTCACTCAGGGGCTGACACCGGTCGAGATCTCGAAGCGGATTCGAGTCGGTGACAATTCGACGCTGTTGACCAAGGCGGGGGTGCATCTGCTCTCGGGCCACGCCGGCAAGGGGCAGCAGTTTGATTGGGTTGTCGTCGTCGGCCTCGAAGAAGGAAATGTCCCCTTCTTTGAGGCAAAAAGTGAGGAAGCGCTTCTGGAAGAGGCACGAGTCCTGTCCGTCATGATGTCGCGTGCGCGGCACGGGCTCGTCCTGACCTACGCAGCCGAAGTCCCCGCGCTGAACGGGCGCGTTTTCGCAAAAGATCCCTCTCGGTTCCTGACAGCCGGACTAAGGGCAACGCTGACGGATACCGCCGGCCTTGTGCAGTGGTTTCAGACTGCTTCCTGGGCTGAAATCGCCACCCGCTGAGCCTGATAAGTCACAGGCGCGGAGAGAGATGTGCTCCGGCCGGGACGAAATCTTCCCTGTCGTTTCTGTGTGTGTAACGGAAATGTCAGGGCGCCGCTGTCTTTTTCGAGTTATGTGCGCGGCATAGGGCTGCCACCGATCGAATGGGGGATATTCTTTGTCACCGGAACGTGGGATGCCATCAAGGAACGCCTCCAACAGGCCAACAGTGACGGGCAAGGATCATACTCTCAGGCGACAAGGCCTCAGTGGTCCTTGCTGTCAGGCTTTGTCAGCGATGGTCGAAAAGTGAGCCATTTCGCGGGCGTCACAATGGCTCAGTTTCGACCGTCACCGACAAGGCTTGCACGGTCGTTCGTCGGGGACGACCCATCGAGCACGCCCTTGTCTGGCTGGACGGCGACCTTGCAGGGCCAAGGAAAAGCTCAGGGCAACCCTTGTTACCGCTAACGCCGTTGTCTCTGGTTCCATCGATGCAGCGGCCCTGGACACGTATCATCCGCACCTGGCCGACGTGCGGATCGCTCCACGAAGCGCAATTCGCACGCTCGTCCGGCACGACGTCTACGTCTACGTCAATCCGCAATCGCGCACAGCTCTTTCCTTTACCGCGACCTATGACGGCTTGGGCGAAGTTAGCGTGCGTCACCGAGACCGCAGGGTCCAACGATCAGGCGGCACCGATGCGTTGCGTTCCACCACCAACTCGCTTTACCATCGGCTTTTAGCTTCGCTGGGCGGGAATGGCGCAGAGGAATTCCTGTTCAAGCAATACTGCAACCTCTACGGATCCCATGGATTCGACTTGCCACGTTGATTCCGCAGGCATACCTCCACTGCGACGAGGTGCACCGATTTCGAGGCCAAGAGTGCATGGACCGGGAAGATGCAGCCTGATGCTGTCGAATTTCTTCCCTGAACTGCTGTAGTTGAAGTCTTGACGCATCCGCAAGACACTCCGAGAAGAAGTTGGCCCGGCCCGTTTCGTGAAATCCCTGATGTTGCCGTCCTAATCGTCTTTGCAGGCTGCCATGCCGCCGGGCAGGAGATTCGTCTTTGCCGAGTGATCGACGGAAGCTACGACGATCCACGTAGCCTTGTACCGTTCGCTTGGCCGATCGGGAAGCGAAAAGTAGGCGCGATCTCCCTGCCGATCAGGAAAGGTAATGAAACTCTTGACCGGATCAACACAGAAAACGGGGGCTGGGACGTTTAGAAAAAACGACCGCCGAAAAAGGACTTACTTCCCATATTTAAGGGCATAGCCCACTCCTGCCGACACCGCTCCGCAAACGCTCAAGAGAACGTAGAGCAACATAGCTGAATCGAAAGGAACGGGATTGGGGGAACTGGCTTGGAAGGCGTTTATGATCGCACCGCCGCCGATGCCAAAAAAAGTCGTGCCGACACCTTGCATCAGATCCGCTGCTTTGTGAGATTTCGGTGCTAGTCGCAGGTGCGTCGCGGCAGAGGTCACATAACTCTCTGAGACACTGACCGAATCACTTCTTCGGGCTACGTTTTCCGCCTCTTGGCGAAGGTTTTCAACATGTACTGCAAGGTGTTTTTTGGCTGCCAGCTCCGCATCGGGGGTCCAATCAACTGTGGTTCTCGTGGCCATCTAAAGCCCTTCTCTTTTGGCTCCAGCTGGTCCAGCATTTCCTGTCATCTCTTCGTCCCAAACGTCTTCAGTGAGCTTCGCCGCCCACGCTGCAGAGGAATCTTGGTTTGATTTTCTTTTGGTCTTGGTCCAGAAAAGGGAGAAAGCGCCGATTAAGAGTGTTGTAACTGCGAAACCGACAAATGTCGTGATGAGAAATCCGCTAGTGTCTACGACCTTCGGGGTTCCTCCGAGTAGCGGTTTCAGGAACTGCGCACCGACGAATACAGCAGTCACAAATACACTTAGGGTTAACAGCAGCGCCATCATGCGTCGTCTGCGGCGCATCACCTTTGACTGCCTCACATGAGTAACCACGGGTGTGTCGGCGGGTGCCGAACTTTGAATATTTTCTGACATACCTTTTGCCGCCCTAAGGGCATTCGCTTTAGGCGAGGAGGAACCGACTGTACGATTTTCGATCATAACCCAGTAGCCCACCGCAGTCTAAACCAACCGGTTTGTTCCTTCGCTAATTTTAGGCGTGGACCAGCACGTAATTGGGCGTTTTCCAGGCCACGTAACACAACACCGTACCTAGCTGCGGCCTGGGACGTAGTTCCGCGCCTCACATGCGACGCGTATAACCGTGCCCGGATCTGATGGCGGGTAGACCATAATCCGAGGGCAAGAGCGTTGGTTTGTACCGGACGCCTTCTCGCTAGTTCTGTACCACCCACGGGATGGCCCGTCTATGAGCTGGTCGCCCGCGAGGTGGCCCCAGATCCGTCCCTCCTGCGTGAGAACGGCTTCCTGATTCTTCGCGACGTTCGCCAACCGTTATCCCCGTCGGTGCCAGTTCTCATCGGCGCCCACCAACTGCATATCCGCCGAAACCTTCCCGTCGGTCTGCTCATCGTAGGGTCTCCCGCCGGAATCAAAGCTCTGCGTCGACATCCCGGCCTGGGCTTTCTAAGCCGGGCCGAGTGACGCCTCGCCGACTACCCGTCTGGCCGTTCCAGTCGCCGACCTAGAGTAGGAAGCGTGGATGCTGCCGAGTGGGCGCCCGAGCTGGCTTACTCCCTTGCCGTTGGGCCCGGAGCACCGTCCTTGCTGACGGTCGCTACTTGCACCGGACCTGCTGCTAGCAGGCAAGTCATAGATGCGAGGAAGCACTTATCTATGTGTTCCGAATTTCAAGCGGGTCAATCCGCAGAGGAACTTGGCCAGGCCACACGAGGACGCCGTTCCCGTGACGGGAGTTTTCCATATTGAGCACGTCCACTCTCGTGACCATTCCGTTCGAATGTTCCAGCTCGTGTATGCGCCGCTGATGCCAGTGGCCACAGAAGAGATGAGGAACGGCCATCGCATCTACCACCTCTCTGAGTAGGGCCCTGGTTTTGTTCGCTTTATCCATAAAATCTGGGCTGAGCCGGAAGTCTCCCGTCAGCGGGACGCCTGCCGGCGCGTCGTGGGTAATCAAGACGTCCAGGGGACCGCCGGCGATGAGGGCTTCGGCTTCCTCTCGAGTGGGTTCTTCATTGGGCCACCAGTCCTTCCCCTCGGTCCGGTGCTCGTAGTCGACGCTGAACGCGCCGCCTAAGCCGCCAATGGCAAGGCCCTCAATGATGGTCCGACCGCCTCTCGGCAGGACCCGGATATTGGACCGAATGGTGGCCAAGCCGTCGTCCTCGACGTGGAGCTTTGCCAAAGTGTCCCAGTTGTCGTGATTTCCCCCGGAGACGACAAGCGTGATCCCTACGTCCGTCAGGTAGTTGTTCAGTTTGGCTTCATAACGTCCACGCTTAGCACCGGGCCAATCAAGACCGAAGTCTCCAACGTGAATGGCGGTTCGGACACCTTGGCGGGCAGCTGACCTGACGGAGGTCAGCGCCCAGCCGGCGTTGCCATGCCAGTCACCGAAGACTGCGAGAGGGTAGGAGCAAGACATCCGTCCAGCATACGGAGATGCCGGAGTACTGTGTTCAATCCGGGTTTGCGGCAACCCCATCAGTCGATTTCGGCCCCCAAGTCTGGAAGAGCAGCAAGGCAGTGGTCAAGCTTAGAGCAGCAGACGTGGTCGGCTCAGCAAGTTGGCGGGACACTTTGCCGTGGGACATAGCGTTTGCGGAGGTCCGAGAACCGCGCCATTGGTGACTGGGACTTGCGCGGGGCGGACCGAAGAAGACGAGTGTAGCTCCGGGTCTGGCGCAGGGGAGTGGCAGGGCGTCAGATGAGAGGCGAGTAGCTTGGCGGGCGGAACGCGCTGGGCGGCGGCAGCGACTCTGCGGTCTGCGTCTGGTCTGTTGCTTGGCTCGACTTCCGCGTAACGGGTTCCTCGGTCGGTGAGTAGCCCATCGGTCGAGCTGCTTCGTAAATCCGTGCCAGTCGTGACTTCTTATCGGCGTCGAAACGGTCTCGCGGGTCGTATCTGCCGACGACGGAGTCGAATGCCTCCGGTAATGCGCGCGCAATCATTCCAATGTCGTCCAAGCGCATGAGGACGGACCCGCGCAGCATGCGCGTAAGCCTCTGGTAGTTCAAGCCCGTCATTTCGGACAACGTCACCACGCTCATGCCGCGCTCCATAAGGGCCTCGCGTATCCCTTTGGCAAACACGTGCTGGATCATCGCGCCGGAAACCTGGGTAACGTTCGCCTCGGTCTCCTTTACGAACTCCGGACGCAGCTTCCTGCCAAACTCCCGGGGGTTGATGAGCATGGCGCGCGGCTCATACCTCGGACCCGTCCTGGGCCTCTCTCGGCGGGGTTCTACCATGACAACGAACATACTCCCGTACGCGGGAAACGATCTTTTTCTAACGCAGGGCGGTACAAATCTTTGTGGTGGGCCGTATAATTTATTTGTCGTACGGATAACTTCAGCTCTCTACACCAGCATCCTCTGTCCTTGAGGGTGATGAAGCTGGCAGCCATGACTGCCTATCCGTTCCAAGACGTCGTGATTGCCGGCAAGCCTCCTGTGTTGCCTACACTCGTTTCAGACGGTCGATTCTCGATGGTTCATCCAAGACCTCGACGCGGCAGATTCAGGCCATGTAGGCGCAGGAGTGTGTCTGCTCGTGCGGTTCGCCCGCCCGCGATGCCGTCCTCCTTGAATAGGGCGCCTGGATCGAGAAGATCTGCGGTGGTTTGATGAAGCCAACCAAGAAAAGAACCGCGACAGCGCGCGTAACGAGATCACATGCAGCCGTCCTTCCGTATGGCGAGTGCTGGAAATGAGCCTCCTAGAAAAAAGGCGGCGGTCAGACCGTCAGCAAGGACCAAGGGAAACATACGGCCGCGACGTCCTTCATTGGATCGACGCCGAGGGCATCGGACATATGGCTCTGGCGGACAGCAGGGCCACTGGTTTGGAGCTTCATAAAGCTGCAGTGTTCCGGCAAGGCATCAAATATCCCCGCCGGCGTAATTATGAAGGCTATTACTGGTTTTCCCGCACGGGCCAGCATCTCTGGTACGAATCCCTCACGGAGTACTCAGCACTGATGTGGCTGGACTTCTCACAGGACATCGTAGGCATATCTACCCAGCCGATGTGTATTTACTTTGCCGACGGAACAAGCCACTATCCCGACTTCTTCACTGTTCAAAGGGACGGGACTCAAACCCTTTGTGACGTTCGGCCGCAGAATCTCATCGATGCCAAAGCAACGGAAACATTCACCAAGACCAGAGACCTTTGCCAGCGCATCGGCTGGCCATATCAGATCCTGGGCGAACTTGGATTGCCCATGCGCCACAACTTGGAATGGCTAGCAGCCTACCGGCCCCCCCGGTACAAAGCACCCAACGAGATTCAGGAACTCGTGGTTGACTTCCTGTCCGAGCCCGCCCGGTTGCTGGACGTAGCTCGGGCAATAAGTTCATCAGCTCCTGCCTTCAGCATCCACTTTATCTACAACCTCTTATGGACACGAGAGATCCGCGCTGACTTAGCACGCCCGTTGTCCTGGAACACTATTCTCCGAAAGAACGAAAATGTATAGCGTCCGAATTGGCCAGGAGATCAGGCTCGATGACGGAAACTACGTCATCACCGGCCTGAACCGCGGGAATCTGAAACTGAAGAATGTGGATGATCGGGAATACTGCGTACTCCACATCACTGAACTGGTCCAAAGGATGACGGACATCCCCGGGGGAGCAGGCACCACGGACTACGCCGATCCGGCGATACTGGACACAATCTCGGACAAAGAACGCAAGCACATCGACCTGCTGGCGCTCCACCTCCGGGAGCTGATCGACGGCACGCCCCCCACCCCCGACACGGAACCCCGTCCCGAGTATGATCCCGCACGATTTTCCCTGGCCGAGCGTATCGATCTGAAGGTTAAGGAACTGAACAGTCTTGGCTGTTCCTGTTCTGCGCGGACGCTTCGGCGAAAACTCGACGCCTACCGTGAAGCAGGGGAGGCAGGGTTGATCGACCGCCGCGGCTCACGCCGCGATGACCCATTCAGGAAGCTGGATCCGCGAGTCAGAGATGCGCTGATCAGTGTTATTGCCGCCGAGCGGGATTCGTCGACGGGTTCAGGCGAGCGGTTTTCGCTGCGGCTGGAAAAGCGCCTCCTGAGGGACTATCCGGGCCAGGACGTCAAGGTCCCGCCGCGCACAAGTCTGTGGCGATATGAGGCGTTTCTTGGGAAGAACAAATACGCATTCGGCAATGCTGCGAACAGGCGCAGCGCCGCCAATGCTCCTGCCCGCATGTACAGTTCCCGCCCGCCAATCATGCCTGGCCATGAAGTGCAGGTCGACACGTCTGATTTCGACATCCTTGTGCTCGACGACGATGGGAAGTCGCAAAGGGTGAAGCTGGTCATCTTCCTGGATAAGGCCACGCGAAGCATCATCTCGACCGGCATCAGACGCGTTGCGACCAAGGGCTTTGACCTCTCGTGCATGTTGGCCCAGTGCGTAGTTCCACGCCCGTTGCGCCCCGCGGTCGCGGCATTCAATGAATTTGAGCTCGCGGAGATGCCATGGGCAGCCGGCCTGAGCTCCGAGGAGGTCGGAAAGTACGACACGACCAGGCCGTTCATTGTTCCGGCGCGGATCGTGACGGATAACGGGTCGGATTACCTCTCGACAACGTTCCGCTCCGCTTGCCAGGGACTGGGAATCAGCATCACGGAGTGCTCCATCCGGACGCCGACGGACAAGCCGAACGTAGAACGGGCATTCGACGCCATCAAAACCCTCTTCGCCCAGTACCTGCCCGGATACACCGGCGGAGAGGTCAGCCGGCGCGGCAAATCGCCTGAGAAAGATGCCGGGCTTCTGGACATCTATACGCTGGCAGAGCTTTTTGAACGGTGGGTCACGGTGATCTGGCAGAACAGACCGCAGGATGGACTCCGGGACCCCCTATGCCCGGGTGTCGTCCACACGCCAAACTCGATGTACATGGCAATGTTCGACGCCACGGGATTTGTACCGATCCCGTTGACGGCGGCTGACTACATAGCGATGATGCCGATTGAATACCGGACCATCCAGATGGATGGTATCCAGATTCAATATCGGCGATACGACTCCCCGGATCTGCAGCGCTATCGGCTTTCGCCGTCCTATGTGACGGGCCATAAGCGCAAATGGGCCGTGCGGACGGATCCGAACAATCCCGCGGCTGTCTGGGTTCAGGACCCCGAGGACCAGTCGTGGATTCAGTGCGACTGGATGAACCAGGACGCGTTCGGAAAGCCCTTCTCCGCTGAATTCAGGCAAAAAGCCCGAGATGTCGCCGCGGAACTGGGTGTCAAGGGGGACCTGCAATCCGGGCGTGTGATCGAAAAGGTCCTGAGGGCCACGCGGACTGAAAAGGCGAAAACAAGGGCTGCCGAGCAACGGCAGGCAGCGGCGCAAAAGCTTGCTCACGACGCCGGGATGCCTGACCTTGTTGTACGGCGGCCTGACCTGCTCGCACCGTCCGAAAGCCCCGACATCGAAGTTCCGACAGTGGGTATTTTTGACCCAAATCAGGAGTACCTCTGATGTTTTTCTCCGAACGCCCTCCTGAGGTCCTTGATCAATGGGAAGGACTCACCAACGTATTGAGCCAACCCGGTGAATTGCCGGAATTGCCCGACCCCTCAACGTGGGCTGGGATGGGACCAACGGAGCGGGAGGCGTTCAACAACCGACGGCTCGACTATCTGGGTGCCGACCTCGTCATTTCAACGCCTCAGCTCAAAGCCGTGGTGCGAAAGACCCAGCTTGCCGTCCTGCAAAACCGATCCCGTGTGGCAGGGCGCCTCGGGGTCCTCGTCTCGGGCGAGTCGACCATGGGCAAAACGACTGCGTGCCTTGCGGCAATGAAGACGATCTACGAACGTTATGCCCGTCAGTACCCCCAGTTCATGGAACTCGACCAGAAACCGGTCATCTACATAGAAGTACCAGCAGGCTGCACCGGCAAAGCGGTCGTGGGACGATTCGCACAGTTCCTCGGGCTGCCCATCAGGAGCCGGGACACCCTTGAATCGCTGCTGACAACAGTTGTAGGTCAACTCCAAAAGAGCAGAACGGTCCTGGTGGTCGTTGACGAAATTCACAACCTCAGCACGCTCAACAACGGCAACGGAGAGAGTGTCGACGTTCTGAAATCCCTTTCGAACAGAGTTCCGGCAACCTTCCTGTATGCCGGCATCAACATCCATCTTGGGCCCTTGCTCACAGGCGACCGTGGACAGCAGATACGAGGACGGTTCACCTCCGAAGTGCTGCACAGGTACATGAGAGCCACAACAACTGAGAAGGCACTCTGGAAGGGGATCATTCAGTCCTTTGAACACCATTTGCTTCTCTTCAACCACCACGAAGGGGACCTTGCCGCGCACGAGCAATACCTCCATGACCGGACCCGCGGCTCCATCGGTAGCCTCGGACGCCTTCTGACAGGGGCCGCGCAGTGGCTGATCTCGAGCGATGCGGACTCCGAAGACGAAACCATTACACGTGAGGTTCTCGAGAGTATCCCCCTGGACATCGACGCAAGCGAAAACTGGCTTCAATCCGATCTCGCCCACATGGACGACGGGAAATGACGTCCATCGAACGAAGCCTGCAGGCGAAGGACGCCGACAGTCACGTAGAGGAGACTCACCTTGCATCCGGACCAGGGAATCGGCAAGAACCGGCAAAGACCGGCGCAATGGACGACGGGGGAATACCTACCTCGCTGGACGTGGCAAAGACCCACCCGACGATCGGGGACATGAGGGGCAGATTGCCTCTCCGCGCACGGATCCGCCGGCTGGAAACGGCAGCTAGTTTTACGGCTCGACTGGAGGAAACTAACTTCCTTGGCACCGGAACAATAAGAGAACTCGCAATGTCCTTCGCACCCCGAACCCAAGCCAGGACAATAAGACGCCGGGACGTAAGAAACGCACTTGAGGTCTTCCTGGAGACTCGCGCAGGCGTGCCATCAGGCTTCTTCGAACGACAAAGGGACCTGGCGGGTAGCCACGCCGACTCCCCGCGATTCCTTTGTCCTTTCTGCGCTCAAGGCTGGGCCGTGGAACAAAGTCCACATGCATTGGATTATTGCTGCCTCAAGCACCGCCTCTGGACAGGACCCGGCACAGGGGCAGTAACACTTCGGCGCCCTGAAGGCGGAAAAGTCGGTCCGCGGCTGCCGCTTCCGCTGGTTTACGTCTCGGACGAAGTACTCGCCGCCGAACGCCGCTACCGGGAACTCCTCCGTCGCGGAGCGGCGCCACCGGCGCTTGTGGCCGAACTTGTTGAACTCGTGAGTCGTCAAATACCGGGGACGGTCACTGGCCGCGTCACTGCGGAGAACTACCCGGCAGTAGTGTCCATTGCCTGGATGCTGAGCCAACCTGCATACCTGCAGGCACTACTCAATCCCCGGCGGACCTATGCCCAAGCCCGCAACTTCTTGAACGCCCATCTCCAGCGAGCAGTACCTGCTGCCGAGGCCAGTCTCAGAGACTCGCTGTGGCTCCTGCTGCGACCCACTTTCTTGTGGGTTCGGCAGCAGGTCCAAGGCGAACGCCTGGGTCGAGAATTTCACCCGCTCATTCATGTTGACTCCTGGGACCCGGCAAATGGACGGCCAATACAGCGCCCCTTGGAGCCGTTCAGCCGATACCTGGACCAACTTGAGTTGCCGAGGGGAACGTCATGGCCAGAACTTTCGGAGCTATATGTTGTGGCAGGAAGCTTCTCGACACCCCGAACAGCAATCCGAAGCCCCCATCAACCGGCGCTACTAATCTGCCCAGCGGGGCACGTCATCAGGCGCCACTGTTCGAAGGTGGCCCACGCCTTTGCCCTTGGTAAGGAACTGTGTTCAATATGTTCAGGGCAGACGGCGTTAGCCGGGTACAACTCCCTCGCGGAGACCCACCCCCGATTGGCCGCCGAATGGGACCTGACGCGAAATGTACTGAAACCAGGTGACGTGGTTTCCGGTAGCGGCAAGATGGTGCACTGGATCTGCCGTAAGGGACATCGCTATCCCGCCACGGTCGCTAACCGTGCCTACAACGGGTCCGGCTGTGCAGTGTGCGCAAACTTCGCTGTGCTGGCGGGCACGAACGATCTAGCAACGACCCACCCTGCCTTGGCCGCGGAATGGCACCCGGACCTGAACGGAGACGTCCGGCCCGACAACGTCATCAGCGGATCAGGCTATAAGTTTGCTTGGTTGTGCCCCAACGGCCATACCTACTGGAAAAAGATCCAGAAGCGAAAAATCGGCCAGGGGTGTTCCATCTGCTCGGGCCGGCGTGTTGTAGCAGGAATCAATGACCTCGGGACGACGCACCCCGCGATCGCGGCTGAATGGCATCCTACTAAGAACGGGGAAGCAACGCCCGAACAGGTGACGTTCGGGAGCGAGATGCTCGTCTATTGGCTGTGCCCCAAAGGCCACGACTATCCAGCTCCGGTAATGAACCGCACCGGGTCCAAAAAAGCCGGTTGCCCCTACTGCTCGCACCGCAAACTCTGGCCCGGATATAACGACCTCGCCACTCAGTACCCTGACCTTGCCCGAGACTGGGCGCCTGACCTGAACGACGGGCTGACAGCTTCCGAAGTCCTTCCTGGCAGCTGCCTTCGAGGGTGGCGGTGCCCCTTCGGACACGAACAGCACATGATGTTCCGAAACCGGCTCCGAGCCGGGGGATGCACGGACTGCCCCGTGCACCTGCGCGCAGCCCCGAACGGGCTAAACGGCTGACAGCATGCAGTTCCTCGTTCTTCCCATGATTGAGCCAGTCCAAATATCTGTCCTGGCAGTGGGGACAGCCCGAACGCCCGCTTAAGTAGGAGTGGTATGACATGTATCCGAGCCCAGCTCAGACGATCGACGTAGTGATACACACCGGCCCCGCACCGTGGTGGCAGATAGTGGCCGCTGTGGGCCCCATCGTCCTCATCCTAATAATCGAATTAGTACTGATCGTCCTCTTGGTTCTGCGTAGCTTCCGGGGAAGGCATGGAGGCTTCCAGGCCGGGCAGGGCAGCGAAGTTGACTGGGAGCACCTGCAGTGGGCTCTTGACTCCTCTGTGTCCAACGACCCGCAAAGGGCAAGAATGGGGCGGCTCGCAATAGATTCCCTGTCACGGCTTCGGCTGAACAAAGAAGATCGAGACCTGCTGGCTGCAGCATCCCAACGCCGTCCCCCATCCGTCAGTTCGGAGAGTAACGGATCTGTGGAGAAGCCCAAATAGCGGTGGCAGCGTTCACGCCCCTGGTACGACGCATGGAGCGGCTGCGCGCTCATGTTCCCGACGGGCACCGCAGAGAGCTGGCCGCGACCGCCGTTGCACGATTCTGCATGAATTCACCGGTCCTGACCCTGGTTAGGGATTACATAGCTCGTTCGTGTGCCAGCGTGAGGTCCGGAAATATCGCTACTTTCACCGCGTCGAAAGAACCGGGTCCTGCTTTGTGGCCGCAACTCCGCCTACGATCGGAGGTCGGGGCGTGTTGTCAGTCGCTCCGGGAGGACAACCTCGGCGGGGGAGAGTTCTGGCCTTGCCCGGAGCAGGCGGAGTGCGTGCCGAAACGACCGGCCTGACCAGGCCGTGTCGGCCGAGACTTCCACGACCACCGGTTCGACGAGTGTGAGGGCGACAGGTTCCTTGTCCCGGTTGAACCTGTCCAGGGTCGTGCCCTTCACGGTGGCGGGCCAAGGATGTTCGCCCCGGGGCAGCTTGAGCCATCGGGCTAGTTCTCGGGCATCAGCCGTCTTCAGTGGGCTGGAGCGGCCGACGATCCGCAGCTCACCGTCCAGGACCAACCCGGCCACGACCTCTGAGGGTCGGGTGATTGGTCCGATCACGGCCCCGCAGACGACCTCCACGGTTTCCCTGTGCTTCAGCTTCAGCCACGAGCGGACCCCTGGGGTGTATGGCTGGTCTGTGCCTTTGATGATCAGCCCTTCTATCCCTGTGTGCGGCAGCTCAACAAACCACTGTGCGGCCACTTCGGGGTCGGTGGTGGTGGGGGAGAGGGACAGCGGAGGCTCCCAGCCCGTTGCCAGTCTTTCCAGCAGCGCCCGCCGCTGGTGCAGCGGCAGGTCCCGGGCATCGTGCCCGGCCACAGCCAGGACGTCGAACGCGACGTAGTTCGCAGGCACCTCCCGGACCAGTCCGGGAAGTGAATTCGGGCTGGCTCCCAGACGTTGCTGCAAGGCGGAGAAGTTCAGCCGGTCATCCGACCAGATCACGGCTTCGCCGTCGACCACGCACCCAGGCGGGACGGCGGCCGCGATGGCTTCGGCCAATTCGGGGAAGTACCGGTTCTGTTGGGTCTTAAAAGGTTGTCGCGGACGTCGCATTTCTGTACTGCCATATGTGTCCGGCACAGCAACTGTCGGTGTGTCGGGCACGTCCTTCACGTCGCGAATTCGAACATCCTTCGCATGAGCATCATCTCTGGGATGAGGTGCGGGGGTGATCTGGCCGTGGCGACGTTCAGGTCACTCAATCAGCCCTGGGACCTACCCAATCAGGGCTTGGGCTCGGCACCCAGAGCGAGGGTGAGCCTCCTATAGCGGGCATGACGCTTCCCTGACCGACAAACCGTGAAGCCGTCGTGGCGCCAGAGGCCTGCTGCTGGATAGGCTGCCACCAGCCGGTTTGAGGGCAATGATCGCCGGTACGGACGGCGAGGGTGTGCGCCTGGGCATGGTACGTGGAGGCTGGCCTGCGCTTTTTCATGAGAACTCCTGGGGTGAGGTCATTGCCAAACGTTATTCGAGACAGTGCGCCTCTGGGGCCTGTACATATGTCGATCAGCCACGAAACTTCGCTACACATGTCAGGAGCCTTCCGGGTCGCCCTCCGGCTACCGTTGCTGGCAGGCCACTTCAGGCAAAGCGGAATCAACAACCCGAAAGCGAGAAGAATCGTGTCAACGAACCAGGAACTTCCCGTGCTGCCCCATTACATCGGGGGAGAAGAAGCACCTTCCGCCGGTGACCGCACAGCACCTGTCTTCGACCCAGCACGTGGAATCGAAACCAAACGCGTGGCACAGGCCAACCCTGCGGATATCGAAGCCGCCATCTCCTCGGCGCAGAAGGCGTTCCCGGCCTGGCGCGACCTCTCCATCACCAAGCGCCAGCAAATCCTCTTCCGCTTCCGCGAGCTGCTGAACGAGCGAAAGGGCGAACTCGCCCAGATCATCACGGCCGAACACGGCAAAGTGCTCTCCGATGCGCTGGGCGAAATCACCCGAGGCCAGGAAATTGTCGAACTGGCCACAGGGTTCCCGCACTTGATCAAGGGCGAGCACTCGGAGAACGTCTCCAGCGGCGTGGACGTCTACTCCACCAAGTCGCCATTGGGGGTCGTCGGCATCATCAGCCCCTTCAACTTCCCGGCAATGGTCCCGCTTTGGTTCTTCCCGATCGCCATAGCCGCCGGCAACACCGTGGTGCTGAAGCCCAGCGAGAAGGACCCGACGGCGGCCAACTGGCTCGCAGAGCTGTTCACCGAGGCAGGCCTGCCCGCCGGCGTACTCAACGTGCTTCACGGCGACAAGGAGGCCGTGGACGGCCTGCTGGAACACCCGGACGTCAAGGCGATTTCCTTCGTCGGATCAACGCCTATTGCCCAGTACATCTATGAGACAGCTGCCCGGAACGGCAAGCGCGTCCAGGCCCTGGGCGGCGCCAAGAACCACATGCTGGTCCTCCCCGACGCCGATCTTGAACTGACCGCCGACGCCGCCATCAATGCCGGCTTCGGTTCCGCCGGTGAACGCTGCATGGCCATCAGCGTCCTGGTCGCCGTCGAGCCCGTCGCCGACGAGCTGATCGAGAAGATCACCGCCCGCATGGCCACGCTAAAGATCGGCGACGGCCGCCGTAACTGCGACATGGGCCCGCTGGTCACCCGGCAGCACCGTGACAAAGTGGCTTCCTACATCGACGTGGCCATCGAAGACGGCGCCAAGGTGGTAGTGGACGGGCGCGGCATCAACGTCGACGGGGACGAGAACGGCTTCTGGCTGGGCCCCACTCTGATCGACGAAGTTCCGGTCACGTCCCGTGTCTATTCCGAAGAGATCTTCGGCCCGGTGCTGTCCGTGGTCCGCGTCCGCAGCTACGAAGAAGGCCTGGACCTGATCAACTCCGGCGCATTCGGCAACGGCACGGCCATCTTCACAAACGACGGAGGCGCGGCGCGCCGCTTCCAAAATGAGGTTGAGGTGGGCATGGTGGGCATCAACGTGCCCATCCCGGTCCCGGTCGGCTACTACTCCTTCGGCGGATTCAAGAGCTCCATCTTCGGCAGCTCCAAAGCCTACGGCCTCCAGGGCTTCCAGTTCTTCACCCGCGAGAAGGCCATCACCTCCCGCTGGCTCGATCCGAGCCACGGCGGCATAAACCTGGGCTTCCCACAAAACTAGGGACCCAGCACAGGACAGCAGGCCTCCGGACCCTTCGCCGGAGGCCTGCTGTCTGTCCTTGTCCTGCTATTCCTCCAGGAACTGGACAGCCGCGAAGAGCTCCAACCGGTCCCCGATCCGGTCAAGGTTGAGTCCAAGAATCCGGCCGGCGGCGTCGATCCGGTTGCGCAGGGTATGCCGGTGCACCCCCAGGCTGCGGGCCGTCTTATCCCACACGCAGTTGTTGGCAAACCATTCCCGGATTGTCTCCAGCAGTTCCGTGTGCTCCGCCGCGTCATGCGCGATCAGCGGCTGCAGCAGTCCCCGGGCAACCGGTCCTGCCGCTGCTCCCTTCAGCAGACCGAGCATTCCGCCCTCGGACAGTTCGGAGAATCCGACCACGGCCCGGTCGAGTTCTACGGCATGGCGGAGGGCGCGGTTGGCTTCTTCAAGGGCATTGGGCAGACTGCTCATTCCTGTCTCAGCCGAAATGCCGCAGACCGCGCCGTGCCGCCGGAGGAGTTCCAGGACCTTGTCCTGATGCGCCGGTCCTGCCAGAACTATCAGCAGTTCGCCCCGCAGGGCGTAGAACACCGCGCCGTGGTGGTCGTCGGCCAGGAGCTCCAGCGCCTCGAGCAGGTTCGGTGCTGGAATTTCTTGACGCGACGCCGTCACCAGCAGCGGTTCGCGGGGGAGCTGGCCCCAGACCTGCCGCGCTGTCCTGACGGCGACGTCGGTGCTGCCTGCCAGCAGCTGTTCGAAGACACCGCTACGGAGGTGCCGCCGTGCGGTATCCAGGCTGCGGGCCTGTTCCAATGCCAGGCTTGCCAGGCCGATCACGCTGTTGACGATATCCGTCCGGGCAGGGTCCAAGGGCTCGATGGCGCCCAGGATCAGTGCGCCGCGGAGATTGCCCTTCCGGCCCAGGGTCTGCAGCGTCACCGCTTGGCCGCCGATGTCCAGGTGCGAGGCAGAGCGGGTGCCCAGGTGCAGCGCGTCCCGTACCCGTTGCGTGACTTCCCCTGCGATATTGGAGGGAACCGGGCGGTTCCGGGGCATGCGGACGTAGTTGCCCGCCGCATCATAAAGTGCCACCCAGCTGTGCAATTGCCGCTCAAGTTCCCCCAGGATCGAGGTCAGACCGTCGGGACGGAGCGCCGCCCGGGAAATGGCACGCTGTGCCTGCAGGGACCATTCGGCGCGGGCGTGCTCTTCCCTGGCAAGGTAGTCCGCCACCATGCGAATGATCGCGATGAAAGGCGTGCGGTCCGGCACTTCCAGCAACGGCAAACCCTGCTGCCGACAGGCCTCCTCCAGCCCCCTCGGCAACGTCCCGTGGATCACCTGCGTCGCGAAGCCAAGACCTGCGATGCCGTGATCAACCAGCCGGCGCACATACTCTTCATACCCTTGGCCGTGCGGCCCCTCCGGCGCCTGGCGCTGCGTGGCCGGGTCCGTGGTCGTCGTTACAGACCCTGCGTCCACCGGAAACTGGGTGCCATCGGTGAGCAGCAGCTGGCCCGCGTCCAAGAACGGGGTGGGGTCCTCCAGGTCCGAGCTGTGTACCCAGCCGATGGGTTTCTCAAGCTGCGGCGCACCAAGATCGGGCACAACGAGCCGGAGCTTTAGCGAGCGGCTGCGGAGGAGGACGTTCAGGCTGGGAGGCATGGCGGGGCCCTAAGGATGTAAAAACGTCGAACAGAAATAGACTAATTGTACAAACGTATACGGTGCTACAACCCCTCGGAACCGGATGATGAAGGAACGTACCAATCCATCCAACGAGAGGAACCGACATGGTCGCCAGCCGGGCAATCCTGGACGCCGCAGCCACCCGCGCAAACCCTAGCAACGCCGACGTCGTTGCCCTGGACCGGGCGAACGTCTTCCATTCCTGGTCGGCGCAAAAGTCCCTCAACCCCCTGGCGATCGCCGGCGGCTCAGGCAGCACGGTGTGGGACCACGACGGCAACACGTTCCTGGACTTTTCCAGTCAGCTGGTGAACACCAACATCGGCCATCAGCACCCGAAGGTCATCGCGGCGATCGCGCAGCAGGCAACCAGCCTGGCCACCGTGGCTCCGGCGCACGCCAACCACGTCCGCGGCACGGCTGCTGCCAAGATTCTGTCCCACGCCCCCGCGAACATGGAGAAGGTGTTCTTCACCAACGGCGGCGCGGACGCGAACGAAAACGCCATCCGCATGGCCCGCCTGCACACCGGCCGGGACAAGGTCATCTCGCGCTACCGCTCGTACCACGGCAACACCGGCGCCGCGATTGCGGCCACCGGCGACTGGCGCCGCATCTCCAACGAATACGCCCGCGGCCACGTCCACGTGTTCGGACCGTACCTCTACCGCTCCGAGTTCTGGTCGCAGAGCCCGCAGCAGGAGACCGAGCGCGCCCTGCACCACCTACGCCGCGTCATCCAGGCCGAAGGGCCCCAAACGGTCGCCGCCGTCCTGCTCGAAACCGTCCCCGGCACCGCAGGCATCCTGGTCCCGACGCCCGGCTACCTCGAAGGCGTCCGCGCGCTGTGCGACGAATACGGCATCGTGATGATCCTTGACGAGGTCATGGCCGGCTTCGGACGCACCGGCGACTGGTTCGCCCTCGACGCATTCAACGTCACCCCGGACCTGGTCACCTTCGCTAAGGGCGTGAACTCCGGCTACGTCCCCGTCGGCGGCGTCATCATCTCCGACGAGATCGCCGCCACCTTCGACGAGCGCGTCTTCCCCGGCGGCCTGACCTACTCCGGCCACCCGCTTGCCGCCGCCTCCGTCGTCGCTTCCATCGAAGCCTTCGAGGAAGAGGACATCGTGGGCAACGCTGCCCGGATCGGCAGCGACCACCTCGAACCGGGCCTGCGGGCGCTGGCTGAGAAGCACAGTGTCATCGGCGAAGTCCGGGGCCGCGGCGTGTTCTGGGCGCTCGAACTCGTCCAGGACCGCACCACCCGCACACCTGTCGCCCCGGAGTACATGGGTCGGCTCAAAATCGAACTGCTCCAACGCGGGCTGTTGCCGTTTATTGCGGACAACCGCATCCACGTGGTGCCGCCCGCCGTCGTTACCGCCGAAGAGGTGGAGCAGGCACTGTCCATCTATGACCAGGCCCTCACCGCAATGACTATCTGAATACAGGTTCCACAGGCAAAGAGACGAAGAGCCCCCTCGCGTGGCTGTCCCCTAGTACCGGCAGATCCAGCGGCCGCCCGGTCCCAATTCACCATGGTCCACCCAGATAGCCCGCCCCGGCAGGGCATCAAGCTGCCGGGGCGGGCTGGTCAATTGGACTGTGGCCGTCGCAGCCTTGGCCAGGGTCTCGAATAGATATCGTGCAGCGCGCTTCTACTCCCTTGGGGCGTCGTTTGGTGCATTGGCGTACCGACTGGTGCTAGCGGATCGTAGCAGTAGTGATGGCTGATGCTCCCAGGCCCCAGTAGTCCAGGGACTTCTTGTATTCCGGGGTTTCCAGAACGGACTGGATGGCCTTCTGCAGGGCCGGGGTCAAGGGTGATCCCTTCTTCAGACCCATGGCGGCGTTGGTGTTCGTGCGCGTATCCACCTGTGGGGTCAGGACGGTGAAGGAGTTGGGCTGCTGGATCTGGGCCCAGGCCAGAGCACCGGCGTCATAGAAGACACCGTCGACCCGCTTGGAGTGCAGCTGGGTCAGGGCATCCTGGACGTTGGGAAGGGTCACGCCGTTAATGGCCGGCTTGCCTTGGGAGGTGCAAGTCCACTTCGAGACGTTCGGCAGGTACTCCAGTTGCTGCGCGGAGCCCTTGGTCACGGCAATATTTTTGCCGCACAGCGTGTCATTGGTCAGATTGAGCGGATTTCCTGCGGCTACCAACACGGATGAACCGTCCTTAAGGTAGTCGATCATGTCCAGAACCTTCAGCCGCTCGGGCGTGGCCCACATGGTGGTGGCGGTGAAGTCGTACCGGCCGCCGTCGATTCCGGGAACGATTGTGTCGAACGCCGTGTTCTCGAACTTCAGCTTCAGGCCCAGTTTCTTGGCCACCAGGCGGGCGAGGTCCGGGTTCACGCCGATCGGCGTGACGTTGTCCTCGGCAAGGAACGTGGTCGGCGGGGAGCTCAGATCCATCGCCACGGTCAATTCACCCTTGTCCTTGAAGGACTGCGGCAGCAGTGCCACCGCGGCGGGATCCGGCTGGATGCCCTCTGAGATGTCACGGGTGTTCTGTGTCTTGGGGATTTCCGTCGCTTGAGTGCCCGCTGCCGTGCCGCCGCAAGCGGTCAGGGCCAGCAGGACGGCAACCCCCGCAGCGGCGGTCTGGATCTTGTTTCTGGTCTTCATGGTGCTTCCTTTCAAATGGTTTCAGCTGGAATGGTCCGGGCCATATGCCGCTGGGACCAGCCGCCGGAGGAGATGATGGCGTCCTCGAAAGTCCGAGACTTCTCGCAGGAGGTGACGACGACGCTGTCGCTGGTTTCGTTGATGCTGTCGATGGGTGTGTTGGTGTGGATGGTTGCGCAGTTGGGCCTGGGCTGCGGCTGTAGCTGCCTGGTCGGTGCGCGGAGCACTGTCCTGCCGGTCGTAGATGGCGTTGTCGTCGAGGCGGAGGTTGCGCTGGGAGGGGGTGGCCATTCGGCCATTTCCTAGTCGCTGAGGATTACGCGCCTGGGCCCGTTGATGCCGATGGTGACCAGGAGGCTGGGGATGCAGGGGTTGTTGGCTGTGTGGATGGAGAGTCGGCCGCTGCGGGTGAGGATGTTCTGGCCCGTTTGGGCTTTGAGTTCGGCCCAGAGGCTGCGGAAGCCTTCCAGGGCGGGCTAGTAGTCGGGGTAGCCGGTTGAGCATGCGGATAAGGCGGGTGTTCCCGCCCACGGCGCTACGGCCGTGGGCGGGAAAGGCGGCTTCGAACCCGGTGACGGCCGGACAGGCACGATGCCTGCCACAACGCCCTGCTGCCGATGCTGCCCCATCCAATAACGGCGAGTCTGCCATCGGTCATGTGGATCACCTTTTCATGTTCAAAGACGCTTCGCCTCAGGAACCGGTTTAGAGACCGAGGTGCTTGTTGAGCTCATCCAGGGAGTTCATAGTGACGTAGTCGTAGCCATCGGTAATGGGGTCGAAGCCACGGTCCAGCAGGATGAGGTTCCGGAATCCCATGTCGTGCATCGGCATGTGGTCGTACCTGGTGTGCGAGGAGACGTGCAGGAAGTCCTCCGGGTTGGCGTTCAGGGTGTCCAGCATGTACTCAAACGCCTGGTAGCGCGGCTTGTAGGCCCGGGCCTGCTCAGCGGTGTAGACGGCGTGGAAGTCTGCACCGAGCTTCGGAACGCTGATGTCCAGGAAGCTGGTGTCTGCGTTCGACAGAATCACCAGCTGGTAGTTGTCGCCCATCGTCTTCAGCGGAGCCAGCACGTCCTCGTGGGCAACCCAGCCGCGTACAGCCTCAGCGAATTCTGCGCCGGCACCTTCGGTCGGCCCAATGCCGAAGCGCTTGCACGCGCGGTCAAAGGAATCCTGAAGGATCTGCTCGTAGGGCTTGTAGTCGCCACAGACCTCGTCGTACCGGTACCCCCAGAACACCTTCTCGAACGCAGGCCACTGCTCTTCGGAGATGCGGCCATCAAGCAGGCGGCGCGTGGTGGGATCGATGTCGAAGTCGATAAGAGTGCCGTAGCAATCAAAAGAGATGTACTTCGGCCGGAAGTTCGTTTCTGCCATGATTCGTCCGTTTCATTTGGTCTTGGACGGGAGCCCGATGTGTGGCCTGCCGTCGTCCAGTGGTCTGCGCAGCGGCTTCCATCGGGTAATTCAGCCCATGATGCGCGCGCTGTACTGACACTAGATGTGCTGATTGTAGATCGTCAACAGTTCGCAGATTAAAAAGTGCAAACTGTTGACACTTTATCTTGACGGGCGCTAGCGTGATTGAAGACACATAAATCTGTGATTCAGCGCACAGGGTTCGACTAGACGAGGTGGCGGTTAGCGTGGTGGCTCCGATGAAGGTAGCTGTGGTGGGTGTTGGCACGATGGGTGCCCAGGTCCTGTGGCAGCTGAGCAAGCGTGGCGTGGATGTGACCGGATTCGAAACGTACGCTCCGGGCCACTCCCGCGGGGCAGCCGGTGGGGAGAACCGCCTCTTCCGCAATATCGAACTGGAAGAGCCCGGCTACAGCCCGATTGTCGCCCGGGCGGACCGCATTTGGGATGAACTCCAAAAGGAATCCGGCCGCGAGCTGCGGACCCTGACAGGCACCCTCGTCATGGGATCGCCGCAGCACGAACAGATGCAGACAGCATTGCGCAATGCACTGGAAACGGGCATTGACCACGAAGTCTTGGACGCCGACGCATTGGCCCGCCGCTTCCCGCAGTACGGGCTTGACGACGGCGATCTCGCAATTCTGGATGTCCGGAGCGGCTTCGTCCGCCCTGAACTCACCGTGTCAACAGCCGCCCGGCTTGCCCAGGCGCGCGGCGCCTCCGTGGTCAGCGACACCACAGTGATCTCAGTGAAGGGAACGCGAACCGGCGCCGTGGTGACCACCACCGAGGGGGAACACCATTTCGACCGTGTCATTGTGAGCGCGGGTGGATGGACAAGCAAACTCCTGCCCGAGTTCCGCGAAATAATAGAAACAAGGAGGCTGATCTCCAGCTGGCATTTTGCGGCAGACCCGAATTATGTTCCCGGAATTCTTCCTTTTATCCGGACCGAACCGACATATTGCTATGGAATTCCCACCGCCGATTACACGGCAATGAAAATAGGGCTCGGATATTCCTCCCATCTTGAGGTCGATGACCCCGACGATGTAGAGCGGGTCGTCCGTCCCGACGAACTGGCGCCTTTCCAGGAGGCTATCTCGCGATACCTGCCAGGCCTTGACCCGCACCCGATGCGGACCGAGACGTATCTGGAAACCTACACGGAGTCGCGCCGGGAATGGATGGGCCCCCATCCGGAGATGGACAACGTCATCGTGTTGTCCGGTTTCTCCGGCCACGGCTTCAAGATGTGCCCGGCAATCGGTGAAATCGGCGCCAATCTGGTCCTCGGCGAACCGTCCCCCGTGGACCTGGGTTTCCTCCAAAAATTCACCACCGCAGGAACCGGTTCTTACTGAGCATCGGCTTCCCGGTCATAAATTCGCGCAACGACGCGCTCTAACCAACCCCAACCGCACCCAAGATTTGAGGTGACGAACGACATCATGACCAGTTACGAGGCACTACCCCCAATTCCACCACCCCTACAAAATATCAGCCGGCGCAGCCTGCTGAAGGCAGCCGGGTTGGCCGGCGCCACTGCTCTATCCCTGTCCGGCTGCGCAGCACTGGGCACTCAGCGCGAAAACGCCGTCGTTTTCGTGTCCGACGGCGGCGAATACCAGGCAGCTCAGCGCAAAGCCTGGCTCACTCCCTTCCAACAGCAGAATCCTGACCTTCGTCTCGTGGAAGACGTCCCCAAGAATTACGCGAAGCTGAAGGCCATGGTCGCCAGCGGCAATGTCCAGTGGGACCTGATGACAGCCACCGGCGACTTCGGATACGGCACTGACCGGACCTTCCTGCAGGACTGGGCGGGACTAGGCCTGCCAACGAGCCAACTTCTCCCCGAGTACGTCCATGATTCCGTCGTCGGGCACACGATCTTCTCCAATGTCATCGCCTACCGCACGGACCGCATCAAAGGGCCAGGCCCGCAGAGCTGGGCGGACTTCTTCGATCTGGATAAGTTTCCCGGCAAGCGAGCCTTGCGCAACCTTTCGAATGGGGCGGTTCTGGAAATCGCCCTGATCGCCGATGGGGTGGCGCCCGAGGACCTGTACCCGATCGACTTCAAGCGGGCCTTCGCGAAATTGGACAGCATCCGGAAGCAGACTATTTTCTGGACCACAGGCGCCCAGTCAGCCCAGCTTCTGGCCGACGGCGAAGTGTCCATGGCCCAAGTCTGGAACGGGCGCGTCTACAACCTGCAGAAAACCGGTGCTCCGATCGCCATCCAGTGGAACCAGCATTTCATCCAGGCTGACACCTTGGTCATTCCCAGGGGAGCCAACGTCGAATACGCCGCGAAGCTGGCCAAATACATGCTCTCCGCAGAAAACAACGCCAAACTCTCCCAGTACATCCCCTACGGTCCGACAAACCAGGAGTCCCTGGCGCTTGTGGACAAGAAGATGAAGGAGCATCTTCCAACGAGCCACCTGGACATCGGCATCAACCCAAACAATGAATGGCTCAACGCCAACCGTGCAGACGTCAGCTCACGGTGGCAGAAGTGGGTGACATCGGCATGATCCAGGAAATGACGCCCCCGACAAAGACCTTGCCGGCGCCATCCCGACGCTCGCCTTCACGGTCCCCCTGGACTGCACTGATCTGGCCCGGCCTGGTATTCATGGCACTGCTTTTCATCCTCCCTTTCATTCAAACAGCAGTGCGGGCCCTCACGGACCCAGGTCCCCAGAACTTTGCCATCTTCTTCACCGACCCGGTCTATTCCCGGTCGCTGGTCACGACATTCGTCACGGCACTTTTCGTGGCGGTCGTCGCACTCGCCATCGCCTACCCCTACGCCTACATCATGTACGCCGCGCCCAAGGCGATGACGGCGGTGCTGATGGTCCTGGTCCTCCTGCCGTTCTTCACCAGCCTGCTCGTACGGACCTACGCCTGGACGGTATGGCTGCAGGAGACAGGGATCATCAACTCGGCACTCTTGAACATGGGAGTCATCGAGGAACCGCTCCAGCTGATGCGCAACACCCTCGGAGTCACTATCGGCATGACGCACGCACTGCTTCCCTTCATGGTCTTCCCGATCTATTCATCGATGCTGCGGATCCAACCAGACCTGGTCCCGGCAGCCCGCACCCTGGGCGCGACGCCCTCCTTGGCCTTCCGGACCGTGTTCCTGCCCCTGTCACTTCCCGGCGTCATGTCAGGATTCCTGATCGTCTTCGTGATGTCTTTGGGCTACTACGTCACCCCGGCACTGCTGGGATCCCCCAAGGATTCGATGCTGTCCGAACTCGTTGTCAACCAGATCGAGCAGCAGATCCAATTCGGCACCGGCAGCGCGATCGGAATCGTCTTGCTCGTGCTGACCCTCGCAATCCTCTTCGTCGGAACACGGCTTGTGAGCTTCAAAGACATTGTCACGGGAGGCCGGCCATGACCAGAAACATCCCCCTGGGGCTGAAAATCTTCGGAGGCGTCATCGGCGTCCTGCTGATCATGCCAACCCTCGTGGTCATCCCGATGTCGTTCTCCGCCAGCCCTTTACTCAAATTCCCGCCGGAGGGATTCAGCCTGCACTGGTACGGCGTCTTCTTCACCGATCCGCTTTGGAGCTCCGCGGCGCTGCGAAGCATCCAGATCGCGGCACTGACCACCGTGTTGTCCCTCATCCTGGGCATGGCAACAGCACTGGCCATGATCCGCGGGCGCTTCCGCGGCAAGTCCCCGATCCAGGTGCTCATCCTCAGCCCCATCATCATGCCCATCGTGGTGCTCGCGGTCGGACTTTACTTCGTCTACAGCGACTGGAAGATCCTGGGTTCCGTTGGCGGTCTGGTCCTGGCCCACACGGTGATCGCCTACCCGCTGGTCTACATCTCGCTGTCCACCGCCCTCAAAGGCCTGGACAGCAAGCTGGAAGATGCCTCGGCCAGCCTTGGCGCCTCGAAGACCTACACCTTCCGGCGCATCACCCTCCCCCTCATCACACCGGGCCTGCTCACCGGAGCACTGTTCGCGTTCACCATGAGCTGGGATGAACTGATCCTCTCCATCTTCCTCACCGGCCCCACAGTCAAGACCCTCCCCGTGGTCATGTGGGACCAAGTACAGACCGAACTGTCCCCAACACTGGCCGTCGCCGCGACCATAGTCATGCTCGTCACCATCGTGCTGATCATGTCCGCACTACTGATCGGCACGCGCAGGAAGGCACTGAAACCATGACCCCAACACAGCTCACGGAACCAAAGACAACCGTCACCGCGACCGCCACCGGCGGGGAACTGCGCATTGCAAACGTGCGCAAATCCTACGGAGACAGCCGCGGGGTCGAATCCGTCTCCATCGATGTCAGGCCCGGTGAGTTCCTGACCATGCTCGGACCGTCAGGATCGGGCAAGACCACTACCCTGAACCTGGTGGCTGGCTTCCTCGACCCGGACGAGGGCTCCATCACCCTGGACGGCAAGGAACTCTCCGGTGTCCCGCCACACCTGCGCGGAATCGGCATGGTCTTCCAGCAATACGCCCTGTTCCCCCACATGACCATTGAGGAAAACGTGGACTATCCGCTCAGGGTAAGGAAGATCGGCCGTGCCGAACGGAAAAGCCTCGTCGCGGGGGCACTGGAGCTGGTGCAACTCACGGACTATGCCAAGCGCAAACCCTCCGAGCTCTCCGGCGGCCAGCAACAGCGTGTAGCCCTGGCACGTGCCTTCGTCTTCAAGCCCCGGCTTCTGCTGATGGACGAGCCCCTTGGCGCGCTGGACAAGAAGCTGCGCGAAGCGATGCAGATCGAAATAACCCGAATCTGCAGGGAACTCGGCGCGACGGTCGTCTACGTCACCCACGACCAGGAAGAAGCCCTGGCCATGAGTGACCGCATCGCCATCTACAACGCCGGGCGGATCGAACAGCTCGGCACAGCCGAAGACCTCTACAAGCGCCCCGAAACACTGTTCGTAGCCGACTTCGTGGGCGAATCCACCGTGATCAAGGGCAGCTACGCAAAGGGCGCCTTGGTCCACCAAGGCCGAAGCCTCTCCACCCAAGGCGCCCACGGCTCAGTCGCCGAGGGCTCCGCGGCCGCCGTCGTAATCCGCCCGGAAGACCTGACGGTCGTACCCGCCACCCAAACTGCCGCGATTCCGGAGGGCCTCAACACCCTCGAGGCAACCGTCACCAAATGCGTCTATCTCGGCCAGTCCCGGAAATGCCTGCTCACAACGGCCACTGGCCTGGTCATCAATGCCAGGATCCCCTTGCATGCCCCATTCGAGCTCTTCAATCCCGGGGACAGCGCGACCGTCACATGGGACCCTGCAAACTCGGTGCTCGTCCCCGCCGACTAGTTCCCAAGAACACCCAATTCCCAACCAATTCCCTACCGAAACAAGGAGAAAGCAAGCATGACTACCAAACCCGTCGTCACGTTCGACTGCTATCGAACACTGGTTGACTTCGACCTCAACCGCGCCACCCTGCCCATAGTCAAGGACCGGCTTGACCTGGTCGGCGTCGATCACGAGGAATTCCTGGATAACCTCCGCGTCATGCGGTTCCAGGGCGTCGCGAACCCCTACCAGCGCTACACAGACATCGTGAAACAGACCCTGGAAACCTGCATGCTCCTGCACGGGGTGCCCTTCAAGGACGAGGACCATGAGCAGCTCATGGAGGAAGCCAAGAAATTCGCCGCGTTCCCGGAGGTGCCGGAAGCACTTGAGCGCCTCAAGGCCGGCGGCTATGAAATAGCGATCATCACCAACAGCGACAACGACCTGATTCCCTACCACGTCGCCAACATCGGCGTGGAGTTCGATTATGTAGTGACCGCCGAGCAGGCCGGCGCCTACAAGCCCCGGGAGCAGGCGTTCGAACATCTTTTCAGCGTGCTCCCACAGAAGATGGACCAGATCACCCACGCTGCCCAAGGCTGGGAATACGACATCATGCCGACCAAGAAGTACGGCATCCGGCGGGTGTGGATCAACCGCTACAACCGTAAGGGCAGCGATTTCTACCAGCCGTACGACGAGCTGCCCGACCTGTCCGGACTGCCCGCGCTGCTGGGTGTCTGAGCACTTCGGGGTAACTGTCCCTAACGCCGCAGTGCCTGCTGCGGCCCAGGGTCATGGTCCCTCCGGACCTCCACCGGTCTTAGTCCGGTAGAGGTCCGGAGGACGGCCGCATGCTGGACCGTGTTGCGAGAGAGTGCCTCGACTGGCAAGCTGCAATTCCGGACCTGGTGCTCGTATCGGTCGCTTCCGGTCATGGCGGTGAATAAGTGAATATGGCAGGCGTGTCCGGGATTTCGACATTGATCGAATTATCAACGGCATGCTGAAGAGCGGAAGGGGAACACGCCATGAGCCTTGTCAACGGTACAGTCACATTCCAACGGAAAGTGACCGCCGATCTCATCGCGGAATATTTGCGCGACCGGATCCTCGACGGAACCTTCGCTCCGTCAACGAGTATCAATGAGGTCCAGCTCGCAGCCCAGCTCGAGATCAGCCGCGGACCGGTCCGTGAAGCAGTTCAACGGCTGGTGCAGGAGGGGTTACTCGTCAGCACACGCAACCGCGGGACATCAGTGGTGGAGCTTGGGCCCGAGGACATCGAGGACGTCTACACGGCGCGCGCCGCCATTGAACGGGAAGCAGGCCGGCTCGTGCTCAGGGGTGACACGACGGAGCTGACCGCAGAGCTTGATGCGCTCCTGGCTCGCATGTTCCACGCTTTGGAAAACAATAAATGGCAGGACGTTGCCACGGCGGACTTGAAGTTCCATCAAACCATCGTGCAGGCGACAGGCAGCCCCAGGCTGACAAGAATGTTTTCCACGCTGGCCGCCGAAACGCTTCTCTGCCTACGGGAATTCCAGAACGTTTTTGAACGGAAGGAAACCATCCTGGAGCAGCACAGACGGCTCCGTGACCTTATCCAGGCCCGGGACGAGGAAGGCTATCTCGCCGAAATCGAATGGCACCTTAAGAACTCCATCGTGACGCTGGAAGCCGCGCGTAAACAGCGCGACTCCTGATCCCGCCGGTGAAGCGCCGAACCTCAGACGTCCTCGGCCTACACCCCCGGGCGGCGCCGGAAAGCCACATCCGCGCCGGCACGAAACGTGTGACGCGTGGCCGCGCTAACCCCTGCATGCAAGCAGCTCACTTCCGTCGTCCACACAACATCGGAGGCGGACGCACCGGCCCCGGGGAGGGCGCCGTAAGAAGCAGCAACCCCGTAGAAACTTCCTCGCGACACGGTCAGCGGCGAGTGGACCGACACTGCCCTTGGACTCGATGGAAACCATGCCAGGCCGCGGACGAACTTTCACGAAGGCTCGAGAATTGGAGCAACGACGAACGTGGGGTCGAGCTGAATCCTGGGTGGTCCTGAATGAAGTCGACATACTCAGACAAGTGAGCGACACCTGTCGCGCACTGCTAACTGCACTCTCACCAGGCTAAAGGTCAGCACGGAGGCGCTTCACGCCAACAGAATACCGGTTCTGTCCTTTCCGTGCCGCGACCACAAAGAGGCCCCGTTAGTGTCGCGGATCGCGACACACCTGTACCCGTCCCACTTGGCCTCAAACGCTAACGTTCCTGGCAGAGCGCCCGCCCGTGGCATCTTCGTGACCGCTCTGGCCAGAGCGACAGTCACCGGTGGGGCGAGCCCAGCCGGCAGTCCCGCGCCGACTCTAGAGCCCATCATCGAGGCCTTCGAGGGTGTCGACCTCGACCGCGTCCAGCAGGTCAGAGGTGTTGTTCCCGGTGATCCTGGCCAGTTCGTCGAGGGCGATGAACCCAGTCCTCGCGAGGGCGATGGCCAGCTCCGCCAAATACTCACCCCCGTTGCGCTGCACGAGGTCGTCCAGGACCGCTTGCATGCCTCCGGTGAGCTCGGTGGGGCCTTCGGCTTCCTCGGCGGCGATGCGCAGCAGCGTTAGTGCTGCCAGGCGAGGGTCGTCGTAGATCAGTCCCATGGCCCCACACTACGCAGCGGCGTCCTCACTGTCAGTGATGGCCTCCAGAAGCCACTGCTCAGAGAGCGGGTCGCGGCGCAGCTGGAAGGTCCGCAGCGGGGCCGCGGTGCTGTCGCGGACCTGGACGCGCCAGTGTCCGACGCTGACCAGGTCCCCGGAGCCGATGGCGGCTCGTGTGCCGGTGTGCCACCAGTCGCAGCGTTCGAACCAGTGCACGGTTTCGGCGGCGACCGCCCAGATCTGTCCGTCGTGGCGGACAGCCAGGGGAGTTCCGGCGGCGGTGAACCGCACGTGCACCGGCACGCCAGGCTTGGGCGCCGCGGTTGTGGGCGCGGTCTTGGGTGTGGGGTGGGCAGGGCTGGTGGTGGTGCGTTCGTGGGTGATGGTCATTCGTGTGTCTTTCGGGTTGGTGCTGGTCGTGGGGGTGTTTGTTAGGCGGCTTTGACGAGGGGGAGTTCGTCCCAGTGGGTGGTGTAGCGGGGGGAGAGCATGTCGCGTTTCATGGTCCAGTCGAGGCCTGTTTTGATGCCGGCGTGGCCCAGGCCGATGGCGCCGCGGCCGTACCGGCGGGTGACGTCTTCGAGGAGGGCGCCGATGTGGCGTTCCTCGTGCGGGTTTTCGAAAGGCTCGAGCAGGGATTGGTTGCCGGTGGGACGCAGGTCGGTGACCATGATCCCTGCGCGGGCGTATTTGAGGCCTTCCTGGATGGCGGGCAGCAGCGCGTGCGCGGCGCGGGTGAGCAGGACCGGGTCCGCGGTCGGCATCGGCAGTGCCACGCACACGGACGGGTAGGAGGCCTGGTGCTGGTTGTAGTGGGAGGTCCCGGCGAACGCGGTAAGGACCTTGGCCTGCAGCCCGTGTTTTCCCAGCCGTGCGCTGGCCTGCTGGCCGTAGACGGACAAGACCTGCCGGAGCCCGGCCCGGGTGGTGACGGGCGTGGCGAAGGAGCGGGAGAAGATCAGCTGATCCCGGCCGATGCGTTCTTCCTCCATCGGGATGCACGGGGTGCCCTGCAGTTCCAGGACGGTGCGCATCATGACCACGGAGAACTTGTCCCGGATCGCGACCGGATCCGCGGCGGTGAGATCTTCGATCGTGTGGATGCCGATCGCGTTCAGGCGTTTGGTCAGCCGGCCGGCGACGCCCCAGATCTCCTCCACGGACAGCCGCCCCAGCAGCGCCTCCCGCACAGGGGCGGGGACGGAGTCCCAGTGGCAGACCCCGCCGAAGGCGGGGTTATGCTTGGCCCACTTGTTGCACAGTTTCGCCAGGGTTTTGGTGGGGGCGATCCCGACGCAGACCGGCACGCCGACGTGCCGGCGGACCGCGGCTTTCATGGCCCGGCCCAGCGCCAGCAGCTCGACGGGGGAGCCTTTGACGCCGAGGAAGGCCTCGTCGATGCTGTAGACCTCGAGCCAGGCCGAGTACCGGCCCAGCAGCTCCATCACCCGGGCGCTGATGTCCCCGTAGAGCTCGTAGTTGGACGAGAGCGCGACCAGGCCCCATTCCTTGGCCCGCGGGGCGAGTTTGAACCAGGGTTCGCCCATCGGGATGCCCAGGGCCTTCGCTTCGGGGGAGCGGGTCACCGCGCATCCGTCGTTGTTGGAGAGCACCACCACCGGCCGGCCCTCCAGCGACGGATCGAAGGCACGCTCGGCCGAGGCGTAGAAGCAGTTCACATCTACATGGGCGATCTGCGGCATCCGCCGCATCACCGCCGGCCTAGACATCGCATCCCCCAGCGCAAAAGTGCGCGCCAGGCTTGGGGCTCTTAGACATGGTGCAGGCACCTGGTGGCCACGCCCCAAACGGTCAGCTCCGACAGTGCGGGGACCCGGATGTCCGGGTATTTGGGGTTCTCCGCCTGCAGCACCACCCCGTCCGGGGTGATGCGCAGACGCTTGATGGTCAGTTCCCCGTCCAGGACGGCGACGACGACCGAGCCGTCGGCGGGTTCCAGGGCCCGGTTGACGATCAGTTCATCCCCGTCGCTGATCCCGGCGCCCTCCATCGAGTCCCCGGTCACCCGCACCACGTAGGTGCTGGTGATGTCCTTGATCAGATGCTGGTTCAGGTCGATCCGGCCGTCAAAGTAGTCCTGCGCCGGGGACGGGTACCCGGCCGCGACCGGCACCGGGGAGACCAGCACCGACAACAACGAGGCACCCGCATCTATCACCCGGGGACCAATAACAACGCCCATGACACACCTTTATTCGAATATATGTTCGATAATTAAGTGTAGCCCCAGGGGCTGACAACGTCTTTCGCGGGCCACTCCGACCGCGATATTCGGCTACGGGCGCCATTTCGGGGTAACGCGCTTGCTCTGGGCCTGGGGCCACTGCAGACCCCACATAGGATGAAGCGGTGACCGACGAACACAAGAAGCGCCGCTTCCTGACCATCGAGCAGGCCGCGGAGGAGCTGAATGTCTCCGACAGCCAGATCCGGGCCCTGCTAAAAACGGGCGAGTTGCGGGGCATCCAGGTCGGCGGCCGCGGAGTGTGGCGCATCGGGGCCACCGACCTCGAAGACTTCATAACTGACGCGTACCGGCGCACCGCCGAGCGTATTGCCACAGGTGAGTTGAAAGATGGCGGGGGCCCCGAAGATTAGCCGGTGTGAAAGCCCATCCATCCGCTGTGTGTAGCGGCGACTAATATCTGGCCGGGCCAAGGCGCCCATCCGAAATCGTCGTTTTTCTACCCCACTGAGATCCGAGGACAACGTTGGATACCGCTGAATGGGCTCTTGAGCTAACCGACACTTTGACACACTCGGGTCATGGACTAGCGCAGGTGACAGTGGCAGCCTTCCGGGATGTGGCGTACAGGGACGAAGTAATTGAAGCAGCCACGATCGTCACGGCGGCTGCGGGCTGGCCACTCTACGAACTCTCAGCAAGGAGCGTGGAGCCCGACCCGGCAGTATTGCCTGAATTGGGTTTCGTTATTCTGCGCGACGTAGACGCGCCCCTTCCAATGGCCGTTCCCGTGCTCATAGGCGCCTTCCAGCATCTTGTGCAAAGAGATCTCCCTGTCGGGCTGCTCGTTGTTGCGACGACGCGAGGGATCAGGGCGCTTCGACTCCATCAGGGCCTGGGTTTTCTCAGCCGTGCGGAAACCCTTACCCAAGCCTGAGCCTGTGGCGGGGTTCCGTGACCGGGTCCCCGTCGGCACCACCCTTGCATCGACTACGAGCATATGGGCTGCGACCATGAGAACCACCGGCCAGCAGTACCTGACCGATACCGGTCCGATGGGCATCCTCGCGATCAGCAAGGACCGCAGCCGGCTGCTGGTCGTCGAGCTGAAGCGTGGTCGAGCCAATGACTCCGTCGTCGGTCAGATCCAGTGCTACATGGGCTACGTCCAGGAGGCCCCGCTCGAATCCGGGCAGTCCGTCCAGGGCGTCATCATCGCCAAGAGGATGACCTGAAGATCCGTCGCGCGCTTTCCATGGCCCGGAACATCCGGTTCATGAAGTACCGTGTCGAATTCCATCTGGAGTCCGCGGGATAAGGAAGCTTACGGGTCGGGCCTATGCCGCTTTCTGCCGTAGGGCCTAGGATGCAGGCATGGCAGGGGAGGCGCTCAGGCCTGCCCCGCGGGGCAGGTGGGAAAAGATCCTGCCACGGTCCCTTGGGCTGCTGGTCTTCCTGGCCACGTCGACGTCCAGCCTTCTCCGTGAGAACTTCGGGTTTTGGGAGGCGACGACGATGTCCTTCGGTGCCTTTGGTTTGGGCGCCTTCCTGCTTGCCCGGCTCGCGGCTCCGCAGCGGAAGGAACGTCTGGCACATGATGCAGAACGGGGAATCATCGAGTGCGCTATCCGCTATCCGGATTCCCACCCGGGTTCCATCCGCCGCCTGTGGCTGCCCGGGTTCGCCGAAGTGAGCCGCGGGACGGTCAGGTTCCAGCCGGATCTTGTCGGTGAAGGTGACCCGGCCGGTACGATCAGGCCGTTCTTCGATGTCATCTTCAAGGGCCCGGTAGAGCCGCCGGCCAAGAGGCCCGCGGAGGTGAAGCGAGGCTGGAGCATCGTCGCCTTGGAAACGGACGAGGGCGTGCTGCATCTGGCGGCCGGTGATGCCGCCTTGAAGCTGCTTGAAGAACGGCTCGGGGGCCCACAGTCAGCCTGATCTGTTCCGAGCTTTGTCAATGTCTTACGCTCGGCTTATGGCAGAGGCTGAAGGGCGCAAGCGGCTGCAGCCGAGGATGACCCGGGGTGGCTTCCGCGTTCAGTTCGTCCTGTGGTCGATCATCGCTGGGCTGCAGCTGGTGATAGTGGTTGGGAATCTTCTAATGGGGATTGTCTGGGATCTGGGGGACTACTTATCGCTCGTCCTGCTATTCCTGTCCGTTACCTATCTCGCGTTCCTGTTGTACCTTCGCCATCATGATGGCCGCTTCTGGGACGAGGAAGAGGCTATTAGGGCTGATTGGGACCGTCGGGGTCGGGCGCTGTAGCCAGTAGAAAAGAGCACCGCACGGCGGCACAAGCAGTGGCCAGGCTATCCCTCGGTAAGCCGGAATTCGGTCCAAAGCGGGTAGTGGTCGGAAATCCGCCAGGAGATTTCGTTCTTCGTCAGCCCGGTCATCACGTGCGGGATGAAGTCGAAGGATCCGGCGCGCTGGTTGTAGGTGATGCCGTCCAGCAGCGGGGTGCCGTCGGGTTCGGAAAACCAGGCGATCTGGTCGTAGAAGTTGTTGGCTCCGCTGTCGTCGAAGATGGTCCGCGGCACCGTGTTCAGCTCCGTGGGCGGCCACAGCCCGGTGGCGACGAAGGCCTCGTAGAGCGGGTCGCCGATGCGGTCCAAATTGAAGTCACCCAGGACCATCAGGTTGTGGTTCCAGTCGTTGGGCCGGTCCGCCCACGCCCGCATCCACTGCGCGAAGGCTGTGACTTCGGGAAGCCGCTCGGCGGCGTTCTTGCCCCACAGGACGTGGACGGAGGCGAGGGTGAATTCCGTACCGTTGCGGCTGAAACCGGCGAAGTATGGGGTGCGGGCGAATTGCCGGGCCGGGTCGCTCCCGAGGGCCGGCAGGACGATTTCCCCGACCAGTCCGGAGGGCTGGACCCGGTCGCTGTCGTACAGGAAGGCGAGGCGCTCCGCATTGCCAGCGGAACCTTCGGTGACGTCGGAGGCAATCACCCGCCAGGCCGGGCCGAGCCGCTCGAGCAGGAACCGCAGCGCCTTGGTGCTGCGCCTGGCCTCCTGCAGGGCGACGACGTCGAACCGGGAGATGACCTCGGCGATGCACGCCACCGCATGCCAGTCCCGTTTGGGGGAGTCCCTTGGCCCGGCCGCCCATTTCGCGGTGACATCGCCGAACGCCCGAACGTTCCAGGTCGCGACCAGAAGGTTGGTGTCTGTTCTGGCCGGGATGGTCGCGTCCAAGGCCCGCGAGAGCCTGGCCAGGCCCTGGGTGACGGAAGCCGGGGGAGCGGTAGTCATGGGTCCCATCGAATCACGTTGACTTTCGCCGGCCCCGTAGGCAGGCAGAAGGTCCCCTGATCTTCATTTCGAGGTCACCGAAAACCCTATCCCCATTCAGGGTCCCGTTCGCCACCGCCGTACCAGAAAGACTAGCCAGACGGTGCAGGCGATCGGCAGCACAAGCGACCCCGGCTCGCCCTGTATCGCCCCGACGGCGTAAACGATCCAGGTCACCGCGGCCAGGGCGCCCGTGACGATCAGTACTTTGCGGGTGACTTGGATCGAAGGCAGGTCGGCACCTTCGGCGCGGAGTTGGCGGGCTTCGAGCACGGCTGCCCGGATGAGAGGTACGAAGATCGCGGCCATGATTGCGGCGACCAGCAGTGAACGCCACGGCTCAGTAACTCCCAGCCCCTCCAGTCCGTACCCCACGACGGAGCCCAACAGTATGAACCAGAACAACGCCCAGCCTGCCAGGCGCCTGCGTTTCGGCGGCATGCCCTCGAGCGAATCCGGCGGCCAGGACTGCCACTCGTACTTGTTGCCGTCGTTGCCTGCCCCCGTGGCCATAGCCATAGGGTAGCCGTGTTCCGACTGCTACAGTCACGGCATGGTCAGGTGGCGTAAACCCAAGGCACTCAGCAAGGAAGACCTCAGCTACGCACGCTCCTGGATGATCTTCTTTGCCATCCTCAACCTCGGCAACGCGTCCCTGACCATCTCCGAGCATCAGTCCGAAAGCCGCGTTCCGCTGAGCGCATGGGGATCGCTGGCCATCTCTCTTTTGAGCATCCTGACCGCGGCCTACTACCAGAAGCGTCTGGACCAGATCCGAGCCATAACCGGGATCATGCGCGATCCATAGCTTCGGAATGCGGCTACGCTTCTCCTCATGATCCCGAACCATTAGCACCTGATCGGACTCCTGCGCCGTGCCGCTCCGGGGTTCGCCGCCGGCGACTTTGCCACCACGTTCAGAGACGCTTCCGGGCCGGAGGATGAGTGACCGCCGGGCCGGCGTTTCCCAGCAGTTTCACGTCGCTGGCTCTGGAGGTTTGTTCACGAGGTCGGCAATCAGTCCATTTATCCTGGCGCGCCGGCGCCGTACCCAGATCGGGTACCAGACGGCAGCTCCCAAGAAGCAGGCCGAGACGAAGACGCCGAACCAGGGATGTGCTGGGTCATCGAAGATGAGGAAGATCCCCATGGCAGTGAACAGGCCGAAGAAGAGCGGTCCACCCCAGGCCCAGTGCCTCTCCTGCCGAACGATCTTCTGCAACTCGGGGAGCCACTCTTCGGCAGTGGCATGTTCGGGCAGCTGGCCACTGGAAATGGCCTGCTGAACATTTGTTGCCGTGGGCGCTCCTTGCGGTTGCCTGCGGTCCCGGGCCTGTTTCCAGCGGTTGATCCAGATGGCGAAGCAGCCGAGACCCAGTCCGAGGACGGCTGTGAGGGCGGCCTTCTCGGGCTCGATCTCCTCGCCCTTGAGGAAATCCATGCCCAGAATCAGGGCGGTGTACACGACGGCGATCGCAA
This sequence comes from Arthrobacter sp. NPDC093139, assembly GCF_044754165.1. Classification (NCBI taxonomy): domain Bacteria; kingdom Bacillati; phylum Actinomycetota; class Actinomycetes; order Micrococcales; family Micrococcaceae; genus Arthrobacter; species Arthrobacter sp. NPDC093139. The sequence continues at coordinate 129,219 of NZ_JBIVOO010000001.1, forward strand.
CGACGATCAGCCAGTTGGGCGAACGCCGCACCAGCGCGCGCCAGCCACCTTCTTCTTTATTGACGCTCATGATCCTTGACCTTAGGGAAGAAGGGTACTGAACATCAGGGCTGCTCCGGACAGGCTGAACACCGCCCCTGACAGCATTGCGAACCGGAACCTGGCCGCGTCCAGCCGGGCATTCCGGGTGGGCTGGCCCCGTTGCTTCTGCCGGATGGTTACCCCGACTGCGGAGCATGCCGCGGCCAAGATGAAGCAAGCAACGGCCGCCAGATAGATGTTGGGGCCCATGTCATTCACCGGCGTCCGCCGGGTGTTCACGCAGTATGGCGGCCAGAAGACGGACAGCTGCTGGGTCCTGGCCCCACGGCACCCCGGAATGGGTGCAGGCGTGGAAGTTCATCACCTTGGAGCCTTTGGCGGCTGCGGTCAGTTCAGCCCAGGCCTCCTGCAGGTCCTCGCTCTGCGCCAGCTGGGTGGCCTCGCACGTGCCTGCGGGCTCGGTTGCGGGCATGCCTGGGGCTTTAGTCCTGCGGCGAAAAAGTTGTTTGAAGTGCATGAGTGTCTCCTTTCTGACAGTGCCTGGCGGGTGTGACTCCGTCTATGGTGCCGGGACCATCCAGAAGCCGGCGACGGATGCACGGCTCTCTTCTGTGGTTGTGGGTACGAGATGGGCGAAGACCGGGCCTGTCTCCAGCTTTACGATCATGCCCCCGGTTCTTCCGCACTTAAGTTCGAGTTCGTAGTTTGTTCCTCCGCGACGGTCAGGCTGCGCGATGAGGAGGGCCGCATTTGTGACACCTACGCATGAAGAGGTGACCAGGTAGCTTCCCTTTGACAGGCCAGGCAGCGAGGCGCGGTGCCCGTCGCCACTAAGTCCACCCGAGCCGCCCAACACAAGGTCGGAGGGCCTGGGGCCAAGGATCCGGTCTAGCTGCGCCTGGTTGCCTGCCTGTTCCCTGGCAAGGGCGGGATCGGCCGTCGGCGGGCGGGGCGGGGCTGGCCGGGAAGTTGATGCCGACGGGGCAGCCGAAGTGCCCGCCTCGTCGTCCGTGTACGCACAGGCACTCAAGACAGCTGCCGAGACGGTGAAGACCACCAACATCATGCCGCGGACCGGTTTCCCTCCAATGAACCCCATGCCCGGAGCCTACCGGCAGCGGCATGCGGGAGCCACCATTGAAGCTGGGCCGGAGGACAGGGCCTGCCGTTGCCGGATAGCTTCCGGATCCGAGGCATGATCAGGACGCCATGGCGGTCTGGAGCAACCCCCTGCCGCCGGGTGCGGTGCCTGAGATGTGGCACCTGACGAGGGCTTTCAGCAGGTGCGGAAGGTGGAGTTCGATGTCCCGTGCGACGTCTGTTGCGGCCGCCCAGTCAGCCAGCGCCAAGGCCAACTCGAGTTCGGTGCACAGCTGGTTCATCCTTAGCGCCCCGACCAGCCGCGATTTCGTCTTCAGGCTCCGCGAGGCATCCAGGACCAGATCGTAGTCCTGGATGGCGACGGTGCGAACGATCCGTTCAACGAAGCGGGGGAGTTCCGCTGCAGGGTGCACATGTAGGCCTAGCCCACGAGCTCCCGTGGCTCACCGTCGCGCCAGGGACGATGTTCTCGTTGCTCCATAGAAAATTCACAGTGCTAGTGTGGCTGCAGCTGGTGGCGGCAGCCCCGGGCGATCCGCCTGGAAATTCCTCATGGTGGGCGGTGCCCTGCCGCATACAATGGCGACACGCGCAGCGGGGTGTCGAATGAACGCGGCACGTCTCGTAGCACGGGCGCTCATATACCGGCACGATTCATGTAGGGGTGATCAAGGTGACAGATGCAAATCCGGATCCGTCAGCGGTTGACGGCGAGGATGTCGAGGCGATTCAGAACGATGAGACTTTGACAGCTGCCGACCGTGTCGACTTCATTGCAAACCAGGTCGTGGCCCAAGACGAAAACGGCGAATCCCAGAACGGGAACTGACGCCATAGCCGCCTCGGGCAGGCGACGTAACGGTCCAGCCAGCCCAGAAGGGGAGCGCGTGCCTAGAAGGGGAGCGGGGCGCCGGGCACTCCGATGAGAGTCGCATGCTCCCCGTCCGGCGCTTCAAGTTCTAGCAGGACAATGCCGCGGCGGTGTTCGGTGGCGGTGATTTTGAACTCCGCCCCGTCGGCCCGAACAGTATCGCCTACGTGGAGCTGCTGTAGCTGGCGTGGGGCGTCGTGTTGATGCTCGGCAAGCATGACGTGTTCCTGGTCGTGATGCCACGGGCGGAGCTTGTGTAGCTGCCCGCCGTCGCCGAGTCCTGTTGTGGCGGCGATGGAACGGTTCCCCGGCCGCATTCACGGCCGGGGACCGCCGGGCGGGATGTTCCGTGCGTTGCTGCTGCATGTGCGCTACAAGGCGCGGTGGCGTTACCGATACCAATCGCCCAATAGGCAGCATTAGCGTGTAACGGGCATCCCGTCCCGGTCTGTTAGGCGCTGATCTGTTGCTGGCCGCCCTTGGTCTCGATTTCAATCTTGCGCGGCTGCGCCTTCTCCGCCACCGGGATGCGGAGCGTAAGGACGCCAGCGTCGTAGGCGGCTTTCACGTTCTCCGTATCCAGCGTTTCGCCCAGGATCAGCTGCCGGCTAAAGACACCGTGGGGCCGCTCTGCAGCAAGGTAGTCGGCTCCGTCGCCTGCTTTATGCGCGCATTCCGCGCGGATGCTCAGAACGTTCTGGTCGACATTCACGTCGATGGATTCGGTTTCCACGCCGGGCAGGTCAACCGCCACCACGAATTCGTTGCCTTCACGCCAGGCGTCCAGGGGCATAGCGGCCGGACGGGCGGTCGTGCCGAACACCTGCTGCGTCAGCCGGTCGAGCTGGCGGAACGGATCGCTCATCAACATGGCATACCTCCTGGATCATCGAGTGACCGGATCTATATCCGCTGACATAGATTTAATAGCACCGGGGCCACAAGCTGACAAGAGGCTGCATCTCACAAAATGCCTCTGATTCGTGGACCATGAAGTCCATGCCCACAGGCGCAAGGCCGCGAAATGCCGCGCAAACCAGGGGTGAGTCGGGCCGAAGACAAGGCAGACCATGGCTGCGAACGGGCCGCGTTCTCTGTGGCAACTCACTCGTTGGAACGATGCCTTTGGTCAGCTGACTGGCACCCGGACGACGACGTTTCCCGCTTTTCGTCCTGCATCCACATAGCGGTGGGCTTCAACGATGTTGGAGAGGTCGTAGGTTCTGTCGATGACGGGTTGGTATCCGCCCGCTTCCGCCAGGGTGACGAGGAACGACAGGTGCTCGGCGGTGGGTTTGGCGGCCTTGGCCGTGATGAGCTTTCCGCTCCTCCGGGTCCTGACCGGGCCGAGCAGAGCTCCTTTGAGGTCAGAAACTACCAGCAGCAGCGCCCCGCCGGGTTTGATCAGCTTGTTGACCCGTTCGAAGGGAGCGTTGCCGACGCAGTCCATGATGACGCTGTACGTCCTGGCGTCGGCGGCGAAGTCCTGCGTGGTGTAGTCGATTACGTTGTCTGCGCCCAACGACAGGACCAGATCCTTGTGCTTGCTACTGCATACGCCGGTGACCTCGGCCCCGAGGTGTTTGGCGAGCTGCACTGCTGCGGTGCCGACGGCGCCGGACGCGCCGTTGACCAGGACTGCGTCACCGGGCTTGAGGGATGCCTGCCGCAGGAAACCAAGGGCGGGGAGCCCGCCGAAAACCAAGGTCACCGCCTCCTCGAAGCCCATATTGCGCGGCTTTGCGGTGATCGGACCGTCGTGGGGAACTGCCACGTACTCGGCATGCCCGCCGAACCTGGCTCCCAGCCACGTAATCACCTCGTCGCCGGGCGCGAAGGCGGTGACGCATGGACCCACTGCCCCGATGACGCCGGCGGCGTCCATGCCCAGGATGTGTTTTCGCGGCCTGAACACTCCAAGGGCAAGGGCGGTGGGGATCAGCAGGCCGCGGGGAACGTCGCGTGTCCGGGCGCGATGGTCTGCGGCGCTGACGGTGCTCGCATGAACTCTCACAAGCACTTGCCCAGCTGCCGGTGATGGTTTGGCGGCCTCTTCAAGGCCGACAACCTCAGCAGGGCCGTACTGCCGATACACTGCGGCCCTCACCGTGACAACCCCTGGCTGGTTGTCGCGGTGGTGCCCGATCGGCGGGAGGCGCGTGCCGGGAGCCGGCGGCGGTGGATGACGTATTCGGCGACGGCCAGGTTGATAATCCAGGCGGCCCCCATGAGGAGAGCACGGAGGGTGACATCGGGGGGTCCGGACACGAGTTCCGGGACGATGAGGATCAGGGCCTGGGTGCCGGCTGCGACTCCTATCGCGTAGGCGCGTGTCATCCAGGCGCCGTGCCGGGCGAAGTCCCGATGCCTGAGGGCCAGGATCCCCAGGACGATGCTGGCCGTCATTGAGGTGCCGAAAACCAGCCTCAGGATGAGAAGGAAGAGCCCGTCGCTGGGTGGCAGCGCGTAGAAAAGCGCCATCCACAACCCCGTTAGGGCGGTGAGCAGCCCGGCGGGTATCAGGAGGCGGCCGGCCGCCCGGTGCCAGGAGCGTCTGCCCCGGCGAAGCGACGGAGCAAACTGAAAAGCTCCCAAGAGGGAATAGACAGTCACGCTCAGGACATGGGCCACCACCGGGATGGGTGAGTCGAAAAACCTCTCGTTCCGCGGCGTGATCTCGGCGCCGCCGGCCAGCTCGCCGAGGCGGGCTCCTCCCGCGATCAGGGGGATGAGGGCGAGGAAGATCAGGGCCGCAGGCACAATCCAGCGGTTGAGCGTCTGGGGCCGCGGACCGGGAACATGGGGCGCTTTGCTGGTGGTTTTCACGGGCGATCCTCATTCGGTAGGAAGCCCGCTAGGGCTGCTGGTTGCTTGCTCGCTGGCTCAACGTATCGCCATCGAATGACCGCCACAATAGCCCTAAGTCCGTGCCCCAGAAGCCTCTGCCTGCCGGTAACCGCGGACCCAGTCGACAAGGAACCTTTTTGGATAAGGGGAGGGGGGCCCGCCTTCGAACTCGTAGACATTGAGCATGAGCTGCATCGGGTACTTGGGGGACTGCTCGACTTTGGCAACGAATTGATCGTCGAAGTAGAAGTTGACGCAGTCCGGGGTCCAGTCAGCACTGTAGGTGTGGAAGTCGGTTACATCGGCAGCTAGCTGGATTTTCAGGAACTCATCGTGCAGGAGTGGGTCGCCGAACGGATGTATTCCGAGTCCGGTTGTTGCAGTGTTAGGGCCAATGTCGGAGCCGAAAATTTCGAAGATGCATATTTCGGCCGATTGTTCCGGGGCGTCTTCAAAGCCGATCATCCACAGGGCCACCATGCAGGAGGGGTCGGCGATGGCAGCAACGCGGGCTTCAATAAGTCCGTAGTGCGGGGTGTACAGGCGCTGCTCTTTCTGGGCCTCGGAGACCCTAAGCCCCTTTGTGAACTTGTGCTGGCCGATGGTGCTCCCCAGCGGCCCAGAGAAGACCCCGGTTTGAAGGTTGGAAACGCGAAGACCACCATTGTGTTCGGGGGACCAGGGAGGCTGGTCCTCTTCGATCATCAGGGCCAGCATTCCGGAATCCAGGTGATACCTGGCGCGTGCTAGTTCTGAATTGCTCCATTGCGGGAGGTAGCTCGGAATCCATTTGGTGCTGTCCAGATCGGGTCCCTCAAAAGTGTCACTGAACTCCAGAACATACTGGCTGCGGTCCAGTTGCTGGCCTGTGACGTTTCCATTGCTGGCCATGCGCTCACTGTCCTTGCTCACCTGCGCCCTCCTTTAGAGGCTGCGTGAAATCCATCCCACTTTACGTGGGCATGCCCAGGCCTGTTCCAGCCAGCGGTGAAAGACGGAAACCTCGGCCTCGAGGAGGTGCCGCTTTCCCTCGACGAGGGAGTCACCGGCCTGGGTCCTGTGGGGTGAGCGGGCTTGTAGACCGCAGGGCGGAGACGACGTCGAGGATCCCCTGAGTGGTCGCGGCCGCGTCCTCTTGGTCGGTGATTAATGACGCATGGGTGGATCCGTTGATGACACGGTGCAGGCTGTTGGTCGAGATTGAGGCGAGGGCTTCCTGCAATGCGGCCCAGCCGGGCTGGCTCCCACTGCCTGCTGTCAGGACGAGCAGCGGCTTGTCACTGAAGCTCCTTAGAGCGGCAGCCTGCTGCGCCGAGGAGCCGGCTCGGATGTACTCGTCAACGGTGCTCCGGAGGTGGCTGGGTGCCACGCCTAGCAACCGGCCGAGGCCAAGTCGTGCTGCGCCGGCTACCAGTGCGGAGACACGGTTCATCGTGTCCTCAGAGTCCGAACCTGGTGCTGATTCCGGGTCCGATGCCGGTGCAGTCGAGTCCACCAAAACCAATCCGGCTGCATCCTGGGGATAGCGGGCAGCGAAAGTGAGTGCGTAGAGACCGCCGAACGAATGCCCCGCCAGCACGTACGGTCCCGGAACGTTTCCGCGCTGCAGCAATGTGTGGAGATCGGTCGCGATCTGCGCGCCGTCCTGGGGCGCGTTCTGAGTGTTCGCCGGATCGCTCCACCCACGTCCTGCCCGGTCATAGACGCACACCCGGGTGTCACGGGCAACGGCCGGTGCGATCAAAGCGAGGTCAGAGGACATGAGGCCGGCGCCCGGTTCGATTACGACGGTAGGGCTGCCTGAGCCGGTGCAGTTCAGGTACAGGCGGTGTCCGCCTACGTCGATCAACTGGCCCTGCTCTGGGGAGGCCACTGGGTTCGCCGCTTCGCGCACTGTTTCGAAGCCGCTACCAAGCGAAGACAGAACCAGCATCGCGATCACTAGGTAAAGCAGCACGTGACCGCTCCGACTGCGAAGCTGCCGATGAGCCCTGACGACCATCCATATCGCTAACATCAGCAAGACGGGGGGCCATACCCAGGTGAGCGCCTCCTGCATTGGGGAGCCGAACGCCACCAGAAGGACGCCGCCCAGGCCCATGAAAAGAGCCGGAGCAACGGCCCACCTCTGCGGTTGATCCGTGAACCTCACCGACAGCACCGCAACCATGGCCCATCCCAGCGCAAGCCCCAGCAGGATGGCGCCGGTCACGCCGCTCTCAGTAGCCGGAATGTACGGGGCGCCGGCCAGCAGAAGTGCAGAGAGGACCCCTGCAACCAACGAGCCGGCCACTATCCAGCCGAGGTGTCCATTCTGCGAAGGATCAGGGCCGGGCTGACGGTCCTGGCCCTTGGACGTGGGCCTCGTGGGAGCGGTGGCCGTCATTTCATGTTCCGGCGGAAAGATTGTCATGCGCCCATGCTGTCATTCACCGGCAATGGAAAGGCGCGGTAAAAATGCCCTGTATGGAAAGGATTCTGCCCACCTGGTGCCATTACTGATTACAGTGGGCCTATGCACCGAGTCGTCGCGCTGGCACTGCCGGACGTGGTCGCTTTCGACCTTGCCATTCCGGCGCAGGTTTTCGGCCACGAGGATGAACGGGGACGGTACTCCTTCACGGTTTGCACAGCCCAGCCCGGCCTGGTGCCGACGACCTCCGGGTATTCCATCCAAGCCCTCGATGGTTTGGACGCCCTCCTGTCCGCGGACACAGTCGTGGTGCCCGGCTACGCCCCGCTCCACGATCCACCCGCCGAGGTCTGCGAGGCCCTGCGTCAGGCAGCAGCCAGCGGAACCCGCGTGGTGTCGGTATGCACGGGCGCCTTCGCCCTCGCTGCCGCCGGTCTCCTGGACGGCAAGCGGGCAACCACCCACTGGAGAAACGCCGAACGCCTTCAAACCCTGTACCCGGGCGTCGACGTCGACGCAGACGTCCTATACATAGACCAAGGCAGCGTCAGCACCAGCGCCGGGGTCGCGGCAGGCATAGACCTATGTCTGCACCTGGTCCGCAAGGACTACGGAACCGAAGCGGCTAACAGCATTGCACGACGGATGGTAGTGGCCCCCCACAGGGAAGGAGGCCAAGTCCAGTTCATGGAACGAGCGGTCGCTGCCCCCTTGGCGATCTTCGCCGACACCTGCGCCTGGGCGAGGCAGAACCTCGCTGAACCGCTCACAGTGAACGATATGGCCGCCCATGCCGGCTGGGCATCCAGGAGCTTCATCCGGAAATTTACGGCCGAAGCAGGAATGACACCTTTGAGATGGCTAAACGATCAACGCGTAGACGAAGCGTGCAGGCTCCTGGAAACCACCGACCTGACGGTGCAGGCAGTTGCCACCAGGACTGGTCTGGGCACAACAGCAAATTTCCGGCTCCACTTCACCCGGAAACTTAGCACCACACCCTCAAGCTACCGCCGCCTCTACCAAGGCAGGAACCGGAAAGCTGCCCCAGCCTAGACCCCTCCCACCGTGGTCGACTCTTAAAGAGAATGCGCTCTCCTGCCTTACTCGGGTGTGTCCATCGTTCTACCTGCGGCCACCGTCCGCAGGTAGGGTCTGTTCGTGCCCCAAACGGCTTCCATTGCTCTCGGTGCTGCCGCCGCGGCCGAATGCCGGTTCAGAGAAAAACCGCGGCACGACGCTGTCAGGATGTGTGGCTTCCGGCCCGCCGGCCGCGCGGCCTGCCTGTCCGCCAGCCGGGGACGGCGGCGTCCAGGGCGTCGGTCTTCTGGGGATCGAGGTCCCCGCGGCGGGCCTTGTACCGCTGGGTGTGCAGCCAGACGCCCAGGTCGTGCTCTTCGCCGGTGATGAATGCTTTGTGCCGTGGCCAGTCATTGCCCGCTGCCCTATAGGCGACTAGGGCCGTAAGCCGCACCTGCCATCTTTCCTCGTCGGCTTCGGCACGGGGCTTGCCTTCCCAGCCCGGAAGGACTGCCAGGCCCTCCCTGAAGGCCGGCGGCAGTGTCCCGGCCCGCGCATCCTCACGCCGCCGCTGAAGCCATGAGGCCAAGGTGCGTTCGGAAGTGCTCTCTGCGTTCGTGGACGGGTAGCGTCCCGTCTCCTGAACCATGGCCACCAGCTGCTGCATTCGCTCCAGGCCTTGGGCAGTGACCATGGTTTTCCTGACTGCAGCCGCTTCGTGCGCGGGGCGCAGTCCTGGATCCGCAGCGGCGGCAATACGAAGGTGATACCGGACCGTCGAGGCAGGGGCTCTAACGAGCTCGGCGATCCGTGCCTGGGTGAGGCCGCCCCGGTACATCAGCACCCACTCCTGATTCGGAGCCGCATCGCGCCTTGTCTTCGCCACGGGAACCATCCTGCCATCAGTGGTGACCGGAGGAGCGCCCCCGCCGCATCGAGTAGCATTGCCCCCAATTGGCCAGCAACGGAAGGAAGTCTTGTCATGCAGCAGTATGTCGTCCTGCAAGTGATCCTCAAAGAGAAACTGTGGGGAACTGGTTCGGGCAACCTGACCTCCTTGGAGAAAGCCATCAACGATCAGGCCGCGAAGGGCTACCGACTTCACACGATAACCACCGCGAGCAGTGGGAGTAAGGGAATGATCGGCGGCGGCGACCGCATCCAGGCAACGCTGGTGTTCGAGAGCCTCGGATAATTGCACATCGCGAAACGAGCTGCGGCGTTTGCATGGCCCGCGCTCCGGCGAGACAGTTCGCTGTCGTAAGGTGCCCAGTAAACGATCCTCAACTGGACGCAATGCCCAATGACTTCCGTCGTGCAAGAATCGCCGCATGGATGAGGATGAGCGGCAGACCAGGCAAGAATTGATGATCCTCTATGCCCTGGTACAGGCGATGGATCGGCGTAACGAGGTCTTCCAGACGATCGAGGATTCAGAGGGCCGGGACGAAGCAATCCGTCGGCTGGGTCAGCTGTTGGGTGTGGGAGAGCTGGGCAGCCGGGCAGTCCTCGACCTGCAGGCTAGAAGATTCACCCGAGACCAGCGTCAGGCTCTCGCATCCCGTGCAGAAGAACTTAGATCAAAGTTGCCTGATGGTCGCTGAGGACTTCGTGTTCTCCGTCGATTACTGGTTCCCCGTGAGGGCTCAGTGTTGCCAAGCCCGTACTACTTGTACGTCAACCTTCCGCATGCTTTAGGTGAATTAGCGGCGGCACCGGCTGCCAGTAGTTGGGGGAGAAATGACCAGAACAGGAACATCGGATTCCGCCGCCGGCGTCGGTGGCTGCCCGTACATTCTCCTACGACGTCTACGCAGGCTGAGGCTGTTCCCTGACTGGACGAAAGTAGCGTCGAGGTTTGGGCGCCCTCGTCCGGGGCATGAAACGCGGCACCCTTATGAGGCGGTGCACCGTGCTTGCGTCGCCATTTACTCCAGTCACATGGGGCAGTAGGCTCACTCGCAATGCAGTAGCCGCTAGCATCCTAGGGAAACGACATGACCATTTTCTGGCCGGCTCTATTGGGTGGCGTGCTTAGCCTGGCAATAGGAATTGGGATATTAGTCAAAAGGAGCGGCATAGCCAGAACCAATGCTGATGCCCAGCGTGCCGGCTTTGGTAAGTATGGTGAGCAGACTGCCCGTAATTCTACTCCAGGCCGAGTGGCCTCCGTTGGGGTTGTGGCAGTCCTTATGGGTCTAGGTTTGATTGTTGCTTCATTCCTGAATCTCAATTGGTAAGGAGATACGTCGATGACACCTTTCCAGATTGCAGCACTTGTCCTGGGTATTGTCTTTATTCTTTTGGGCGCGACGGTACTTTCATTCCGTTCAGCAGCCGCGGCCGTGATTCAGAAGCGGTACGACACCACGGCCCAACGTTACGAAGCCGCCGGCCGCACACCACCGACTATCACCAGCACGCCCCCGGGTTCCAAGTTTGTTGTCTTCATCGGTGTTGCCATCCTTTGCCTTGGAGTGCTGGCCATCGTGCTTAGCCTGACCGTTGGTTGACCCTTGCCATGATGCTGGTGGCGCCGACAGTCCCGTTGCCGGATAGGATGGCGGGCACATGCTGACTCTTCCCCCGGCGGCCCAAAGCAGTTGCCTAGGTGGTGTGACATGTACTTGTCGAACCTGTTGATAATGGTGAGCGTCCTTCTGGGCTCGATAACCATGGTCTACCTGATGAAAAACCCGGCGCCCAAGGGCGAGCCATATAGCAGCAAACAAAAACTCATGATGATTCCATTCTTTCTGTCTGTTTGTTGCTTCCTCGCTGCGACCTTTCTGTTGTATATCAGACCTTGAGAGATGGCCCATCCACAGCACTCGGAGCACCGCTCAGGCCAGCCCTCGCGCCTATTGACAAGAGCACAACCCAAGAATGCACTTAGCCCATGGCATCTATAGACACTGACGCCAGGCTCCGGATCCCTGTCGCTCTGGTAGTCATCGCCCTCGCCATAGCTTCGCTTTTTTTGATCTGGCGCCCGGAGATCGAGCTTTGGTTCAGGATCAGCGGGAGCCTGCTGTGCGCCATCCTGCTTCTCTGGGCCGCCATGATCCTGGGCGGAAAGACCAAATCCGGCAGGCTGCTCCTAACCCGACGACGTTGGAAGTATTTCATCGTCCTCAGCGTCGTTGTGGCCGTGGCCATCACGATCGCGGTCATCGCCATCCTCGCAGCACAGCCGGATCAAGACTCCCCGCTGGTGCAACCGTTGGTCCAAATGCTCCTGGCTTTGTTTGTTGCTCATCTGCACGAACCGGAAGGCCCTCCTCTATTCAAGGCACCAGATCTAAGCGACCGTGACGCCAGAGCCTGGAAGAGAACCGCCATTGTCCTAGCAATTATTGGAATCAGTCTCGGGTGCATCGCCGGTATCGCCGGAGCGGCCGGTAACATCTTCGCGCTGCCACTCCTGCTGCCGATTGCAGTTATGCTCCTGGCCATAGCCGCCGCCCTTTGGACGATACTCAGGGCGAGAAATCGGCGGAGGGCGAACCCGTAGTCAACCCATGGCATTGCCTAGGATGGTCCCTCCAGACGCAACCTGGCCCTTGTAGGGGGCCGTCTTGGCCCGATGAAAGAGCAGAAACAATTCGACGAAGGGTGTGCGACTGACCGTCTCACCTAATTTGTCCATTGAGGGTTCCGGCTACACTTCTTCAGTTCCTGTTGCAGATGGAGGCGGACTTGTTGGGTTTCTTGTGGTTCAGCGGTTTATGGTGGCCACCTCTGCCGCTGTTGGCCGGAATCGTTCTGCTCTTGACCGGATCGCGGGGATGGGGCGGATCACTGCTCGCTTTGGGAGTCCTTGGCACGGCGGGCCAGATCTATTACATGATGCGAAAGCTGGAGCGTACGCAGGCTGGTCCCGCCTTCGACGCCCAGGTGGTTGTGCATCTCCCTCTATCGTCCGAGTTCGGAACAGAAGCGGAGCGAACGGCCTATCAGCGCCGGGCTGACAGTCTTGAACAGCGAGTGAGCGCGCAGAATGCCGGCGTGTATGACGGTGATGGCGTTGGTGAAGCAAGCTTCGACTTGTACTTCATGGGCGACGATGATGAACGGCTTGTAAGAATCCTCCGGGCGGGCGTAAAAGCCGAGGGTGTTAAAGCCAGGATTGAAGTCATGGACTAAAGGCTTCACAGCTCACGACCTGCTCGTTCCTGGCCACTGGCGGACCTCCTGATTCGTTGAGGGTTCGGCTTGCGCCGCATTGCAGGGCCGTTCGCGGTGCTTGGTCGCTCGGGGCGTGGGCTGCTACAACTGGCCTATGGCATGGCTAGACAAATGGTTCGATGAAGAGGACTGGCCGAAGGACCCGTGTCTGGATGCTTTTCGAGATGGGGTGTGGGAACTGTCGCTGAACGGCGAAGCTATGGGATGGGTTACCACCGGTGTCATGCCTATGCGGTCGTTCCCCGTCTTCTGGTTGAAGCAGGAGCGGATGTGGACGCAAGTGCACTGGCTCGATGGGAAGCACGAATACCTAGAAGAGGACTACGGTCCCGACTGGCCCGCTGCGGAGGAACTGCGGGGCGGGTACTTTGTCACCTCCCATCCTCAAACCCACCTCGACTTCAGGCTCGACGCAACAGCCGTTACCGGCCCCGACCGTGATCGGCTCTGGGTGGAGTTGGAACATGGCGTGGAACCGTACAACCGGAATACGTAGCTTTCCCTGCGAAAAGCCTAGGCCGGTACGGAAAGTGTCGCGTTGAGGGTTCGTCCTTCGTACGGCCACTGGCTAATTTCCTTTCACGCCCAGTAGATGTTCGTCCACCCAACTGGATTAGGCTCTCAGCATGATGGCTCAGGGACAGCTTGACGGAGATCCACCCCGCACGCCCGAAGAGGCGAAATTCCTTAGCGGAATCGCCCGCGGAATTTCCGCGTGGTCCATTCCCGACGTCCAGCTCGGCTCGTTCACGGTGCTCGCCCGCATGAAACCCATAGTCGTAACTCTCAACGTTCCCGGAATCGACGTCCCGCGCGGCACCTGTACGCTTCAGATCGGCTACTGGAACGAAGGCCCCTACGGCCGAGCTCTGGAAGGTGAATGGGGCGATTCTCATGTCCTTGACAACCACGTGTACGACGGCGACGGACTCACTGTAATCGGCCTGGTCGAGGCGCCGGAAACGTACGGTACGTTCGCTGCCGCCTGGCTACTTCGCCAACTTCAGCGGCCGGTGGAACGCCTTGATTGGCTGCGCGATGAGCAGATTAAAGAATCAGCGTGGCGTCTCGCAGACTCAGGGAAAACAATTGCACGGATGGGCTGGTCGGTACGTCTTCCAAGCAAGGCACCTAGCCGAATCCAGAGAGTTCGTTGACTCAAGGAGTTACGTCGTCTGCGGCTGGCCTCAAACCCGATGAGGGTTCCCCAAACTGACCCGCCTAGAAGCCCCGGCCAACTGGTAGCCATTCTTTTGCGAGGCCCCCAGGGACAGGAAATCTGCAGGAGTCCACTGGCGCCCGGTCTCTGGAAACCCGTCACGGCGGCGGCTTCGAAAGCTCAAATGGAGCCGCTAATACAGAATTAGGAAATCTGGTTTGCAGCGGCAGCGCTGCATTGGTTACGGCTCGTCGAGCCGGTAGTCCTTCAGGGGAAAGTCTACGGGGCCGGTAGGCGGGCCAGCGGTGAGCAGGCGCAGCTCCAGGAAGTCTTCGATTGGGCTCGGGCCGGGGGTGACGGTATCGTCCTCGGTCATGCAGATCTCGTCGGCCACGGGGGTTCCTTGCCTGCTGTAGGACTGCTTGTGTCCTTTCACAGTAGTGGCAGTTCCTGCGGGTTTGGCTGGACGTGGCTGCGCCCGCGGCAGCGTCATCGCGGCCTGCGGAGATGTTCCTATAGACAAGTCCTTATCCGCAGCGCACCGTTGGATCTACAAGTACTGCGGGGTTCTTTGTTCATGGGATGGTCACGGTGACTGATGCTGATGCTGAAACGGCGGATCGCTGGGCCACGGCCGCGGGTGTCGCTGAGGGGATCACTGACTACGGAATCAGCCGGGCTCTTCGCACATATTTCCTTTTCCACTTTCCCGTGGGCGTCCTTCTTCTTACCGGGATCGGTTTCCTCATTTCACTCCTCATTTTCGGAAATTTCCGGGAAGAATGGCCTACCCATCTGCTCATGGGCCTTCTCCTCGCTTCGCTAGGCACAGGGGTCGCCGGTTTCATTTATGCGCGCAAAAGGGTTAAACCCCAAGTTCGTCCGCAACGGACCGCAGCAGTGAGCTGGCTGAACAAGCAGGAACAAAAGACCGTCAGTAGGCAGATCAGCGGGCGGATAACCCCCGTGCAGGAGCAGTTGACAGTTACTCGGGGAGCCGCTGTTCAGGCCCGTCAGTCCCTTGCGCTTTTCCTGCTGATAGGTCCGAGTTATCTGCTTTTGCTCGCAGCGCAGATCCTGAACTCACGGGCCAGCGGTGCCCTCATTGTCGTCTTCATTCTGTGTCTCGGGCTATTTCTCGCCGGATATGTCGCCGTCGTCTGGCAGTTTCGTCAGGCGGGGCGGTTCCTGGAGAACACCTCCTCTTTCGTGAGTTCGGAGAGTGATTAGGAACGCCGCAAGTCGCTGCGTCCGGCGTCAGCCTTGCGGCGGCCGGAGTGATGTTCCTGTAGACAAGTTGGGGTCCACGAGAAGTTCAGTAAGGCCGGGGTAGGACGGGCTTTTCAACCATCACTAAGGGCATCGTTTGATTAGCAGATCCATGCTTGATGCGGAAGCAGCCAGCTCCACGGTCCCTTTGTCTGTACTCAACTCAATTACTCTTCCACGTGGAAAAATACCCCATGGCGCTTTCGTCGGCTGGCTGACCACGTCGAGTTCTGTATAGGTGACCAATGGACCTGCTAGAGAACCTGTAATTCCTGTCTTTGCTTGGAATAGAAGTCTCCCGGGTTCGGCTTTCGCGTATCCAGTGGCCCACTTACGTCTAAGCGGTGATCCCCTTTCTCGATGAGTGCACTCGAAAACTCCGTGTTCTGCATCCAGTGCCATCCGTTTTCTTCTTATCGGCGCTATAAGCAGTCCGAGGAGCAAGACCATGACAACAAAAATGAGAGCGACGATGGCGACAGCTGGCCAGAACCCCATGGGGTCCTGCAAGGTCTGAAACACCGCTGTGAGGACCGGTATCAGGACAAGGACATCGAGATTCAGGTCCTGAGCCTTTTCGGGCCAGCTTCGAGGTACAGGATTTATGCCTTGGTCCTCCATCAACGCCTACTTCCTCTCCGCCGCGCAGCGTTATAGCCCCTTTGGGCATCCTCAACCGGACGTTCTCCATCACCATGGCGCGTAAGGAAGGTAGATGTCGGGTTCGCCCGTTGCTCTTCCATGAGCTCTGTAGAAGCGCGGGCCGGATCGACAGCCAAAGACGGTCGTCTCCACTCGCCGTCTCCCTTCTGTTTCGCTGAAGGTGACGAGCCGACCCAAAGAAATGGCTTCGGCGTACTCGAGGATGGTATCGAGCCGCTCATCTGGTGCACCCTTCTTCGGCGGATGTAGATCGAAGTATCGGGTGCCGAAGGCGATCTGGATGTCGCCGCCGTCTGCTTCCCAACCAACATCGAGGATGCTGGCCCCTTCGGATTTCGGTCTCCACTCGAGGAGAACGTCCTGCGGATACATCGGGTCTGGCCGCTGCGTCATTGATACATGGGGAGGAAGGACGCTCGACAGTGCGGCAATGAGAGTGGGAAGTTCGATCACGCTCGTACCTGCTCAAGACAACTTTCAGTCGGCGCTTTCATGCGATCACTTTATCCTCGTCCCAAAGCTGGTACGCGGAGGGATCCCTTTAGGACCCTCCGATTGCCCGGTCAGGGTTCGTGGAACGGGGCGGTGACCGGGCAGGATAATGCCATGGAAAACGTCCGAGATCTGGTCCGCCCAAGCAAGTCAGATTGGATCGGCTTGCCCAGGCGACGTTCCGCGTTCCGGCCCGCTTTGGCGGCATGGCTGACCGGCTTGGTCACCATTGCTCTCGCCTTCGTGGTTGATCGGGGATGGGAGGAACCGGCGCTCTCCTGGGAGGAATCGCTCGTCCCGATCAATGTCGTCGGTGCTGTTGCGGCGGCTGGAGCGGCACTGTTTGCACTACTGGGGTGGGCATTGGGTAGGGCGAGTGCCTTCGGACTGGTCATTCTTCTGACAGTTTGCGCGGGACTGCATAGCGCTCTAGGGGCTGCGTCTGCTCCCGTCTGGGCAGTTGGGGCCGTGGGGGCGTTTGTGTTGGCTGTGGCTGAGGCCAGGTCCTCGTCCCGGCAGCTGAGAGCAATCAGGCAGCTCGCGGAACGACTGAAAGACGGCTCGACGGTGCAGGTGGGACCGAACGCGCTCTCGGCCGAACGCCGTGCCCTGATCCAGGGACGCTGGGTCACCGCGGGACTGGCCGGCTTGTCGGTTGTGCTGTGGGGCTGGTTCGCGGTTCAGTGGTCCATCGCGGTAAACCAGGTCCCGCCATCGGATGGAGGTTCCTTCGAACCCATCGTCGCTGAGTTTGCCGGTCCGGCGACGGCGCTGACAGTGATTGCGGGGGGCAAGAACCTTTGGCGGTGGTGGGCGCACTGGCAGGCACGCCAAACGGTTTGGACGGTGCCCTGTGCCGGGGGACCGGTCTGGGCGCCGGGCCTGGATCCGTCGTATGGCAACGGCATCGACCCGGAAGAAGGCGATGCGCCTGGTTGCTTCTGCCGCTCGGAAGCTCAACGCCGCGACATTGACGGCGAGGAGGAGGAATGGAGCGCCGACAGCATCCCGGCCAGTGACTACTGCCCGGTGCACGGGATTGATGCTGTCAATTCCCTGGACCACGATACGTTTCGCTCCCTTGCCCGCGCTGCCTGGTTATGGGACAAGAGCTCCATGCTGCCTTCCCGAGAGACCGAGCCTCCCGAGGCCCGTACGGGGCTTCTCGCCTTCGCCGGGCACGCATTCGGCGGGATCCCAGTCCAGAGGACCGGTAACGTGATGGAAGCAGCAAGTCCAAGCGTCGATCCGGCCCAAGAATTGGAAACCGCGGACGCAGGGGTGCCACAGTGGGCCGAACCCGAGTTCTTACCTCCCCACGAGCACGGAGTCTTCGACGTCGTGGACCTCACACCCGCCGGTCTGCCGGGAATAGCAACGCGATACCGCCACGGGCGGGCATGGCACACACCATGATCTTGCCGTCACTCGGTCCCCGAAAACGTTCCCGTAGAGGTTACGCTTTGAAATCGTGTCCTCAAGGTCTTCTTGGGGAATCCCCCGGTTTGGGCAGGATCTTCAATAACGAATTGAGAGAAAATCTAGTCCACGATCACGAGATCGGTCAGCGCCGCATGAGGGTGAATGTATGAGTTGACCTCCAACCCGTTGACCAGTCCGTCTTCATGCCAGAGTTCTATGGAGAGGGCGCCGGTACCTTCGAGGACGGCAAAGCCAAGCGGGCATTCAGTACCCTCCGGAAGGCGCGGAACATCTCCCGTAACCTCAATCTCGAAGCACTCTCCGCAACCCTCCATGGGTTTACTTGTGCAGCAAGTGAACTGAGACTCCAACACGGATGCGAGATTCCCGGCATGCTCAACAATTTGCTGAAGGATGGCCTGCTGCGGATTGGACAGTCGTTCCATGCGATCAGCCTAGGGGGCCGCTCTGCTTTGGTACCAATGAACAATGCCTGCCCAACGGGCGATCCCCATCGTGCCTTCAGCACCCAGGTGTCGCGCTGAGGGTTCCTTTTGTCAGAGGGGCCAGCGGGCTACTGTGAGTGCAGTCGAGTGACCGTTTCATCCCCTGGGGGGCACACGGAGCACTCCCCACGAGACGTTGGAGGACGCATGCCGAGACGACCACAACACTGGTTCCCAGGCTTGATTGCTGGTCAAGGAGTCATTCGTCCAAGCGGCGGGGCTTGCACCCTCAATTACGCCGAGGTGTACCCCTTTGGTCTAATGGCCCAGATCAGTGTGAGATTTCGCGGCCCGTTGTCCCTGGACATGCAACGGGAACTGAGCAAACAGTCGGGCTCCTACCTATGGAACAAGCCGGACCTTGGACCGCAGCTGACCTTGGAACAAGAGGAGTCCACGGCATCCCTGGCCGAGGTCGTAACGCACGAAGGTCACCACTCGTTTTGGACCATTACGTTTTGGTTCGACAAAGAGATCACCGGATCCGCCTTATCCATGGCTTTCCGGTGGCCGGAACAGGGTATTGAGTGCGTTTTCCCGATTGCGGGCGAAGACATCGACAGAGCATTGGAAGAGGCCACAGAACTATGGAGCCCGGATCCCGAAGGATACTTCTCCCAGTGATCACCAAGCTTCTTGGTTCGCCCTAAATCGCTTCCTTGAGGGTTCCCCATGGGACGAACGGCCCAGCAGATTAGGACATGGGGAGTTCTGCGCATCCGATTGAGGTACCCAAGGTTAAGGTTCGTCACGGTGCTCGCGTTCGCTACTGAAGAAGAACATGGCCACGGATCCTAAGCCAAGCAGCGCCAGGATGACCAGGATCCAGTTCGACTGAGTAAAAACGAAGTAGATTCCAGCAATCAACATGCAGATAAACGACAAGCCCCAGAAGAAGGCAAGAGTTCTGGCTCTTTCGCGGTAGGTCCAGATCTGGCCTTTTTTCGGAAACATAAGATCTCCAATTCATAAGGTGACGCTGTACGGCGAGACTAGGCTTGCAGTTGATTCACATCAAGAGTCAAGAGCGCTGGCTGCGGCCGCCGGCACTCTGAAAGCGAGCAGTCGCGACGACGAAGGAAACACCACGTCGGAACCGTCCCGTTCCGCGTTACGTCTAAGAACTGAACTAGGATGTCCCAGCGTTAGATTTGAATAATGCCTGCGCTCATCCGAAGACCGTCGACGGTTTTTGTATAGATCGATTCGGGCATCATGGCTTGCTCAGTCCCGAGCCACATGAGTACCCGGTCTCGGTGTTCGCAGGCTATTCCGGTCGCGCCGTTCGCGAATAGTGCCCAGCCGAGGACTTGGTTGCCATCGACGTTGATACTGTGTGCGGTGCCTTGCGTAAGGCTAATGGATTTCAAGGTGTCGGCGAGACCTGAGAATAACCGCCTCGTGGCAAACTCGGTCATCTCGGTGGCGAGGGCTGTGATGAGGAATGCGGCGTGATAGGGGCCGGGTCGATCGGGCTTAAAGGTTGCCAGGCACTCGGGGGCGTCGGCTCCGGCTCCGGGCCCTGACGCGATGGAGAACCGTACGATGACCGTTTCTCCGGTTGTACCTCGTCTTACGGGTGTGGATACCCTGCCAGGCTCGTTTTTCTGTGTATCTGTTCGGGCTCCATAGGGGCCAAAGGCTTCGAGTTCCGCCCTCATGCGGTCACGGAGCGAGGAGTGGTTTGGAGCGGGGTCCCTGCGCTCGTACATTTCTCCACCCATGACGCAATTCTCCAACCGCCACCGCGCTACGGCTATCCCTCCGCGTCCCCCCGGCTACGGCTCTCAGGTGAATCAGCGCTGGACTAAGCCACACTGTCCCGTTCTGGCTTCCGCAATCGGCTGCCGGAGACCCTGAACTGACGCTGGGGCGTCTCAGGCACCCAACAAAACGTACGGTGTCGGTGTGCGGCTGTAGCGAGTCGAGCTTGTAGCGAGAAATGAGTACCTCAAGTAGAACCATAGATTCTCGGTGTGAAGACCCATAGGCTTTGGGCATGTTAGGACGCTTGATTTCGAACTCGCCATCCTGGTTGCTTCTTGTCCTCATGGCGGTTTCTGGGATAACGGGCTGGTCCCTACTGTCAGGTTTCCTGCATGGCGAGGGCCCAATCAACCTAGTCTTGCTCTGGCTGACGTTTGTTCTGGCGCTCCTAGCCTTCACGCTTTTCGGCATCTTTGTCCGGATCTGGCACGAAAGGTATCGGCGCGAGACTGGCCGGCGCAACTGACTTAGCCGCGGTGGACGTCGGCCTCACGTCCCTGTTGATGGTGCTTGCTGTTGCAGTCATCGTGGCTGGATTATCTGCCGTCCTAGGGTGACTGCACTTACGCCCTTCCATACGTTCAACGTTCCGTCCTGCTTGCTTAGCACCGAGTGTGAGGTCAGCCGGCACATCCGGGCATCAGCGCAGGGGAGAACCCCCGCATTAGGGGGTTCCTCGGCTGGATCCTGGTGCGAGACGGGCGATTGAGTCCTACAAAGTGTCGGCGTCGGTCTGCGAAACTGTCACCGTGACCATCGATATGAGAGCCATGCTCGGACGCGTCGTTCCAGACGTCTTCCATGAGCATTTTGTGACGGCGGATGTGAACTCCGATCACGAAATCTGGCCCTACAACTCACTCGTGAATAGCCGCATGAGCGAGGGACGCTCAGTCATCATCGGAGCCGACGGCGGAGCATTCATGGTCGCCTACGTTCCCGAGCTGGACGTGCAGACAATGGTCTTCGATGAAGAGGACGATGAGGAGGACGCCGAAGAATATCGAGAAAAAGCATTACGGGAGCTCTGTCTCGCGATGCTCGTGTACCTCGAGGGAGGAGGCAGAATCAGTGAGCGGCGAAGCTTGCTGGGGCGCGGCGTCGTCCGCAAGCTCATCATCGAAGCGGATGGAACGAGGTGGCGCCTCGGTCGAAACTCCTGGGGCAGACGCTAGCTGCAGCAGCGAAGCGCTGGCGGAGTGAATCGTCTCATCTTCCTTCGACGGCGTCGATCGCCCCTCCGCCGGCGCAAGGGATTGGTAGTAGCTTCCGGCGCACCAACCAGCGTTTAGTGAGGAATCCTTCAACGGGGTCATAACCATGAGGCATTGAGGATTCGGCTACGTTCGACAATCATCCGCGGGGTCCACTTCAAGCCGTCCAGCCGGGGCCAAAACGGCTTGACACAGTCGCTGGCCATAGCGCTCGAGTGATTTCGCCTAAATTGGGCTAGTCCATCAGGATCGTTCCGGTTGCCGTTCCACTTGTCACTCGTCGCGGAAGGCGTAGAGTCCTCTCAAGGAACGCCAACATGGTTGATTGCCTATGGGGGCATGCAGCAATGAAGAGGACTTGGAGCCGGAAGTTGAGTCGTCCGGGTTTCTGGGGACCCTATGCATTCCAGCTAATAGCAACAGCCCAGCTTTGGGTTGCCACTCAAGTTGCCCTCGATCCCCAATCCTCCTTCCGGGATCATCTGTGGCCATGGTCAGTGATCTTTGCCTTTGGGGTCACTTTTCTTGCCCCGCTCCTCGGGCGGCTTGTCGTCAAAGACGATGTCGCCGTCGAGGACGATGCCCGGCTCAGCGACGAGCAGATGGCGGCATTTGAGCTGGCGCTGCGCACGGGCGTGCTTCCCGTCGCCAGTCTTTTTGCCGACTGGGGTCCCGCACTAAACAAGAGGCGACGAGATCTGAAGTCTGGCCGCTGGCTGATTCCGATCTTGATGGTCGGAATTGTCGGCCTAAGCATCTATGACTCATTCGTTGACCCGGACGGTGCATGGTTTTACGGGATCAGTGCGCTTTTCTATGCAGTCATTGCCGTCAAGGTGAAGCCAGCACACGACAGAGACTGCGACAGGTCCAGGCGCTCGAGTATCAGCTCGACGCCCGCCGCGGCGGTCTTCCCAGTCACGGCTAATCAACGCCCCGTGATTGCCTCCGCTAATCCTGTGGCTGAACATTGGCAAGCGAACCCGGCTGCTCGATCGAACCGATATTGCGAAAACGACACGTCAATCCGAATGAAGGGACGAGTCCCAGGACTTTGGACTGCCCGCGTAAGGAGGATTCTCGGGCACCTAAACGCTCCGACGTTCTGGGTTCCGGAAGGCAAACATGGACTAGACCTATCGAACTGTGCCGTGAATGGTTCCCCTTAAGCCGGCAGCCATCCGATGGAACCGGTAACCGCGTTTCGTCTGATGCGCGCGACCGGGCAGGGCGCTAGAGGCCGTCCTCGGCCACGATTGCGTTCCGGAAGAACCGCTGAGTGACGGCATCTGCGTAGATTCCGACGGGAAGCCATCGGACATCCCACTCCATAAGTAGGGACAGTAGGCGCGGGTCAGCGGTGCCTTGATAGGCATCGCTGGTGCCTCGACTGCTGCGCCTCCGGGAGATCATGACGTCCCACCCGTCATGTTCCGAGGGCTGAACAGCGATGTAGCGGCCAGCCTGCTCTCCACTGATTATGAGCCCGACGCGGTGTTCAGACCACGTGCTCGATTCCGACTCCGGCGCCCTGGGTTCAGGAACGGCGAGTTTCATGGACCTTCGCCAGCTAACGGGTACTTTCGATCGAGAAGGTCGCTGCAGTCGATCGGGCGCGGGCGAGTACCCAAGGCTGGATGAGGATGAGTCCCCATCGCCCGAAAGCAGCCCGAATGCCGCTTCTACGAATGCCAGCAGTATCTGGCCGATGCGAATGTGGGCCGGAGCTGACCGCCGACCGGAACGGTGCCCGTGTTTTCCTGCCATGCTTTTCCTTGCCGCCGTGATGATGGTGCCATGGGCAGCTAACCATGTCCGAGTCAGTTTGGCTTGCTCCGATACCTGAGAGAACCCGAGTTACAGAAATTGTGCCCGTTGTGGTCCCAGGCTGGGATCACCAGGACCTAACCTCGCCCAGGGCGGAACATGAGGTACGCCAATCGGATGGTGTTCCCTGCAAGGGCAGCTGCAGCGACGCCCCAGAAAATCACGGCCTGTATCGCACTGCTTTCGGTGTAGGGATCAAGCCTTAAGGCCGAACGGAGAACGTCTGAGTTGTGCCCCGCCAGCCACAAAGAGGGCTCTATGGCCAACCAGCCTGCTGTTGCAGCGGCAACACTCCAGCCAAGAAGTTGGAGAACCGCGAGCCAACCATCTCGAAACAAATTCCTTCGGTCGGCTCGCTGCGCGGGCCCGTTCCGGTCCCGTCGGCGCCGATACGTTGGAGGGTCGTAACTACGGCCCTCTCCTGACGCTGCAGATTCAGGCCACTCCACAGGTGGCCCAACAAGCTGCTCTCGCAGCCGTTCCAGCGTTCGCGTGTTGTGCTCGCGGACGATTCCGGCGAGCCCGCCAGCGAGATCTGTAAAGGCGATTATCTGGGACACACGTGTATTGCCAGCCGGGTCTATCCACACCAACTGGCCCAACGGGGTTACGTCCAAAACACTGTCACGGGCGATCTTCCGGTCGCGGAGCACACCCTTTATGTGGACCTCAGCCGAAGTAAGACAGACACCGAGTCTCCAGTTTCGCCAGCTAAACCAGAGCACGACCAAACCGATGCAACTCCAGAAGACCAGCTCCTCGGACATTGTGCCGGATGGTGTCGAGAAGGGAACTAAGCCTTCGGAAATCACAACGCCAAGGGACACCAGAAAAAAGGAAAACATGGCAATGCGGGAGACAAACAGCTGATGAAAGCTGGCTTCATCGCCCATAAACGGGATTCCCTTCCGGCCGCCATGACCTACGATTATCGAGCCTGGCTGCAGCTCCGATGTTTCCAGTTTCAAAGGTTCAGTCGCGGAATACCAAACCAAACATGGACTAGACCTAGCGAAGTGTGCCGTGAAGCTAGGGCATCGCTAGCGTCACGGGTGACGTCCCTGGTCCCTTCCTCAAGCGGGGGACTCGTTTCGTTATCGGGTGCATCGAATCCAGCACTCAAAGTCATCGCTGAACCAACGACCTCTACGCATGCCATGCCGGTAGGCTTCGAACTATTAACCGCGCAAGGGAATGTCAGGGGAATTAATGACGCGATCGGCTGGGCCTGTGTTCCTTCTGCTGCACACCAGAATCCACCCCGACCTATTTGCGGGCCGGAGCACAAAATTTATCGGAGTGTTCAGTTCAGAAGAGAAGGCTGCAGACTCCTTGAGGAGGCACGCCACGCTTGAGGGCTTCACCGATGCCCCGGAGGGATTCGCGATTCATCGAATCGAGCTGGACAGCCCTTTGGCCAAACCAATCGAGATTTGGGAGTAACCGGTGACCCTTGTTTTCGGCCTGTATAGAGTCCAGGACGACGACCAGATCGAGTTGGGGAACCCTACTTGCTTCCTAGGTTTCTTCTCTAGTGAGGAACTCGCTCAAGAGGCCCTCGATGCCGTTCACCGGCAAGACCCGGATGCGGTGGGGGAATTGGAGATAAACGCCCAAGAGTTGGATTTTGAACAATGGAATGACGGCTTCGTGACTGAATATCCGGATTCCGACTAGATCCTCCGGGAAAGAGACGGTCTCGCACGAAGGAAGCCCCGCTCAAGGTTCCGCAAGAGGCACGTGGCATGCTGCTCGTTGCGCGAGGTCCGGCTTGGGCTGTCTCCCGTCTCGGGGACTTTCCGCGGTCTCGACCTAGGACAGAAGACTCTCTCGTTTCCCACGAAAATGAGACATGATGGCTGGTAGGCGCAGATCCACCGCAGGAGGGGGGTATGACGTGCAGCAGTTGGCGAACCTGTTGATGTTGGTTTCCCTTTTGGTGAGCGTGCCCTGTTTCGTCTACGGGTTTAGACATCCGCACCGCCAGGGCGAGCCATATAGCTTCAAGGAACATAAGCCCCTGTGGATCTGCCTCCTTCTAAGTGCTGGTTTCCTGGTCGCCGGACTCATTGCAAGTGTCGCGGGTCTTTGAGATGTCCCGTCCATCCATATTTATATGCGGACGTCGTGCGAAAGGCACGTGCAGAACCGCTGTTCGGAACGCTGCGCCATGCCAACCGGGACGCCCATTGACAAGCACAACAAACAACGGATGCACTTAGCCCATGGCATCTAAAGAGTCTGACACCAGGCTCCGGATCCCTCTCGCTCTGATAGTCATCGTCCTCGCCGTCGGCGGACTTTTCTTGACATGGCGCCCGGAGGTCGAGCTTTGGTTCAGGATCGGCGGGAGCCTGATGTGCGCCATCCTGCTTCTCTGGGCTGCCATGATTCTGATCGGCAAGACCAAATCCGGCGGACTGCTCCTATCCCGGCGACGCTGGAAACAATTTACGGTCCTCGGCGTGGTCGTGGCTGCAGCCATCACACTCGGGGTCATCGTCATCCTTGCAGCCGGGCCGGGGAGCCGCTCTCCGTTGCTGCCACCGTTGTACTCGATGCTCCTGGGTTTGACTGCTGCCTATCTGTACGAACCGGAAAGCCCTCCTCTGATCAGGGGGCCAGCCACGGACCGTGATGCCAGAGTCTGGAAGAGAAACGTGATTGTCCTAGGGACTGCTGGAATCGGTCTCGGGTGCATTGCCGTGATCGCTGCTGCGGCCGGTAACATCTTCGTCCGGATACTTGTGGAGGGGCCTGCAGTTGTGCTCCTGATCACCGCAGCCGTGATGGGCATGATGCTCAGGGCGAGAACTCGGCGGAGGACAAACCCATAGTCAGCACGGTGCCGCGCGCAGCCCATGATATTGAGGGATAGGACGAAGCCTAGGCAGCCTAGACCGTCTTCTCGACATCGAAATCCTCTCCATCCTTGCCTAGACCTGAAACGCGTCCCAATAGACGTTCGTGATAAGCGAGGGAAGAATCGTATCGCCAGATCGTCAGATTCATGCTGTTATGAAGTGCAAGCGATGTGCCCTTATTCGTGGATGACCCGTGGGAGCCAAAATGCCTGTGCAAGGAATCAAGAAGGATCTCCTTACCCTTGGCATCCTCACCGCAGTTGTTTGCTGTGTGGGCATCGCGGAGTTGATGTTCCGCAGCGGCGCGGTAACCGCTCTCATTCTTGTGGGCCTGGTGGCCGTCGGCTGGCTGATTGCCTTCTTGCTAAGGTCCCCGATGCGTAAGCCCGGCAATGAAATCCCCCGCCCAAGGGCTCTCACGATTCCCCGCCCTGTGGTTGAACGTACTCAAACGCGGTCGAGCCTGGTGAACGGACCTGTTGTCCTATTCGCTTATGTTGTCCTGCTCTGCTTGGCCGGCGTTGTGGTTTCTGGGGGCACGATGGCCACGGTTGTATTCGGAGCCTTCGCAATCATCGCTACCCTCGGGGGCGTTGTCTCCGCCATGTTCAGCCAGAAGACCAGAAGCCGCCAAGGTTGAGTGCCCGGTTTCTGGACTCAGTCCGATGATCGCCCAACTTCCTCGTTGAGGCAACTCCGGTTGAGGTTCCCCAAACTGACCGCTCCTAGAAGCCCCGGGCTCAGACACATTTGTCCCGCCGGCTTCTGGCCCGCTGCTTCTGGCCGATATGGCCGGTCAGTCCGTCGAAATGATGCGTCCGCTCATCACAAACCTGCCCCCGTCACTCGTATTGATCGTCGCAGGAATGACCGCCCGATCCTCCGCCCCAAGCCACATCAAAACGCGATCATGGTGATCAACCGCTATTCCTGTCGCCCCCTTCGCGAGCAGTGCCCAGCCGAGAACGGGATGACCGTCGACGCTCAGGTTATACGGGGTGCCCTGGACCAAGGTGATGGACCTGGCGGTGTCGGCAAAACCCGAAAGCAGCCGTGTTCTGGCGAACTCGGACAATTCATCGGCTAGAGCCGCAATGAGGAATGAGGCGTGATAGGGGCCGGGGTGGTCGGGCTTGAACGTCACCAGGCACTCGGATACCTCGGCGCCGGAACCTGGTCCTGATGCCATGACAAACTGGGTGATGACCGTCTGACCAGCCGCAGCCCGGGAGCGCAGGGGCGGACACACTGCTCGGCTCGATCCCCTCGGTGCCTGTACGCGCGGCATAGGGTCCGAAGGCTTCGAGCTCGGCCGACATCCGCCCCCGCAGGGAGAGATGGCCGGAGACATTGGCCTTGCGAACATACATAGATCCGCCCATGGCAGCTATTCTCCAACCGCCCCCGTACGACGGCTATCCCTCCGTGATTCCAATCGGGTTCTCAGGTGAGTAACCCTGGATAAGCCCAATCTGTCCCGGTCCAGGTTCATCAACCGGGCCACGTGCGAAATTTCTGTACACGTGCTGGTGTCTTGGGCAGCGGGGACTGAATAGACTTCATCGACTACTGAAAGCTGTACGGAGGGGGTGGAATGCCTGGTGTCTTTGCCTTTGGGCTGGCTGCCCTCATAATGGGCCTCGTTGCATGGGCCGTATCCAGGCCGCTCTCGAGATTCGCCGCCAGTAGTCATTCCTATCAGAAGCCAGACTCCGATAGGGAGTCCTTCCGGCGCCGCCAACTTGTGGCCATCCGCATTATTGGTTCTGTCCAGGCGCTGCTGGGAATCGGGTTCCTAATCTATGGGTTACTCGGAGGACGCTAGATGCGGATCTTTGGTGCGTTGATACTTTTCATAGTCGGAGTCGGATTCATCCTGATCCGAAACTGGTACGCGAGGTTCTTGTTTTCGTTTGTTCATTCATTTGCCCCCTTCAAAGATCGAGAGCGCACAATCCTGAAGTGGATAGCCGTTCTTGGGGTGATCTGGGGCGTGGTGTTAATATTTTTGGGCGTGCTGCTGGCTATGGACCTGATCTGGAAGGACTAGCGCCTTCAGGAATCTATTAGACAGCGGCGAAGGTCCGATGAGGGTTCCCGAAGGAAAATGGACTAGACCTAGCGACTTGTGCCGTGAAGGGTTCCCCCAAACGCAACCGCGCAACCCGACCCGCACGCCCCTGGGAAGCTAGAGGCGCGGACCTGCATGTCCGGCAGCGAGTAGCCATCTGCCACCTTCATGGACCCAGACCTGAGTCATGGGCATACGGTAGCGGCTCCTGCCGGCCATCGTTGATACGTCGTCTGTAACGATGCAGGTAAGAACGGCGGTGGCACCAAACATCGTGATACTGGGCTGTTCGAGAGTTTGACCATGCCAGGTGTTCTGGCCCTCTAGGTTGGATCGAAGGTAAGCACCGCGATCGAACTGGTCTCCCTTGTGTGAGATCCAGCAGAACTTCGGATGTAGTAAGCGACCCAAAGATTCACCGTCACGCCGCTTTAGGGCGTCGGCTCGTTCTAAGGCAGCATCTAGCACGTCCTGAGTGAGCATTCACCGAGTGTGTCAGTGATTGGCCGCTCTGGGAACTTCCAGCGGCCTACTGCCCCCCTCGCTACTCGCCATCACGGCGTTCCCATCGTCCCGCTTGTGGTTCCTTGACGGCAACGGCCGGGGCGGCGGGGGTGGCCCTATTCCGGGCGGATCAATAGTATGAGGCGTGGCCGCGCTAATTAGGGGCCCGTACGCGAACGCAGGTTTCGGCTGGCATCAGGGCTGATTGTAGAACTGGGCATTGCTCCCTCAAGCTGGGCTGATCTCCCCTTGGACGAGGGAACGCGCCGCGTCCTGAGCGACGGGCACCGCTTTCTGTACGAAGCAGGTCTGCTCGGAGAGGCTTCCGCGGCCGTTGCTAGATAGGCGCCCGGAGCGTTGCTTATACGGATCGGCGCGATTGTGATGGTGCGATTTGGCTCCGTTGGAATGGGAGACGAGGACTCATGGATGTCAACGTGAGAACGCCGGACGTCAACGAGCTCAATCAGATACTTCGCGTGCTGAAGCAGTGGCAGTACGACGACGGACCACTACATCTGCATCCGGGCGACTTGGGTTGGTACTCACTCCGTGGAGCTGCTGCCACTGCCGCTGCGACACGGGTGTGGTCGTATGGTGACACGGCTCTGGCGATCGCGCTCGTCGACGGCCCCCAGTTGTTGCGATTCGCGATGGACCCGGCGCGGCACCAGGACGAGTCTCTCGCCATTCGCATCGTCGCGGATGTCGGTGAGCCGGCGACTGGTGTCCTCGATGCAGGAAGCGCGACCATCGAGGCGCGCGGCGCGTGGGCTCTCTCCGAGCAACTCGCGAAGGAGGGGTGGTTGCCCGACGAGCCGTGGACACCGCTCCAGCGTAATCTGGCAGCGCCTGTCGAGGTTGCCGGTCTCCGGATCGAGACCATCGAACCAGATTGTACCGATGAGTGGGTGTCTGTTCACTGGTCGGCCTTTCGCGGAACGCCCATCCCGGACGGGCGGCTTCGCAACTTCGTAGATGGATGGCGGGCAGCCGCGGAGGGACCATTTCTTGACTCCGCGCGCATCCTGTCGCTCTACGACGACAGCCATGCCGTCGCCGTCGCCGCGGTATGGTCTGCTGGCGCCGGGCGTCCCGGTCTCATCGAGCCCATGGGGGTGCATCAAGAACACCGCGGTCGCGGGTACGGCACAATCATGACGCGTGCAGCCGCGGCGGCGCTTCGCGAGATGGGCTCATCAAGCGCCACAGTCTGCGCAGAGAGCTCTAACACTGGCGCCGTATCCACCTACCTGGCGGCCGGATTCTCCGCCCATCCCGAGGTTACCGACTGGCGTCGCGATCCTGACGCCTCGACGGTGGCCCCCAGGCAGCACTGGACCGTCACAAGCTGACCGGAACGGCATCGCCGAAGGAACGCCTGCCGAACACTTTGTCGGGCGAGATCAGCAAACGCCCCGCTTAGGAGTAGCGTCACCAAGAAGTCGCTGGCAGGAGCGCATAGATAACCATGGCTGTTCCCATTAGTACGAAAAGTGCTCCCCCGATGGCGTAGACGTACGGGCGGATTATGCGCTCTCCGCTCTTTCCCAGCTCACCCCAACGGCTGAAGTATCGTCCCGTCCATCGAGAGATGCTCTCGCGTTTCCAGATTGATATGGATCCAATTGCAACCAAGACAATGCCCATGAAAGCAGCGCTAGTCATGCCTTGAAACTCCATCGGGATCCGTTCGGTGGGGCTTAGTGTGTTCCCCTTGCTTACGTCGAGAGCGTACGAGCCAAATGACTCCGACCACGATGAGTACCGCCATTGCTGCGCCGGCAAGAATGACGATAAGCAGCGGGTCACCAAAGTCGCCCGTTTGGTTAGCCATTTTCACATTCATGTGCTCATCCTTCTCGTAGGCCAACTACTTTCGTCTACTGTTGCCAGCCGTGACTCAGACTGCGGACGACAATGTTGGAAAAGCCACCCGCCCGGCCCATCCTAGGGCGCATCCTTTTCCGCCTCTTCATGCTCGGAGACTATGCGCAGGCCAAGCTGGTTGCAATGCATCGCAAAATAAAAAGGACGCGCTAGGCCTGCTAGTCAATGCCGCCCCGTTGGGTCTGCCCCATCTGAGCTTGAAACGTCCGAAAGAGGCCCGTCCGCGTAACGTCCCGCAGGCCGGTGGTCAACATGGCGCTTCGTCTCTTCGGGGGACCCTCAGCGGGCACGTTCACTCCAGTGAATCACCATGTAGGTGTGGCTGCCTCTGGGCCGTGACCGCTGGTCGATGCGGTGGCGCAACTTCTCGCCAGTACGATGGGCGGCATGAGATTGAAGACACCCGTTCGGGAGGGGAGGAATCACGGCGGATGACAAGTGATGAGACGCACCCATACCCCGGTCTAGTCAAGATTGCGTCAGAAGTGCAGCGGATCATCGACGACTTACCCGAGGGCGTGAGCGGAGCAATGGATCTATGCAAACACCATGTGCATATGAAACTCCAAGGGCCAAAGTCGCCAGCCTTTGACGTCGTGCTCGGTGGTGAAGCTCCTGACATCGTGTATGACTCACGGTTCATCGAACGTGCGACGATCGGTAGCGACATAGAGGAACACTTTGAATTTGCAAGAGAGACCGCTAGTGAAATAGTCGACTTCATTCTGAGTGGGAGGAAGGCCATTGAGCGCAAAAGCCGCATCTTCGGGCGGACCTACCTACACGTGCCCTTGTCCAATGGCGCTGAGTGGAAGATGAAAAAATTTTCTGCGGACTAAATCTTTGACCCCCGTGTTGTCTTCAACCAGCGCATCCGCCTCTCAAGATGCTCGAAGCTGCATGCCTCAACGCACGCGAGTCATTCTGTGGGGTCAACCACCCGCTGGAGGAACCTTGTCCGGTGCGGATAGAACCAGAATCGCCGGCGGTCCGGCTGCATGGCGGCCCCTCCCTGAAAGCTGCGCTTTGAAGGTTCCGGCCTAGTACTCTCATCTTGGGTTCCGGTCATGGGCGGCGCTCCCGGCCATGCCTTAGATCTCGCGGCCGGCTTCGGTTCTGGTGAAGGAGCTTGATGGATCTTAAAGTTTTCGTGGCAGAGGCCCGCCTGGCAAACCGCGATCCCGGCCCGCAGTCCAATGCGCTGGCCAAGAGACTGCGTGCGGAGAATCCCGAAACGATCATCGACTTATACGAGCAAGCCTCCCAACGCGCCTCAGCTCTGTTCAAACACTGGGCAGGCAGACCGGAGCCAAAGGCATTATTCGATGCACACTTTGTTCCAGAGACAGGCAATCCGCAAGAATTCGATCCGACAGGTCCTCCCTATTTGAATTTCCGTCCAGAACGTGTGGACATGAGCTATGAATCATGGCTTCTCGGCTGGTGTTTCCACCAGGTTCTTGTCGGCAATGACCCACCGCCTGCCGACTTTCACTTCGTGGCCCATCCGGAACGCCCGGCGATCTTTGATTTCTTCGAGGGCATGGCAGGGAACGGTCTCAAGTACGCTTTCCAGGACGCATATGAGCGCAGCACCGAAACGCCTTGGCCCCTCGCTCCCCGCGAGGCGGATCGAAAGTTCATCAGTTATCTGGAACAACTTGAGCACGCCCCTCATATTGTCCAGCTGTATAGAGCGACGGCGCGGGAAGTGGAAATGGACATGAACTCATCCCCGGAGTGGCGTCAATGGTGGTTGAGCGGGCCACTACGCTTACTGGAGTTCAGCATCGCCGAGAGTCGAAGCCTCTGCCCAGGTGCGCTGGCGATGCATACCGGAGACACTCCAACCTCGACCCGCATTAGAAAATCCGGTTTGACTGTGACAGGAACGATCTTTCCCAATCGGGACCGAATCTTGGAAACCGAAGAGAGGGACATCCGCCAGCTTGTGGCCGAGGACATGACCCTACTGCTGCGCAAAGTGCACCAGAAGTACAGGTTCACTCGGGAGCTGCCCGAGGCGAAGTAGCCAAGAAATCGGGAGCCGGAACGCTAACGGCTCTCCTGGATCTGCAATCAGGGACTTCCTCCCTTAACCAAGGCAGCAAAGCTGAGTGACCGCTACCATCCGCAAGAACGCCCTTGAAGGAACCTTATACGGTGCGGATAGGACCAGGGTCGCCGGCGGTCCGGCTGCAGCATGGAACAGTCAACGCCGCCAATACGAGCACCTGCGAGACTGTCGAGAGCTTCATAGCGGTGAGCGGTGTATTTTCTCCCCATCTCAGCATCAACATGCGAAGAGTTAGTGCTTGGATGCGATAAGCATTTCCCGCTCATACCATCTTTGAAAAGTATAAACAGCGTTCATATTCGAAGACCGGGCGCGCTCGGCAACCTCCCCCGCGGGCCCGTCATCTTGGGCGAACCAAAGTTCAAGATCACGAGCGGATTCTATACGCTTTCCACCCTCTAGAAACTTGACATCCCATTCATCCTGCGGCCCCAGCTGGTCATGTCCAGAACCTAACAGCTGCACCCCCAGGATGTCGGGCACATAGGTCTTAAAAACGAAATGGGTCGATGAAGGGTCACCCCCAAGCCACTCGGGGCGACGGCCACCGAAAAACAGAGTGTCGTTCAGTGACAGCGTGCCGTAATCCGAGCGACAAACTGCCGCGTAGTCAAGAACGGGGGCAAA
This sequence comes from Arthrobacter sp. NPDC093139, assembly GCF_044754165.1. Taxonomy (NCBI): domain Bacteria; kingdom Bacillati; phylum Actinomycetota; class Actinomycetes; order Micrococcales; family Micrococcaceae; genus Arthrobacter; species Arthrobacter sp. NPDC093139. The sequence goes on from NZ_JBIVOO010000001.1 coordinate 162,053, forward strand.
GCGCTCTAGTTGCTCGGTCAGCTCCTGTACGCCATTCCTCCAAAGGAGATCTCCAGCAGTGGCATGCAAGAGAAGGTAACCATCCAGCCCGAAGACGACTTGAAAACGCCGACCGGCAGCGGAGGTAACCTCCAGCTTGGCCCAACCTACAGTTTCACAAGCCATCGCAACGAATGACTCCACCTGGTCTTCACGGCAAAACTCTGTATACATCGCCGCTCCCAACAGATAGCGACCGTCACCTACCGATCGCGCCCAGTCAAGCGCATACTTCACCAGGTTTCCGAATGCTTGGCTTCCCGTCACCCACCTAACTCCGGGGGATCGTGGCGTGTATTCGGGAGGTTCACCCAGCTTTACGACGGCTCCAGTCGCAACGGCGACTGCGGAGTAGGTCGGTGTTCTTTCGTATAGTCTCCGGTTGCTGCCCTCGCCAGAGGCTGCGCGAAGAGTACCGGCTAGGCCGGACTCCTCCAGAATGCTGGCCAAGTTTTCGAGAAACCTTTCCGCTTGCGAAGACCGTACCGGGTAGAAAAAGAGGGCGAAACCGTTTCCGGCCTGGCAAACACCCGCGGATATGCCTGGTTCCAGTTCCTGTGCACGGGCTACGGCTTTCGCGCAATCGGAAACCTCTGCCGTCGGAGCCGAAGCGTCAGGAACAAATGAAAGTTCAAACTCACCCGCTGATTCCTTGGCACCTCTCAATATGGTCCGCTCAGACTCTATTACTATTGCACTCTTAGGCTGCATAACTTCTCCTCAGGGAAGATGTCCCGAAACCCTCGGTATCCCCTGCAATTTCCAGCTGATACGAATATTTGCTTATCTCCCTTATAGCAGTAGTCGCCACCGATTTCGGTGCCCCTTGCTGCGTCGCTAAGTTGCCATGGGAGGTACGAGATGTAGGGAGACGCGCTCCGGCTGGCATACCCGTTGAAGCCCAGGAACAGAGTCCTGCCGGCTTCAGGAACTGAGAACTCGTACAAGTCCCGGGAGCCTTTGGTTTCGAGACTGCCGGCTCCCGAGGCGGAACGCCCAACGGGGCATTCGGCGCAACATCAGGTCAGTCGTCGTCCGGATCGAAGAGATGGAAGCTGCGCTCCAACTCCCGATACAGTCGCGGACCCCGCAGCTTTGAAACCTCCCGAATTTTCGCATTGCAGTACTGTTCAACCGCGTTTGCATCGAACTCATCTTGAACTAGGGCAATGTGCTTTCCGTCCCTGAGGAAGCGGGGATCCCCCTCCCGGAAGGACGGTGAACAGACGCGCAACTCCAACAAGGTTCCAAGATCGATGCCGACATTGATCGGCAGCTGAGGAAATATTTTGGACACGACCTGCAGCAAGTGGCTCTCATGGGTCAGCCCTAAGGTAAATACAGTCGCCCATGCGGTGCCGGCGCGACCGAAAACCGCGCCCTCGTATAGCCGGGTCATCTTCCGGTTCAACGACCCAGTCAGGCCAAGGAGCATAGCCATGCTCCTCGATTAGAAAACGAACTTTCAACACGGTTGCATTCTTTCAAGTCTTCTTAGGGAACCTAGGAAGAGCCTGCTCCCAGTAGCTCTATCCATCAAAGGAACCTCATGCGGGACGCATGACCGTAGCGGTACCCAGAATCAGGGTCTCTTGTTTAGCCCAGTGATCGGGTCTCTGTCTGGGAGACTGTGACTCATGAGGCAGATGGTGAGGACGAGTTCGCACAAGGGCATTCCCTCGTATTCGGTGGATCGAGGCGGTATCTTCACCGGATCGCTCATGTTTGGAGTTGGATTCCGCGATGAACCCGTGACGCTAGCTGGCATTACTCATCTGGTCGAGCATGCCGTTCTCCGTATGGTGCAACCGGTGACTTTGTGGCACGGCGGTGCGGTACAGATGGATTCGATTGAGTTCTACGCCTGTGGCGGCGCCGATGCCGTTGCCGGGTACCTCAATGCCATCGCCGCCGCGGTTTCCGGTTTTACAGCTGTGAGCGAGGAAGATCTCGCGCTGGAAAAATCGATCATGGAAGCGGAAAACCCCCAAGGTTTCAGCACAGTATCCAGCGGCCTGCTGACCTGTCGGTTCGGAACAAACGGGCAGGGTGCCGGGCACTTTGGTTCCCCGACGATCACAGGCATCAGCCGGGCCGAAGCGATCGAATGGGCCCAGCGATGGTTCACGGCAGAGAACGCGGCGGTCACCTTCACCGGGCCGGTACCCGACTCCCTGGACCTTCGTCTTCCGGAGAGTATCCCTGTCACCCGGCACCAGCCCGCACCGGTCATCACAACTCCAACCCTGATCAGAACGCAGAAGAGCGGAGTGGCACTGTCCTTCATGGTCCCGTCGAGGAATTCAACATTCCTGGGAGAGGCACTGAGATATGAGCTGCTCGCACGGCTTCGGCACGCCAGCGGCCTCATCTACTCGGTCGTGATTCTCACAACGCAGCTCGATGATGACTGCTGCCAGCTCGACCTCATCCTTGACCCGGTCGCGGCCAACACGACCGCAGCTTTGCGGGCCAGCATCACTGCTGTCCGTGACGTCGCCGCCGGGGGCTTCACCGAAGACGCGCTTCAGGCCGCCCACCACGCACTCCAAGCATTGTTCACGTGGGACGATACCGTCGCTTCCGATTACCTCACCCAGATGGCAGTCAACGGCCTTCTCGGACGAGCCACTCCGACCAGGCAGGCACTGCTCGACGTGGCCGCATCGATAACCGGGCCTGAATTGTCGGAGACACTGACCGCATCCTTGAGGTCGCTCATCGTTGCCGTCGACGAGAACACCAAGGTCCGCAAAGCCGACGCGGCTGCCCTGGAACTGACCCTGGACCCCTATGACATCTGGCAACGCCACAACGGCACAGACGGCCTAAAGCCAAAAGAGTCCCCCGACGGGCAGCAGAAATGGCGAAGCAAGACGTCTAAAGCCGCCTTAACGCTCACAGAAACCCACCTGCTGAAGCTCGAATCAGGCAAAACGAAATCGATCAAGCTGGCCGACGTCATCCTCGTAGGTGACCGCAGCTGCGGCTGTATCTGCCTGATGGATCGGCGTGGAAGAAGCACCGAGGTCCACACCGATGACTGGAAAGACAGCAAGAAACTCAGACGTACATTACTGAACGCCTTTCCCACCGACATTGTCCGCCAGTTCCCTGAAGAGTGAAGAAGCAGGAAAATCCACTGCAGGTGCTGTCAAAGCAGCCCAGACGGGAACCCTGACCGGGCGGAAAATCGGCTCTCCGCCGAGACTGGCTAAATGCGGTCAGGAAGTCGTAATCAGAGAGCAAGGGTCGTGACGCTAAACGGCGAACTGTTTCCGTCCCGAACTAGCCCCGGGGAGCGTTCTTGTTTTTGTAGGGAAGTACTCAGAAAGGACCAGTGTTGCGATCGGAATGGCCAGCGAGCAGGCTCATACCTGCTTCTCCGGTGGCTACTTCCAGGTCTCCCTTGTCTGTGCCAATTGCTGCGATTTTCCAGGACCGCTTGAGCTCCGCCGGCCGCTTCGGGGGAAGGTCGAGCAATCCGTAGGAGGACAGCTCGCTGAACTCTCGCACCTGCCCCGTGGGGGATCCCATCTCGCCAAACAGGGGCCGGAATTTGATAATTCCATTGTTCACCTCGGCGAATCCCCGTTCCCACCTGCTGCTCAGCGAACCGGGGAGAGCCTTGGGGTAGCGGATTGCGCATTCGATGAGTCCGCGTTCAGCGTCCCGGACGATACGAGCCTCCCGCTCCGACACTGCCAGTCGCGCGACTACGAGTGTAAAGGCAACGATGAGGGCAACAGTGAGTGCAACTGATGGCCAGAAACCGAGCGATTCACGGAGGACGCTGGAGACCAACATGCCACCGAGGAGAACCCACCAGAACGATCGAGTGAGTGCCTTTTCCCACCTTCCGGGCGGCGAGGGCTTCTTTATCTCGGCTTCCATTTCTTGATCCTAGCCCGCACTGATACCCGGACGGGAGGAATTGAATCTTGAACGTTTGGCGAACCCTTAACGGGGCCTGATGATGCCAGCACGGCCTTGGTCTGGAAAACTGTGACTCATGGTGATGGCAAGTTGATCAGGATCAAAATCCAGGACTTGTACGAAGAGTGCGATTTCAAACTCGTGCCGGACTGGGACTGGACAGTGGCTGACCAGGACAAGCAGCTTTTCACCGGAGAATATTTCGGTCAGCAGGGCGATGCCTGGGCCACCGTTATCACGGTGCATTTGGTCGAGGAGAACCGGATGCTGAGGGCACTTGTCGGAGGAATCGACTACTTCAGACCGTATTTCACCCGGGGGGTTGCGGAGGTGCTACAGCTAAGGGTCTGTTCGCGGCCATTCGTGGAAACGGATCCCAGGTTTCTAAACGAGGGAAGGCATCGGGCGCTGATTCAGGAGCGCTTCGACTTCAGCGCAGCCAAAAAATTCTGCACCTCAAGAATTCACGCTTCAGCACATCTCGATCGGACCAGGATGGTCGCAGCATGGGAAGAAGACTTCTTCGTGTTCGACCCAAGCGAAGACTAGGCAGCATCTCTCTCACGGTCGTCCGTTCACCGCCGCCTGGTTGCGGTCCCTGTATGGGAACCTTCTACCGAGGGGCTGTCAATGGTTTAGTCGGTCAGTCCGCTGCCTTCCGACCCACTGTTCCTTGGTCGTTCAAGCGGTCGATTCTCAAGTTGTTCAGGATTGTATAGAGAATGGCCACGAGAAGAATTGCAGGCGGCCAGTAGCCCCAACGGCTCTCTGGGCTAGTCGCAAAGAACATCGCCACGTCTGCGATAACAAAAGCTATCAGAGTTATCTTGGGAGTTTTTTTGTTCCAAAAGCTAGACATGCATCTCCTCAAGTTCCGGTTCGACCACAGCCCAAACGGCTTGTTCGATCAGCATCGCACCGACGCTGCACCCTGTATACGGTGAGGTCCTCTGCGCAAGGGTGTTGTCGGGCTGGTTCCATGAAATGCCAAGAGCTGCAATTCAAAAACGTCCGAAAGAGGTTCGTCCGCATAACGTCCCGTAAGCCGGTCGAGGGAAGGGCGCATCGACTTTCATTGTCGCCCCGAGATGAGGGCGGGTCTCGGAGTGCCCCGTATGCCCTGCCCGATTAGTCGCCCGGAGAAGGTCCGCGAACTGGAGCAAGGCTTATGTCTTGAAACCCTTGGGAAACGAGACGTCTCAACGACCAAATAGTCGCCTCGCCTGCACAGTCACAGATTTTCGGCGGAATCCTGGACATGCGATGGCAAGGGCAATTCTCGAAATTATGTCTTGCAACCTTCTGGCAAAAATCGAGTACTCACCGTTAGTTATGAGACAGATGAGCGCGCGTAAGCCGGAGCTGATGAGTGCGGCAGCAGCCACCTGATCAGCAACAGGCCGATGGGCCATTGATTGACAGAGTGCAGTGAATATACCCATCCCATTTGGGTTCAAACAGCAGAGTTCCGTGCGATGCGCCACCGCGTGGCATCTTGGCGATGGCGCGGGGCAGCGCGACTTTTCACCGGCGGGGCAAGCCCAACCGGTAACCCCGCTACGTGGTTCATGGCCCTTACGCTACGCAGGGCTGGGATCAGTTGTCAGTGATGGCGTCCAGCAGCCACTGCCCAGAGAGGGGATCGCGGCGCAGTTCAAAGGTCCGCAGCGGCGAGTTCGACCCGAGGCGGACCTGGACGCGCCAGTGTTCGATGTCTACAACGTTCCCGATGCCGACCGGCACGCTCCGGCGGGTTTCCCACCATGATTCCCTGGTAAACCAGTGCAGCGGCTCGGCTGCCACCGCCCAAATCTTGCCGTCGTAGCGGACGGCCAGGGGAGTGCCTGCGGCTGTGAACCTGACGTCCACAGGGGTGTTGACGGTGGGAGCTTCAGGGGTGATGGTCATGTGCTGATTTCTTCCTGGGTGGTGCAGAGAGCAGCCGTTTTAGGCGGCTCTGACGAGGGGGAGTTCGTCCCAGTGGGTGGTGTATCTGGGGGAGAGCATGTCGCGTTTCATGGTCCAGTCCGGCCCGCCCCGGATTCCGCCGTGGCCCAGGCCGATGGAGCCGCGCCCGTACCGGCGGGTGACGTCTTCGAGCAGGGTTCCGATGTGGCGTTCCTCGTGCGGGTTCTCAAACAGTGACAGCGGTGCCTGGTTGCCGCTCGGGCGCAGGTCGGTGACCATGATCCCGGCCCGAGCGTAGCGGACGCCCTCGACGATCCGGGGCAAGAGTGCGTGGCCGGCTTTGGTCAGGATCACCGGGTCAGCGGTGGGCATTGGCAGTGGCACACATACGGACGGGTAGGAGGTGTCGTTGGGGTTGAAGTGAGAGGTTCCGGCGAACGCGGTGAGGACTTTGGCCTGCAGCCCGTGTTTGGCCAGCCGTGCCGAGGCCTGCTGCCCGTACACCCTCATGACCTGCCTGATCCCGGCGGCCGTTGTGATGGGTTTGGCGAAGGATCGGGAGAAGATCAGCTGGTCCCGCCCGATCCGTTCTTCTTCCATGGGGATGCACGGGGTTCCCTGCAGTTCCAGGACGGTGCGCATCATCACGACCGAGAACTTGTCCCGGATCGCGACAGGGTCGGCCCGGACCAGGTCGGCGATGGTGAAGATGCCCATTACGTTCAGCCGCCGGGTCAGCCGGCCGGCGATGCCCCACACTTCCTCCACGGACAGCCGGCCCAGCAGGGCCTCCCGCTCCGCGGCGGGGACGGAGTCCCAGTGGCGCACGCCGCCGAAGGCCTTGTTGTTCTTGGCCCACTTGTTGGCCAGCTTCGCCAGCGTCTTCGTCGGCGCGATCCCCACACAGACCGGCACCCCGAGATTCCGTCGGACGGCCGCTTTCATGGTCCGGCCGAGTTTCAGCAGCTGGTCTGGGGTGCCTTTGACGCCGAGGAATGCTTCGTCGATGCTGTAGACCTCCAGCCAGGCCGAGTACCGGCCCGTGATCTTCACTTCGAAGTCGCCGAAAGCCATATCCCCATTCACGGTCCCGTTCGCCACCGCCGGACTAGAAAGACTAGCCAGACGGTGCAGGCGATCGGCAGCACAAGCGACCCCGGCTCGCCGTTTATCGCACCGACGGCGTAAACGATCCAGGTCACCGCGGCCAGGGCGCCCGTGACGATCAGTACTTTGCGGGTGACTTGGATCGAAGGCAGGTCGGCACCTTCGGCGCGGAGTTGGCGGGCTTCGAGCACGGCTGCCCGGATGAGAGGTACGAAGATCGCGGCCATGACTGCGGCGACCAGCAGTGAACGCCACGGTTCAGCAACTCCCAGCCCCTCCAGTCCGTACCCCACGACGGAGCCCAACAGTATGAACCAGAACAACGCCCAGCCTGCCAGGCGCCTGCGTTTCGGCGGCATGCCCTCGAGCGAATCCGGCGGCCAGGATTGCCACTCGTACTTGTTGCCGTCCTTGCCTGCCCCCGTGGCCATAGCCATAGAGTAGCTCTGTTCCGACTGCTACAGTCACGGCATGCTCAGGTGGCGTAAACCCAAGGCACTCAGCAAGGAAGACCTCAGCTACGCACGCTCCTGGATGATCTTCTTTGCCATCCTCAACCTCGGCAACGCGTCCCTGACCATCTCCGAGCATCAGCCCGAAAGCCACGTTCCGCTGAGCGCCTGGGGATCGCTGGCCATCTCTCTTTTGAGCATCCTGGCCGCGGCGTACTACCAGAAGCGTCTGGACCAGATCCGAGCCATAACCGGGATCATGCGCGATCCATAGCTTGGGAATGCGGCTACGCTTCTCTCCATGATCCCGAATCATCAGCAGCTGATCGGACTTCTGGGCCGTGCCGATCCGGGGTTCGTCGCCGGCGACTTTGCCACCACGTTCAGGGACGCTTCCGGGGCGGAGGGCGAGACGGGCTCGTTCCGGTACTTCCCGGGCGGTTTCTGGGAGGTCACCCTCGACAGCGGAGGCCGGCTCCTTCAGGCGCCCTGGGGCGGCCGTTATGAGCACGCTGGGTATGTCGAGGAGGCCCCCGGCAGGGGCACGCCGCCGCGGCGTCCTCCGTGGTCACTGGTGCTGCCGCGGTACTCGACCTTCCTAGGCCGGGAAGATGACGACTGGCAGATAGACGCCAGCCGGCCTCTCCTGGAGGAGCCCGGGACGCTGACTGCCGCGCTCACCAACCTCGAGGACCCCCAATACAGGGGCACCCTCACGCTCAGCACGTACACCTACACGCTCACCTCGGTCGATCTGGGCTACATGCTGCAGACGCTCGCCATCCTTCGAAGCGAACCGAACGATGATGACCTGGCCGCCCTGGAGGACATCAAGGCCAGCGTCAGGGGCGAAGGGGGCTGACCCACGCTTAGATTTTCATGGTGGTTTCGGGAAATGGATGGGGGGATCTGCCGGACCCTTTTCCGCAATGTTGCAGCGCCATTGAGGAAGTAGGCTAGCGCTCAAACCCGAGGAGCAAACATGACTGCTTTCAAGCGGAAAGATTCGCTGACCGATCCTGTCTCGCCGGTGTTCGGCGCGGTGTCGACTGCCACCATGGGCGCGCTGGCACTTGTCGACCCTGCGAAACTGACCAAGGCACAGCGCCGGACGTTTCATGCCGCCACGGCCGTCCTGACAGGTCTTTACACTGCAGTAACTGTCGACCGGAACAGAACTGTCCTGGTGCCCCTGAACGCAGTAGCCGGGCTCGCGGCGGCGGCTGCGACGCTTCGGTTCGCAGACGCTGGCGACGCGGTGGAGTCCCGCATGGTGCGCTGGCTTAACTTGGCCGGCATCCAGCGGCCACGCCGGTGGTTGGCCGCAGGATCAGCTGCCTTGACCTTCGTGACGTTTCTGGCTGACAGGGCCGCAGCCAGGAAGGAAGAGTACGAGGCGGCCGCCCTGGATGAACCAGCGCAGGTTCGCCCGTTGACCCCGGCTGTGCGGGACCTTGCCACGGCCATGCTGACGGCGGCCGTTGTGCCCGGTGCGGACGCCCTGCTGGCCCAGCTGGAGCAGGCCGAGGAAGTTCGCTGGTGCGAGGATTTTGTTTCGCCCGCTATCTTCAAGGTCCCCGATGACGTGCCCCGCGTGGTCCCGCACCATCAGGTCTTCCCTGTCACGGCACGGTTTGAGGCGGAGAACGGCTTTCCGCTGCAGGTGATGCTGCAGATCCGCGACGGTAAGCTCGAGCACCTCGGCATCGACACAGTCGCCGAACCTGAGGAACCGGTAGAGGATCTCCCGGACCGCTGGCCGGACCTGGACAAGGTGCAGCTCGTCATTGACGGGCCGGACGGCGCCCGGCTTCCGGTCGCTTCCGACCCCACAACTCTGGCCTGACTATCGGTCCTGTTGCCCCCGTTCCATGGCGGCACGTCCACCGGCCCTATGGAGCAGGGGAAGTATGTCTGGTCGGCACAGGGGAGGAGTATCAGTTTTGGGGTTTTCTGCCGCGCTGCCTGCCCATTCGCCATCCGGGGGCCGCGGTGTCGAGTGCCTTCGCTTTGCGTGCATCGAGCTCACCGCGGCGGGCCTTATATCGCTGCGTGTGCAGCCAGACATCCAGGTCGTGCTCTTCGCCGGTGACAAATGCCTTGTGGCGTGGCCAGTCCTTGCCCGCTGCCCGGTATTCGGTCAGGGCAATGAGCCGCTCCCGCCACCGGTCCTCGTCGGCTTCGGCACGCGGTTTACCTTCCCAACCTGGAAGCACTGCCAGACCCTCCTTGAAGGCTGGCGCCAGTGTCCCGGCCCGCGCATCCTCACGCCTCCGCTGAAGCCACGTCGCCAAGGTGCGTTCAGGGGCGGTCTTGGCGTTCGTGGACGGGTAGCGTCCCGTCTCCTGAACCAAAGCCACCAGTTGCTGCATACGCTCCAGGCCCGGGGCCGTCACCATGGTTTTCCTGGCGGCAGCCGCTTCGTGCGCGGGGCGCAGTCCGGGATCCGCAGCGGTCGCGATACGAAGATGGTATGCGACCGTCGAGGCAGGGGCTCTTACGAGTTCAGCGATCCGTGCCCTGGTGAGGCCGGCTCGGTACATCAGCACCCACTCCGCATTTGGAGCCGCATCCCGCCTCGCCTTCGCCACGGGATCCATCCTGCCAGCTGGGCTGAACTGCCCCAACCATTTGCCACCTGCAGAAGGAACGTGCCGTATCAGGCCTCGTCACCGGACCGGTCCTATGGGACGCTCTCCAGCCCGCCTGCCTCAAGAAGCAGGTCAACGGGGCGGCTCCCGATAGGGAACCGGCTTATGGGCGGGACTTACTGGAAGATTCCTGCGCACGTAACCATGAGATGCCCTCGTCTCTAATGGCGTCCAGGACCGTACTGGCGACCTCTTTAGTGGATCGCTGGGGCCGGACGGCAAACCAGGTATCGGCTCCCCACACGAGTGTCCCCAAACGCTTTGACGTCGTGACAGGACCTAAAACGTTCGCGCTCGGCCGCATGCCCATCCACTTCTCCGTCTCGCGCTTGCTCGCCCAAGCCTGGCGGTCGACTGCAGAGAGGTTCACCGTGAAGCGCACCTCATCCGCGGTACTGGACGTTGATCTCTGCAAGCCCATCAATAGCCAGTGAGTGGCTGACGGTAGTTCGTACTGCGCGCCGCTTCCATGGAACCCAAGACGACGCAGCTCCGGTGCCAGCTCCGTGCTTACCATTGAACGAAATTGGTCCTGCGCAGTCCCTCCAACGATGCTCACGGCACGAGCATAGCGTCAGCAACGGAGCCCGGCGGCAAAGTGCACCACGACGCCTGTTCAGGGGTTCGGTGAATGACACAATGAGGCCCATGACTCGAATCCTCATGATCGGCATCCACGCGCGGGCCCTCGACTATAGCAAGCTGCCTCCTGGCCTCGACGAGGCCACGATGACCGGTCGGATCGAATCGGGGTTCGGGGCCGTTACGGCCGCCGGCTTCGACGCCGTCAACTGCCTGATCGGCACTTCCCCGGACGAGGCCGAAGCAGAGATCCGCTCGGCGTTCGGTCGTGATCGTTTCGGCCTCGTGATGATCGGCGGCGGCATCAGGATGATCCCGGAGTACACCGAGCTCTTCGAACGGATCATCAACGCGTGCAATGCGGAATCGCCCGGAATCACCTTCTGCTTCAACACATCGCCCGAGACGACCCTGGACGCGTTGAAGCGTCACGCCCAGCCCTGAACGTCTGCGACGCGATCCGTATCTTTCCGGTTCAGGGTCTTGCCGGGGGATCGGGCCAAGGAACCGGATCTTTTCGGAAACATCTTGCCGATAGCGCCGAGAATCAGCGGTCGGATGTTTCGTCGGTGTCCCTTGCGAGTTGCCGGCGCTTCATCTCTGCCGAAATGAACAACCCGCGGAGCCCCGTCACGGCCCCGCCGTGGATGCGGTTGAGCAGATAGTCCGGCGGGAACGTCCTGACGAGCCGGGTCTCCAGGGTGTCGTAGTTGATGGTCCGCGAGGCGAAAATCCGTGTCGTGTCCAGGGCGCGGAACGAGTCGATCGACATCACTGACTCCTGGACGCCGCCCCACAGCAGTCGGTCGAACTGCTTGGTCCCGTTCCAGTGTGCCTTGATGCGTTTGCGCATGTCCCATGAGGACTGGCCGATGTAGGCCTGCCGGTACTCGTCCAGGACCAGCACGTAAACGCCCCATTCTCCCTCCAGGGACTTCAGGTCGGTCACCGGCCGAAGGCGCTTGTTCTTCCGGAGCATCTCGGACAGTGCTTCGTCGAAGCTGTCCTGGCGGATCTGGGCGAAGAAGGCCATGTTCAGGTCGAAGTTCTCCAGTGCCATCTCCCGGTGGCGGCGGCAGAACTCGTCGGTGTGGACCGTCAGTTCAGCGTCCTCGTAATGCGGAGCCAGGAAAGCCCGCATCTCGTCCGTGAGCATGTGCTCGGGAATCCGGGTCGATGACTTCTTGTTCACTAGCCCGTACATCTCACGGGCCAGGCGGTGCCCGTATTTCCCTGGTCGGACCAGCTCCCCGAAATGCTCGACGGCGGGCGTGCTGGGCGGAATATTCCGTATCATGTTCCGCTCCTAGATGCTCGGTCCTGCTCGTAATCGTAGACCGCAATTCGTGGCCTCGCGCCGACATCAGTAGGCTGGCTGACGAGGTTGCCCTTCGGAGTGGTGTGCTGGACAGGGCACTGCTGGAAAGAGGGGCAGCCCCTTCTCTTGGGGTAGGACAGCAGGATCTCCGACATGACAGCGAAGAGGACCAAGATGACTGATGACGGCTTGAACGGGATCCTGCCGGCCGTGAAGTATCGGGTGCCAACCAAGCACGTCCGCACCATCGGCACTACTGCCGTGTTCGTTTTGCCCGCACAGTTCGCCGGCTACATGAGGCTTGCCGGTGTCAGCCAAAAATCGGCGCTCCGGGATGCAGCCCTGAATGAAGTAGGCAAGGCCACCGGCCTCCAAGTCATCCGGGACGTGACGACCATCTACGTCGACCTTGCGCCAGGTTGCTCCGTCCCGGATGGGCATCTCCAGACCAGCTTCAAAATCAACAGAGGGCGGTCCGCCCCCGCCTACTACATACTCCAGAGCATCTATCCGGAAATGCGGCAGCGCCGATAAGATCACAGAATTTACCTGAAGCCCCTACTTCCGAATGTCGTAGCTCATCATGCTGAACCTCAGCGGTTAGGGTCAGATCGCCTGCCTACGCATGTTTGGCAAAAGACATATCTCAGAACGGGATGGACCGATGGAAGCGACCTTCTCCACCTCATCCTTGCCATCGGTAGGCCAGCCGTGTTCGACGGAGAGCTGCAAGAATCCTGCCGCCTACAAAACCCGCACTCAGCCGGCATGGTGCACGGACTGCATCGACGACATACTGCGCGAGGGTGGCCTCGCTGCACTGGAACCGTTCGAGGGGCCCAAGGCGTGGCGGCTGACCAGATGCCTGGACTGCGGCGTCGAGGCCCACTACAGGCTCGTCTATACGCTCGAGAAGAACCCCCAGGGCGAGAAGACGTGCCGTGCCTGCTACTGGACAGAGTGGGCGAAGTGGGCCCGTGGAATGTCAGGAGGGGCGACTCCCGGACGCAGCCATTCGTCTGAGGAGATCATTGCCCATGCCGACACGAACGGGTACGACTTTCTCGCCACCACCGTTGAGATCAACGACGGCAACGACCCCATCATCGTGCGCTGCCGGTCCTGCAAGCGCATCTCAGCTGAGCGCATGGGGGACATCGGGTGGGGCTGCTCCTGCTCCCGCAACGTCCGCTCCGCCACCCCGACCGCGGCCCCAGCCATGGCAGCCCCCGCCCGTAATATCCGGTCGGCCAATCCGGCAAGGCCAAACACGGCCAAGGCGCTGTTCGCCGACTCCGGCGATGCTGCCCTCGGCTGGTGGGACCATGAGCGCAACGACGAGAAGACATTCCGCACGGTAACCCTTCGGGCAACGCGGACCTGCCACTGGATTTGCCCCGCGTGCCAGCTTTCCTTCAGCGCCAAGGTCCTCGAGATGACTGCAGGACGTGCCTCCTGCCCGGACTGCAGCGCCATCCGAAAGGCCGCATGGGCCAAGGAGTACGAACGCTGGCAGGCGACACCCGTCGCTGACGTCCCCGAACTGGCGGCCGCCTGGGCGGATGAAGCCGACCCGCGGACCGTCATGGTCACCGGGGACTGGAGACTGAGACGCTTCCATTGCCCTGCCGGCCACCACCCAAGGATCAGCCCCCTTACATTCCTGCAATCGGGCTGCCCGAGCTGCCGGGGCGGGGAGGCGCGGAAGTCCCAGAAGAACTGGCTGGCCGACACCCTGCCGGAGATCGCCTCGCAATGGCACCCGACGCGCAACGGCAAGCTCACCGCGCAGGACGTCGTCTGGGATTCGAAGCGCACCGTCTGGTGGCTGGCAGACTGCTGCGGGCATGAGTGGGAGGCCACGCCCCGTGACCGGGACAAGTACGAGAGGCTGCGCTGTCCGCAGTGCCGGACCATCCTGGGCTCCCTGGCGTGGCAGGATCCCGGCCTCGCAGCCGAGTGGAGCCCGGCGAATCCCTTGGGTGCCTGGCACGTCCGACCCTATGCTTCGATCTCTTTCATCCCGGAATGGATCTGCGCCACCAACCCTGCGCATGTCTGGACGAGCTCCCTCGGCGTCCGCTCGAACGGGGCGGAGTGCCCTGAATGTCGGGAGGTCGGCAAGTCCAAGGTCGAACTGGCCCACCACGCCGCCGCGGAGGAATGCTTCGCCGGCGCACGCTCCGGTGCCGTACTGCGGGACAAGGCGTTCACGACACGCAAGTCATGGTCGGCGGACATCAGCGTCCGGGTCGACGGCCGTCTCCTTGTCGTAGAGTACGACGGAGCGTACTGGCACAAGGAACCTGCCAAGGTAATGACCGATGTGCGGAAGACTGCCGACCTGCTGGCCGCCGGCTACCTGGTGGTCCGACTGCGGGAAGACGACCTGCCGCCGCTGGAGATCAACAGCGCCCGCTACCTCGAGGTTCGCGTGTACTCCGCTGCCCCTCAGCCACAAAAAGCCATGGAGGAAATCTCATCATGGCTGGGCGGGCTAGAATCCGCTGAGCTGTAAGCTCCCCGGGATCTCCGGAACTGTAAAGATGCGTTCCGGGATCCGGCGGCAATGACTGAAGTGAAGGTAAGGCATGAATAACGGCAACTCGGGCGAATTGAGCCTCGGAGATCTCTTCCAGGCCACTGGGCTGGCGCCAGAGGACGTGCAGGTCATCCGGCACACGCTCAAGCCAGATGGGTTGAAAACACGGGCGGACGCGATGGGACCCAGCCTGCTGCCATACGTGCGGGAACAGGGCATCCGCAACAGCAAGCTGCCGGCGACCCCGCCCAGGATCTGGCTGAACTTCCTCGCCACGACCGGCCGGCGTGCACGGCTCATTACCGCTCATGAGAACCACGGTGAGGTCCTGCAGAGCGCACCGAGGGCCGCCGCTTCTTCGACCTGCGGCCCACCCCGGTGTTCGCTGCCCTGGCGGACCGGCTGGTCATTGAGTGGACCAAGGACACGGTCAACTGGGCAAAGACAGGGGACCAGGCAACCGCTATGACAGTTGTCGAAATCTCCGACCCGTCCAGCGTTCCGTTCCCGGGATTCGATTCACTCCTAGTCAGCTTCGAGGAACTCCAGGCCGTCATCACCGACGACCGCTATGGCCAGTGGCAGACAGCCCTCCGCTCCGTGCAGGGCATCTACCTCATCGCCGACACCAGTACGGGCCGGCTGTATGTGGGGAAGGCCGACGGCGCCGAACGCTTCCTGGGCCGCTGGAGCGAGTACGCCAGGAACGGCCACGGAGGCAACGTCGCCCTCCGGGAGTTGGCCGCCACCGACGCACGGCACCGGCAGCACTTCCAGTTCAGCATCCTGCAGGTCTTCTCGCCGAGCGCTCCGGCCGCGCAGGTCGACGCAGCCGAGGCCCATTTCAAGCGGGCACTCCTGACACGGCAGTTCGGCATGAACCTGAACTAGCAGCCCAGCCTGTCACCCGATGACGGTGTCCCCATGCCGGTGAGCCACCTTCTATTCGCCGTCCTCGTGCGTCTCGAGTTCGGGATGTTGGTTCTGCAGGAAAGTGGCCGCGGCTGGCTCCAATAGTCCCAGCTCATATGCCCTTTGGACCGCCATCAGACGGTCGCAAACGTACAGTTTGCGGTAGATGTGCTCCAGATGTTTTTCTACGGTGCGCGGCGAGATGTTGAGCCGCCTCGCCAGACTCTCTGCGGTCAGCCCCTTGCTAAGTAGAGTCAGGATCGCCATCTCGCGAAGCGTCAAACCGTACCTGGAACTCTGGGCGGACGCTTCGGCACTAGCCGGCGCAAGCCCGAGGTGGTGGGCAAGGCCGGTCAGGATTGGTTGCAGCAGTCTGGCCAAGTCAAGCTCTTGCTCGGTGAAGTCACGGTCAGGTCGGGAGATTACGTATGCCTGTTGGCCGCATCCGCCCAGCTGCATCGGTATGGACAACTCGTTAGTCGCGCCCCAAGGCCGGACGACTTCCTCCCATCCCCACTTCAGCCGGCTGTCGGCTACTGAATTAGGAATACGTCCCAGGGACTGCGGTTCTGTCTGCCCTGTCACTGCATACCAACGCAGTAGCGGTTGCCGCGTCGCATCGGGGGTAAAGTCCCCGGGCGGTACGTCAGGAAGATAATCCCGGGGCCAACTAGACACCATGTGGTCCACCCATTCAGTGTTCACACAGTTTCGCGTAGAGCATGCACCGTTGAATGATTGCAGAAGGAGATCCAGGAGCTGCTCCTCATGTCGCAAGGACAGTCCAAGTGGCTGTTGAAGGATTTCTCCAACCAGCTCCAGCCACGTCCTGTACTGCGCATCATTGCGGGCCACGCCAGAATTTTAAACCTGCGTGCTCTTGGGCGACACAAGAAAAATGCTTCCTGTGCCGGCGCTGGCGCCAATCCACGTGTACGTATAAGTGCGTATTGGGGCGAATACAGCTGCTTCTTACTCTTGTCCTAGCAGGCAATGGGACCACAACCAAGGGCGGTCGCAAAGATCCTGCTGACATATTCAATGAGATCAAACCGATTTAGCTGGGGGACCGGCACACCTGGAGGTTGTCATGGAAGCCTGGAAGAAGTCTGTCTTAGGAGTCGTTACGGCTGGTGCCCTATTGATGGGAGTAGGTGCAGTTCCCGCACAGGCAGCGGAGGTTATTTCTGCAAGTAATGGCCAGATCATCGGTAGGGGAACCGCAGTAACGGGAACCTACACTGTGGATTGCGACTTCGAGGGGCAGAGAATCAGTGCAAGCATAAATGTCATCCAGAACACTAGAGGTGGGCGCATTAACGACAACTCGATGCAGGAAGAGTTCACCTGCCCCTCGGATGGCCAAGTAACTCGGGAGTACCTTGTTTTCGCACGTGACACCGGCTACGTACCGGGCCCTGCCACTGTGCGGGTGGGTGCGTTCTACACCGATGAATCGGGTTTCTACACCGGGGCAGAAGATGTAGAGGCCTTCGCCATTCAGCTTCGCAATTCCAGATAGGCGGGAGTTCAATCCCCTTGGCGGGAAAGGTAATGGGGGCGCCCCCGGCAAGTGCGCCGGGGGCGTTTCCGCGTCAAATTGAACTCATACTTGAGGCCGGTTCTCGGCGATAGATCAAGGTGTGTCCTGGTTGGGCTGAGTGAGATGAAGATTGTCAGGTGACGTTGTAATCAGGCCCAATTCATGGCCTCGTTGTACTGCCATCAGACGGTCGCAGACATCCAACTTGCGGTAGATGTGTTCCAAATGCTTGTTAACGGTGCGCGGCGAGATGCCAAGCCGCCTCGCCAGACTCTCCGCGGTCAGCCCCTTGCTAAGTAGAGTCAGGATCGCCATCTCGCGAAGCGTCAAACCGTACCTGGAACTCTGGGCGGACGCTTCGGCACTAGCCGGCGCAAGCCCGAGGTGGTGGGCAAGGCCGGTCAGGATTGGTTGCAGTAGTCTGGCCAAGTCAAGCTCTTGCTCGGTGAAGTCACGGTCAGGGCGTTGGATGATGTAGGTGTTATGGTCGCCTCCGCCTATTTGCAACGGTATCGACAACTGCTGGTTCACGTTCCAGGGGCGGGCCAACTCCTCCCACGCCTGTTTTAGTCTGGAGCTGGCCAGAGCGTCAGGAACTCGCTCCAATGACTGGGGTCCGGTCTGTCCGGTAAGCACATACCACCGCAACAGCGGTTGTTGCCTGAAGTCGTAGTAGTCCACAGGCGGCTCGCTGGGAATGTAATTCCGGGGACTGAGAGCGAGGACGTGGTTCTCCCAGTCACATCTCACACGGTTGCGCGAAGAGCACACAGCATTGAACGACTGATTCAGGAGCTCGAGGAGTTGCTCCTCGTGTCGCAAGGACGGCCCAGATGGCTGCTGGAGGATTTCTCCAACGAGCTCCAGCCACATGCGGTACTGCGCATCATTACGAGCCACGCCTGAATTGTAGATGCAAGCGTGCTGTGGCGATACAAGCAAATAGTGTCCTGAGTAGGGTGCTGACCACCAGTCCAAACGTACGTAGAAGTGCGTATAGAGCCAATTGGTCCACCTTCGTAATCTGGGTTTAGCAGCATGCGATCCAAGGAGCGTGATCTCAGGGCTGCGGCCGCCTATATAACCGAAGGAAACTCACAATGACTAGCATGACGCGGCTTTGGACGGCAGCGGCGTTCGTCGGGCGCGTAACCATTGCCATGCAGAAGGGGCGAGAGCGAGTTGTTTCATGCATGTCACCATTCACTTCGGACTCGTAGTGGAAGTCGCCGCTTCGACGGAGTCACGGGTTGCCGGTCCACAGCCTTGTTCATAGTCGTCTGGGGATAACAGTCAGGTTCCAAGACATGCTGCACACCGCATGCTCGTTACTGTGCGTCGAGATCCGTAGGATCTCGGAACCCCAGAACTAACCAGGCCTGGGGAGCTGACTGTACGTTTGCACGCAAACCGTCCCTGAGGGCACATTCAAAATGAAGCAGCGTTGCCCGTCACGTCCTGTGACTCTGCCGTGAACGGATAAGTTCGTTCATCTCCACCGCATCCGCATTGCTGGATGCAGGCAATCACCACTTCGCTTAGTTCAGTTCTGATTTTCCACAATTCAATGGAGACCGATCATGCCCAGAAATAGTCGAAAGTTTGCGGCCCTGGTCCTTGCTATTGGAACACTCCTACTGCTTGGAGCCCCACCAGCATCCGCCGCCGCTACTGTCTATAACAATTCCTACTGCCAAGAGTTAGAGACTTTCACCTTCTGCGCCCATGAGCATTTCGAAGAGAACAGGGTAGAAACGCCCAGTGGGCGCCTGATCGTCCAGTTCCAAGCACGCAACGCTTACACGGTGGCCTACACCGATGGAACCACGGAGAAGGCAGTTAGTACCGGCCACGTGCAGTACATGTTCGAACCCGGGGAGATGGTGAGATACAGCTACCACGTCACTGATACCTTGACGTTCCGCGGGACCGGAGAAACCTGTGTCTATGAAGCCGACTATGTCTTCGCTGGCGGTGAGATGCGAGTGGACAGCAACACAGTTACCTGCCGCTGACTGCATGAAAGGACAGTGGACGTAGAAAGTTCTTCGACGGAGACGCTGAGCCCGTTCTCCCGAAGTCCCTCTTGAGGCGGATTGAAAACCGTGAGACGCCGAAATCGTCGGCCTCTCACGGTTTTCCTGGTGGAGGGTGTTGCTTCGGTTCAGTTTGTGATCGTTGGACGTGCGGGGCCGGCCATGAGTCTGTCATTCACATCAACGAAGATCAGCAATTAAACGGCCAGCCGCTGGAGCCATCGTCTCTGAAAAGGGCCAACTAGGTTGGAACAAAGGCCTTATGCGGTGATCCAAAACTTCCCGCGAACAGTGGGCTCAACTTCCCGGAATGGTCCAGTTAGATCGGAATCTCACAAGAAGACAGACAATCCATTTGGTCCGGCTGGAAAGCGCCTCAAGATCACTTGGGTGCGGTGGGGGAGACGGCCAGACGCGCTGGCGGGACGACGAGGTTCAGATGCTATCGGCATGGTTCCTGAAAGACAACGTCAGCAGGCTCACCGCGTTCGAGTGGGACTTCATCGCCTACCACTAGTGCCCGCCCGAGCTCCGATCAATCCGATAGGGCAAGCGTCTGCCTGGGTTTCTGCCCGGATAGGGCTGTGGACCGTTCCGCGACTTGAACCTAGTTCGGCCCGTTCCAGTGAACTGCCAGATCGCTTGAACACGGCAGGCCAGCGCACCGTTCCGCCTGCCGTCCGGCAAGCGCCGGACTATGGATCGCGGCGTGCAGCCTCGCCCTGGCTGCTGCTCCGCACGGTCTTCGATGTCTTGGAGGTGATGGGACGGTGAAGGGCAGTGCCAAGGCGCCTAGCCAATCCAGCCATGGAGGGGGGTTGCCGCCCGATGCAGGCAAAGCGAATGCCTCGCCTCCCCTGGGAGCGGGGCACCGCTTTTTACCTGGCTCTATCTGCTGTCACCATTGGTGAGCGACGTCGATCACGAGCCTGGATCCGTTGCCAGGACCTGCAAGGGTGAAGACCTTGAAGGGCAGCCGGGCGCGGACGCCGAGGCCCAGGGTGGTGCGGCCCTCGAAGCTGCCTGCCCAGGCAACCTGCCTGAACGTCTTAAAGGTGGAAACGTTGGTTACCTCGGAGCGGTTCGCCGGCACGAAGGTGGCCTTGCCAGTGGTGCTGTCATAGCTGGGTGCGTGGGCCGTGACCTGCAGGAATGCACCGCCCCTTAGCTTGATGGGCAGTCCGGACCCGGCCTGGACAACCCTTGAGACGTAGCGGACGTTGTAGCCGGTTGCCTTCCCTTTCATGTCGATTACCAGGCGGTCGAAGCAGTAGTACTTTCCTGAGCGAACATTGGTTATGGATGCGGTGCTCATGGCCTGGTTGGTCTTGGCCAGCGAGCCCCAGGCCAGTCCGCAGTAGGAAGGGGTTGCAGAGGCGAACCCCGGCGCCAGCAGGCCCAGCCCGAGAGCCATGATGATGGCAGTCAGCCAGGCGCTTACTTTTTTCATGTGGGTACCCCTTTCGGGTGTGAGTGATTGGATGACACCAGAGTAGGAGCGCCAAAAGCTCGAAACGAGGGATGTTTCCGGTTCTTCGTACAACCGTTAAGACGCCGAAAAACCGATCACGGGAGCGTAAATCCGGGGCCCGTTTCGGGGCCGTCGAAAGACGTTCGTGCCCTTTTCTCAACTCGCCTGTTATCGCCGGTAACAGGGCGATAGGCGCCGGAGGTGTGATCCGACAGGGAACGCTGCTCGTTCAACACGCCGGCCGTTCGGCTTTAGCAAACCTGAATCCGGCTCTAGCCTTTGACCTCGACTGCCGGCAGCTCTCTCATTCTTGGGTGCAGGCGGCCGTAACGAAGTCATAGATCTGCCCTCGCAATGCAGATCCGGCTCCGATCTTCAGCAGCCCCTCCTGTCCTCGCAAGCTAACGCGTAGCGGCAGCAGGGTGCCCACCTTGTCCTCGGCAACGGCGTGTGGGTCACAGCGGGCCGGCCTGATCACCAGTGGTATCTCAGTTGGCGGATCACCCTGCTTGACCTGGATGTTCCGCGGCCAAGGACCACTGTCCGGTTCGGCCAGCAGCGTGGTCCCGTCAATGCTCGTAATCGTCAGCGACCCTGCAGTCGTGTCCGGCTGGGCCCCGGTCGGCTCCCTCGGGGTGATGACCATCCGGATGACGGCGGTGCGCGAGTCCGGCGCGACCTCAAGGCGGGGATCCAGGACGATGGCCGCCACAGCGGCGGCCTCCGCGGCGAGGCACAGCTCCCGGTTGTTCCGCTCAAGAACTCTGAAGGGATCGTCGGCGGCTGACCTCACCTCCCAGACATCCACCTCGCCAGGCGCCGAATACCGGACGGTGGCAACGGGCTGTTCCGCTGATGACCTGGCCCCGTCGCCGCACGCGGCCGCCGGAAGCCGGGCCGGAAGGCTCGTGGGCTGGCCGGGAAGCAGTTCAAAGCTGCCGCGCGTCGGCTCCCACAGGATGTCACCGCGGAACAGGGGCGACGTGAGCTGCGCCGCGGCTATCGTCAGGGGGCCGCCGGACACGTTGGTGAGCAGGAGCTGGATGGCCTGCTTGCCGTACTGGTCGCGGGACTGGTTCACTTCCACCGTTATCGGCAGCGGTTCAGAAACCGTTGATGGATTCGGCGGCGTACAGGCTGAAAGGGCCAGGGCAGCTGCCGCCAATGAAGCAAGCCGTCGCCGCGCAACCGGACGGTACCTCGTGCTGCAGGGGCATGCGCCAACCTCGCCCATGCCAATAGTTTAGGGCGGCCGGCCGGCGGGCCGCGGACCCAGGGAATCTGAATCCAATGCGCACGTGGCAACGGCAGCGCGACGGACCCCCGATCGCGGGGCGACAGCTACCGACGGGTTCTGTGGAACGTCACCCACAACGCGAATGAACTTGTCCCGGTACGCATGACACCGGCTGTCTGCATCACCGCTGTCGTCTGCCTCCTGCTCGCGGTGTCGTTCTACGCCGCCGCCGCTGACCCCCTTCGGCACCGGAGGCAACTGCCAAATTCTGTTCGATCATTGTCGGCGCCCGACCTTCCTACAGGTATGGCGTCACCCTACGCCTACCCGCCGCTATGCACCCTTGGTAACCAGGTAGATAGCCACATAGACTAGTGGTGAGTAGACTCTAGTCATGACCGATGAACCGAAGTGGCCGAGCGACTGGACTAGAGCTGTCCTGGCGCCGTGCATCCTGAAGCTGGTTCAGAGCAGGACCGAGACTTATGGCTACCAGCTTGTTCAGGATCTGGACGCGCGGGGCCTGCCCGGTATCGTCGGCGGCACCGTCTACCCGGTACTCAACCGGCTCGAGGCTGAGGGGCGACTGCGCTCGGAATGGCGTGAAGGCAGCGGAGGCCCGGGCCGCAAGTTCTACAGCATCACCCCCCAGGGAGAAGCCTGGCTGCGCGAGACCTCCGGCGCTTGGCAGGACTTCACGGCAAGGGTATCGGCAGTACTGACGTTGGAAGGAAGACTGGCATGACCACTTTGGAGTACTTCAAAGCCCTGGCGCTGGAACTCCGCCAGCGCAAGCTCAGCGAGGACCAGGTCACTGATGTGCTTCGGGAACTCCATGGCCACCTGCAGGAGACGGGAGACCGTCCTGAAAATGCCTTCGGCGGTCCCAAGGAGTACGCGGCCCGGCTCCCGAAGGGGAACACGGTTTCCCGCGGATCCAAAGTCGCCTACCTTGCTGCCGGCGTGCTGATGGTTGTGATCGGCGTGAAGGTTTTCACCGGGCAGGTCCTCGGCATATCCCTCGGCTTCCCCGGGACGCTGATCTATCTTGGGGCAACTGTCCTCGTGACATTCGCCCTGATCGCGTGGAGCAATGTGCTGCAGCGGCAGCTTCCGGAACATATAGCTGCCGATCTTCGCCGCGCCCCGCAGGAGAACGGCACCTGGCAGATGCAGGCAGGTTCTGATGCTCGAGTACCGCGACACGGCGGTCATGACCGGAAGGATTGCCAGTAGTGACTGAGACGCCGCAAGAAGAGTATGCAGCCGAGCTGACGGAAGAACTCGAACTCCGGGGCGTTCCTGCAGCAGCAACGACACAGATCGTGCGCGAGGTCCAAAGCCCCATCGCCGACTCCGGCGAGGATCCCACCGCCGTCTTCGGAAACCCAAGGGAGTACGCGGACAACTTCGCACCGAACCGGACGGCCAAGTTGTGGATGCTGATCGTCTCATCGGTGATTCTCGCAGCGGGAGGAGGCTACCTGCTGATCTCCGGGGTCTTCGGGCTGCAGTCGCCGTCCCATGAGCTGTGGGGTTTACCGGCCTGGATGCGCGTGGCCATGGGTGCTGTGGGAATAGCCTCGTTTATCGCACTGGTCCTCCTCGCAGGGGGGCGCGCAAAGCGTCGGTCCCTCAGCTGGCACATCTAGGCGTCCTGGGGAAGACTCAGATCTTTTCGTCGCTGGCCTCATCCGGCATGTTCACCCCCGATGGCAGGATGGTTCCCGTGGCGAAATACAAGGCGGGATGCGGCTCCGAACCAGGAGTGGGTGCTGATGTAACGGGGCGGCCTCACCAGGGCACGGATCGCTGAACTCGTAAAAGCCCCTGCCTCGACGGTCGGATACCACCTGCGTGTCGCCGCCGCCGCGGATCCAGGACTGCGGCCTGCGCACGAAGCGGCTGCCGCCAGGAAAATCATGGTGACGGCCCAGGGCCGGGAGCGCATGCAGCAGCTAGTGGCCATGGTTCAGGAGACGGGACGATACCCGTCCACGAACGCAGAGAGCACTTCCGAACGGACCCTGGCGACGTGGCTTCAGCGGAGGCGTTAGGATGTGCGGGCCGGGACGCTCGTACCGGCCTTCAGGGAGGGTCTGGCAGTGCTTCCGGGTTGGGAGGATAAGCTGCGCGCCGAAGCTGACAAGGACCGGTGGCAGGAACGGCTCACAGCCCTGAGCGAATACCGGGCAGCGGGAAATGACTGGCCACGACACAAAGCATTTGTCACCGGCGAAGAGCACGACCTCAGCGTCTGGCTGCACACCCAGCGGTGCAAGGCCCGCCGCGGGGAACTCGGCCTCTAGCTGGACAGGGCGCTTCCACGCTCCGGAGAGAAATCCCTGTTCTTGGGATGGAGGATCCTCCGCCGCTGTCCGTCTGGCTGAATCTGCGCATCAATCATTGCCTCCCACTGCCTCGTCCGGGCCCCGATTGGCGGCCGTATACCCGACGGAGTTTACTGGGGGCAAGGGTGAGGAGAAGGGGCATGAGTTAACTTTGATCAGCCATGGCAAGTCCGTGACGCTCGGATTTGCACGCCCTCGCCTCCGACTGCTGTTCCGCGTTTTCATGCGGTCACTTAGTCGAAGCGCACGCAGTCCCACCCAAGGATTCGTGGAACGGCGAGCCCTTCAAGAACGAACGGATCACCGGCGATGAAGCGCTCAGCGTCCTCGCGCGAGGTGAATATCCCCATCGATGCACCGGCCGGGTCCATTGTTTGGAACGGGCCCAGTGCGAGGAGCCCGCCGCCACCGGCACGGAACGCTTCAAAATAGGCCTCATGGCGGGGATACGTCTCAAGAACGCGTGAGCCATCGATGCCCTCGCTGAGGCTATACATCACGACGAATTCCATGTGCCCGCTCCTACCCGCCGCTCTACCTGACAATGCCGAGACTGTAGCAGTTGAAGCACGGCTACTCTATGGCTATGGCAACGGGGGCAGGCAAAGACGGCAACAAGTATGAGTGGCAATCCTGGCCGCCGAACTCACTCGAGGGCATGCCGCCGAAACGAAGACGTCTCGCGGGCTGGGCACTGGTCTTCTGGTTCTTCGTGCTGGGCGGGCTCTTAGGATCTGCCTTTGAGGCAGCGGGTGTTCCGCAGCCATGGCGGGCACTGCTCGTGCTAGCCGTGTTGGCCGCCGTCTTCGTTCCGCTTATCCGGGCGGCCGTCTTGGAAACACGCCAGCTGCGCGCCGAAGGGATCGAGCTGCCCTCTTATCCGGTCACCCGCAAATCGCTGATCGCCGCGGCCGTCATCACAGGCGTGCTCTGGGTCATTTATGGTGTCGCGGTCGTCATTAGCCAAGAGCAGTTTGTGTTCCCGCTGCTGCTGCCGATCGCGGGCACCGTCTGGCTGGCCTTTCAGGTGCACCACTGGCGAAGGCGTCAGTCCGGGTAATTGCAGGATTGATGAAAACCTCAATTTCAAGGCCGGTAGGGGCTATTCTGTGACGTAGGCCCGGGGGAGGTCCCGGCTGAAGTCTTGAGGGGGCCAGCTGAATGGCAGACAGTGCCATGTATTCGACCGTCATCAGCCACGCGCACAGCTCCGAGGACGAGTTCCTCGACGTCCAGGACATCGGCCTGGCCCACGAGCCCACGAGTGACGCCGGCGCACATCACGGGAAGGGCCCGGGGATTGCCCCGGCCGGCCAGACGGAATCGCTGATTCCCGAGATCTTTCCGGTGTATGCATTCATCTGAACGCCCTGCTTGGGTAGGTACTGAACTACGAATCGGGGGACACCACCGCCGTTGCGGCTCTCACTGTCGGTGTCCTCCGTGATGATGGTGCAGTGCCTGCATTTCCAATCACCAGAGCCCGCCCCGCGGAGGCCGTCCCGAGGGGGCGGATGGGATATAACCTCTCTGCAGACCAGCTGCTGCTGCACACGATCCAGACCGAGGAAGCCTTCGAAGGCCTCCTTACCACCGGGGCGCTCGTGCCCGATCCGTCCCGCGTGGATCCGCTGCATGCCGATGCCTATGGGTGGCTGTATCGGCAGATGGCCGCACGGCTGCCCACCAAGGGTGACGGGGCGGTCTGGTTTTGGGCACAGATCAGGAGGCAGGATCTCGTGGAGATCTGCAAGCAGTCACCGGGGGAGGTTCTGCTCACCTGCAGGATGCCACGGGAACGGGTGCTGCTCTCGCAGTTCGGCGACTGGCATTCGGCCCTGAACCGGAGTCCGCTGCTCATTGAGCTCCCCGGTGAGAGGGACGAGGAGTACTGCGCCCGACTGGAGCGCGCCTTCCAGGAAGTCGAGACCAGGATCCGCGCCGCCGGGATGGCACGTGACGCCGGGTACCAGCACTGGCCGGAGGACCTGCGGCGGGAACTGGAGTGCAGCTGGGAGTTCTTCCTGGACCCCGGGAACTACGGGCGCTACGACAACTGGCAGGCCACAGTGCACTGCCTGTACGAGGACGACGTCGTGGAGGCGGTCCGGCTTCAGGGCTGAGGATGGAGGATCACACTGGACCAGAGTGGTATGGAGTGTGGTGTCCCGGTAGCTTTTCTGCCGGCCCACTGCGCGAAGGGCGGACATTTCGCCGTGCGCTACCGAGTGCCCCGCGGGATCCCGTCAAGTCCTCGTTGGAAGTTCTTCCAAAATGATCTACATCTCACACATCCTGATTCGCCAAATCCCGGCCTTAGCGCGGCTGGTTCTGGATCCGCGGTTACCGGTGTAAGTGCTCTCGCCAGTCTTCGGGTACCTTGTCTGCCGGTGCAGGTGCCGGCTGCTCCAGTGGTCTGGACTGAGGGTCCGGAAGCCGCGGGCCCCGGAAGAACTTCTTCGTGGTGTGCTCGTAGAACCACTCCTCCCCAGGCTCAAAGGACCTCACGACGGGGTGACCGACGGTTCGCGCGTGGGCACTGGCATGCTGCGAGGGTGATGAGTCGCAGCATCCGATGTGGCCGCATTGGGCGCAGCGGCGAAGATGTAGCCACCAGCCTGGGCCGTCACCGCTGAGGCACTCCAGACATCCTGTTCCACTGGGTGTGGCGGCGAGGCTGATCCCTGGAATAGGGCGATCCTCCATGGATCCTCCATTTCCATCGCTCCGGTTCTGCTCAGGTAATCCCGCTTGCCCACCCCGGGAGCCATTCTGGCAGAATCTGCTCGCCTTAGGAATGATGGAATCGAGGCGGCAACCGGGGCCCGATACAACTCCGACACCGGTGGCGAAGGACCTTCCCGGAGGCAACAAGCACCCCTTGTCCCCAATGTCTTGGCGCGAGTATCCTGAGCGTCACCGAACCATAGATCCGGAAAGACGGCGGCCATGGATGACTCGGTTCCGGTCATGCTGATTGCTACCACAGACCCGACCTCTCGGCGCGTTCTTGGAGATGAGTTACGTCGACGGTACGGTGCCGACTATGAGGTGGTGGCCTGCGCCGGCCACGCCCACGGGCGGGCGGTGCTTGAGGGGCTCCGGCGCTGGAATCGCCAGGTCGCCCTCATCCTCGGATGCTACGGTCCGGCTGACCGCGGTGGACTCGATTTCCTGCGGCGTGCCTATGTCTTCCACCCGGCAGCCAAGCGTGGTGTTGTGGTGACATGGGGTGACTTCGCCAGCGCCCCCACTGTATTCCGGGCCATCGCGCAGGGGTACGCCGAATTGGTGATCATACGTCCCGAACGATCGCGCGACGAAGAATTCCATGGGGCGGTCACCGACGCCCTCGACGACTGGCACCTGGCCCAGGGGGTCGGGTTCGAGGCGGTCCGGCTGATCGGGGAGGTAGGCGACGAAAGGACTCATATGTTGCGCGATTCCTTGAGTCGAAACCACATCCCGGTGGGCTTCCACCCTGTGGGGTCCGAGACCGCGCAACGGACCCTGGAGAGCCTGGACCTGCGCGACCCCCTGCTGCCGGTCATGGTGCTGGAGTTCACCGCTTCACCAATTGTCCTCGAGAACCCCAGTGACCTGGAGATCGCCGAAGCGATGGGGGTGACTCGACCGCCACCGGCGGACAAGATCTTCGATGTGGTGGTTGTGGGAGCCGGTCCCTCGGGTCTCGCGACCGCAGTGTATGCCTCCTCCGAGGGCCTCTCCACCATGGTGGTGGAGGGTGAGGCTGTGGGAGGCCAGGCCGGCACCAGTTCGTTGATCCGCAACTACCCCGGCTTCTCCCGCGGTGTGAGCGGCGCCCACCTGGCCTACCGCTCATTTCACCAGGCCTGGACCTTGGGCACGGACTTCCTGTTCATGCGGAAGGTGGAGGGGGTCCGCGTGGATGGGGCGTTATACGCTGTGTCGATTTCCGATGGAAGTGTCGTGCGGTGCCGCACAGTCGTGGTGGCCGCCGGAGTGGACTACCGTCGCCTCGGCATACCTCAGCTGGAGGATCTGGTCGGCAGAGGCGTCTTCTACGGCGCCACAGTCTCCGAGGCGCCGTCGATGGCCGGAAAGCACGTCTGCGTCGTGGGTGGCGGCAACTCGGCCGGACAGGCGGTTTTGCACCTTGCCAAGTACGCGAAGAAGGTGACGCTGCTGGTGCGCGGACCCACCCTGTCGGCAAGTATGTCGGACTACCTCATCTCCCAACTAGAAGCCACCCGGAACGTTGCGATCCGCTACAGCACCGTGATCGTGGGGGCCCGCGATCACGACGGATTCCTTGCCGGCGTCAAGGTCGCCGCATCCGGAGCCGAAGCAACCCCGAGCGAGGAGATCGAAGCGGGCGGTTTGTTCGTGCTGATTGGTTCGGTGCCGCGGACCTCCTGGCTGCCCGACACGGTAGAGCGTGACCCAGCCGGTTTTCTGCGCACGGGCGCCAGCCGGGATGTCAGTGACGCCGGGTCCACCAAGCCGGACAGGTCGCCATTAGCGCTGGAAACCAGCATGCCCGGCATTTTCGCGATCGGCGACGTGCGGGCCGGTTCGATTAAAAGAGTGGCTACCGCAGTCGGGGACGGCGCCACCGTGGTCTCGATGCTTCACACCTACCTGGCCGAGAACCCCCTGCCTGCCTCGCCTCCCGCCCCTGTTGAGGCAGCCGCACCCGAAGAACTGCCCGGTGATGTCCACTCCACCTGAGGTCACACCGTTGATTCCGCCGATGCGGTGGCTGCTTTACATCGCTGCATTCCTCGTGTTCCTTGCCGGGCTCGTGCTGTTCGTTTTTCCGCTCCGGACTGAGGAATGGTTCGCGTGGACAGTCAATCCGCCCATGACCGCGGTCTTCCTCGGGGCGGCATATTGGTCGAGTGCCGGCCTGGAGGTGACGGGCGCACGCTCAGCGAATTGGGATTCAGCGAGGCTCGCAGTCTGGCCCGTGTTCGTCTTCACGACATTGACCCTCGGAGTCACCCTGCTTCATCTCGATCGATTCCACCTGTCGCCAGACACTGCCCCCACCGCCCAAGTGGCCACTTGGGCGTGGCTGGCAATCTATGCCATCGTGCCCGTGGCGATGCTCGTCATAAGCTGGATGCAGATTCGGTCCTGGCGTCCTGCCACGAAATCCATAACGGCGGGACGGCCGGTGCTACCCCCTGCGCTCCGGCTGCTCCTGATGGGCATCGCCGCGGTACTGCTGTTATATGGCGTGGCGCTCCTGGCAGTACCCATTCCTGCCGCGACATGGTGGCCGTGGCCACTGTCCGAGCTCACAGCGAGGGCGATCGGAGCGTGGCTGGTCGGTCTCGGGTGGGCGGCTGCGCAGGGCCAGTTGAGCGGCGACCTTCGCACCGTCCGCCCCGTAGCGCTAACCTCCGTTGCCTTCGTCATTCTGCAGGTGCTTGCCCTGCTGCGGTATGGCGACGCCCTGACATGGCCGAGCGCGCCGGCGATCGGCTTCGTAACCGTACTACTTGCCATTGGAGTGGCCGGCGGATGGGCACTCGCACTTTCCCGTGGCCGGTAGTCCGGCCGGAATTTCGTGAGTGACCTTCCCGCATACGCTTGATCGTCCGGACTGGTCGGGGCCCCGACCACCCAACACCTGGCACCGAAGAACTTCTGAGCCTGGGCAACTAGGCCTTCAGCGGATCAGCCGCTTCTTCATGCCTGCGTGGTCAGGTGCTGGGGGATAGGATCGCCCAGCCGCGGGCGGGAAGTGTCAGATTGTTGGTGTTCGCGTTCAGGTGGCCGTTCCCGGACAGGAGGACCGAGGCTGTGGGCGGTACGTTGAGTTCGGCGGGCTGGGCTGCTTGGTTCAGGGCAATCACGAGGTTCTGGTTTTCTGCGGTGGACTCGAACACGAGGTGTTCGTTGCTCAGTGAAAGCACCTTGGTGCGTGCGGTGTGCAGCCAGGCGTGCCGCCGTCGTACTCCGATGAGCTCCTGGTGCAGCCGGTAGATGTCCTTGCCCAGCGGGGAAAGCTCTGACGGGTGAGGCGGGAAGGTGGGCCGGATTTCGTCGTCGCCGCCGGCGCGGTCTTCTTTAATGCCCCGGTACGCCTGCTCATCGCCGTAGTACACCGACGGTGTGCCGCCCACGGTGAAAAGGACCACCAGGGCGTGTGGCAGTAGTTCTGGGTTTTCGAGCTTGCTGGCAATGCGGGTGACGTCGTGGTTTCCGACGAACGTCAGCGGTGCGAAGCCGTCCAGGAAGGTGTTGTGGCGTTCGAGCGCGGACGCCAGCTCGTAGAAGTTGATTCGTTGAGACAACTCCAGACCGCTTTCCAGAGTTCATACTGGGTGGCAGAATCGAGAGTGCCGTTGCGTACCTCGGCAGCGTAGTCGCCGTGGATGTACTCGCCCACAAAGTACGCATCCGGATAGTCGGCGCGCACTGAAGCCAGCACCGTGGTCCAGAAAGCCGAAGGCACCGCGTAGGCTGCGTCCAGGCGCCAGCCATCCGCGCCCCTGCCCAGCCAGTGTTTCAGGACTGCCGTGACGAAATCCGCGACCGCGGGTTCGTCGTGATTGAGTGCGACCAGGTGGTGGTGGCCCTCGAAGTCCTCGTAGTCGGGTTCTGCCGCCAGGGATCCGTCCTGGGGCCATCTGATCTGGAACCAGCTGGCGGTAGGAGCCGTCGGGCCATGGGCCAAGGTGTTCTGAAAGGGCTGGAAGGAACGGCCAGTGTGGTTGAACACCCCGTCCAGGAGGACCCGCAGGCCGCGGGAGTGGGCTTCACGGACAAGTTCATCAAAATCGGCGTCGTCGCCCAGCCGGGGGTCGATCCGGAAGTAGTCCGTCGTGTCGTAGCCGTGGGTTTCTGAGGCAAAGACCGGTCCAAGGGCAATACCGGAGCATCCGAGTTCTACCACGTAGTCCAGCCACGGGATGAGTTTGCGGAGCCGGTGTTCTGCCGGTGCACCGGCCGGCAGCGCTTCCTTGTCCGCCCCGGCGAAGCCTAAGGGGTAGACGTGCCACCACACGACGTGCTGAACCCAACTCGGTTCTGCCATGGCTGTATGCCTTTCCTCGGGGACGGGTCTCGGTCCATTCTGCTTCAGGACAGCAGCGCGGTCACATCAGGCGCGTCGGCACCATGATCATGCAGGGGTCCTCCAGTTCTGCCGGCTCACTGTTGCTGTTGTCGATGAGAGCAAGGGAAGACCTTCAGATGCCAGAAACCAACTCGAGCGACCAGAAATGCCGAGGCCCTTGCTGACGCGGGACTGCGTATTCTCGCTGAACTACCGCACGACCAACGGTGTATACGCCATCGGTGCAGGCTTCTTCGCTGGGCACAGGGGTCGTGCTTACGGTGGTCACATTCCCGCCTGGCCAATCGTCATAAGTGTGGATGGCGCTGATAGCCCGTTGGTGAAGGCGCCCCTCTACCAAAGGAGACGAGAACCATGAAGACAATGACCTGCAGCCAGCTCGGCGGCCCGTGCGACTTCGAGTTGCGCGGCGAGAACGCCGATGTCGTGATCAAGGCCCAGGACCGCCACCTCCGTGAGACCGTCCGGGCTGGTGATACCGCGCATGAACCGGCCCACGAGGAGATGAAGGGGCGTTGGCGCAGGCCGCTGGCTGCACTGGGTTGGTACCGCGAGACGAAGAGGGCCTTCGCTCAGCTGCCGGAGGACTGAGCCGGGACGTCCCCCTGCCGGCGCCGCACAGAGGCGAGTGCCTCGGGTGCTGCCCGGAATACGATTCCGGTGATGACGCCGCCGACGATGGTGAAGTCAAAGGCAACCTTGACTTGGCCCCGGTGGATCCAGGCCGCGCCGGGCCGATCACCGAGGAAGACCCCGAATGCTGCCTTGGCGGCACCGTTGAAAAACTCAGCCACGTGGTGGCGTCCAGCGATCCGTTGCGGGGTGCCCAGTGCGACGGCGGCGTCATCGCCGGTGATGACCACCTCGGGAGCGAGCAGTTCGAGTAGCCGGCTGAAGTCGCCCTCGCGTGCCGCAGCGAGGAAGGCGTCGACGACCTGCCAGTCAACGATTGCGGCGCCGGGGGACGGCTGGGCGATTTTGGCACGAGCCCGCGAGGCGAGCTTTCGGGCCGAGGTGGGGCTGGCGTCAAGGATCGCGGCAATGGTCGCGAAATCGAACGCGAAGCTCTCGTGAAGGACGAACGCCACCCGCTCCCGAGGTGTGAGCCGGTCAAGCACGACCTGCAGAGCGATGCCGACGGTGTCGGCTAGGGCCACCTCGTCGGCCGGGTCCGGGTGCGCCTCGGCGGCGTCCTCGACCTCCTCCTGGGGCACCGGAGTCTTGGCTCGCAACCGATCGAGGCACAGTCGAGTGGTGGCGGTTGTCAGCCATGCCGGGACGTTCTCGATCTGATCGGCCGTCGAGGCGAGGCGCAACCACGCTTGCTGGACAATGTCCTCGGCTTCGGCATGATCGGAAAGGATCCGCCCGGCCAAACGGAGGAGCCGCGGACGCTCGTCCTCGAAAATCTCAGTCAGTTCAGTCATCCCGTCACACTTTGTCCGGTTGCTTCGTCGTAGTCAATGACAAAGCGTACTGTCCGGGTGTAACGCCCAGTGATCAGGTTGGCGTTGCTTCCGGCCTAGCCGGACGCGGGTTTGAGGGAGTTCGTGCTGCTCTCCGCAACGGCAGACCTGCACTCGGAAGGGGCCGCGATCATTGACCAGTGGGGGAGAAAAGCCATGGCCTTGGCCAACTAAGTTGGAACAACGGCGTCTTCAGGTGATCGATGGCGCGGCTTTCGTGTGGGCGCACACCACGAGAGCGTCAACGAGTGCGTCCTATTCTTGCTCGCACCCCACGCGCGCCTCCTAACCCCACGCGCGCCTCCTATTCGGGTCTCTCTTGACAGGCACAAGATCAGAGGCTCTTATCGAGTACCTACATGAATAAGAGAGGCGTGGTTGCTATGCCTGCCGTCCAAACTACCCCGGCGAACCAGGCCCGCCTCCGGGCGGGAGCCGCTCTTATGACGCTTGCCGGGCTGGCCTTCCTTGCGTACGCCGCGGTCTTCCTGGGACTGAACTTTACGGGTGCCTTCCTCGAGCTGGGTATCGGCCCAGATGAAGTGGACAAGGGGATGGTGGAGGTTGAGGCATTCAGCCCGCAGCTGCATCACTACATCAGCCATCTGCACATTGCGCTGAGCGGCTTCATCGCTGCGACCGGGCTGGCCATCGCAGGACTGTCCTGGTACGGGGTGCGCCGGGGAGAATGGTGGGCCTTCGCCACAGCCGTTGTGGTCCCG
Organism: Arthrobacter sp. NPDC093139; assembly: GCF_044754165.1. Lineage (NCBI taxonomy): Bacteria > Bacillati > Actinomycetota > Actinomycetes > Micrococcales > Micrococcaceae > Arthrobacter > Arthrobacter sp. NPDC093139. The sequence continues at coordinate 195,398 of NZ_JBIVOO010000001.1, forward strand.
ACCGTCGGACTCGCGGTGGCCCTCCCCGCGCATTACCCGTGGGGCCTGGCCACCCTAGGGCACCTCGGCCCGGTCTACCTCGCCGTCCTGATTTTCCTGGCTGGGGCCGGGGTAGCCTACAGCGGGATGCGAAGCCCCGCAACGAAACACGATTGAGATTCCGAACCAGTCCGCTGGCGGATCGTGGCCAAGAGCTGAGGAGTTCGCAGGGCCTGCTCAGGCCGGTGGCGCCCAGCTCTGCAGCTCGACGGCGTTGCCTTCGGGGTCGGTGACATAGCACCAGGTGACCCGGCGCCCGTCGGCTGTCGTGAGGGTGACGACCTCGCCGACCGAGCTCCCGCCCTCATCGAGGACGCGGCGCCGAGCGGCCTGCACGTCCGCAACCGCGAAGGCGATGTGGCGGAAGCCCGGCCGGTCAATGCCCACTTCCGACGCTCCGTCCGTCGAGGCGAAAGTGTAGATCTCGAGCGTCGGTCCGTCATCGCCATGCCCGGGCAGCCGCAGATGCACGCCCCGGAGGGCGGCGTTCGGCACGGCGGTGCCCCGCTCGAGGTCAGGCCCCGAGTAGTCGCGCTCCGGTGGAACCGGCGTGCATCCGAAGAGACGCACGTACCAGTCGGAGAGGCGGCGCCAGTCGCGCGCGATCAGATTCGTGTGCCCGTACCGAACGCCGTCGATGGGTCCGCTTGCGTCGTCACCAGTCATGGACGCATAGTACCCACGGCGGGCCCAGAATGAACCGGTGCAGACGGTGCAGACGGCGCGGCGATCCTGGCCGCCAGCTTCCTGACCAATGAAGCGCTGCAGTGTTGACGAGGCGGCGGATTGCGTGCCAACGTTTCGTCGTATCCACAGGAACTGTGCGAATCGCTGCCATTCAGCCGGCCCGCCGCGGCCGAAGTCGAATCCTGTAAAGATGCCTGGAAGCTTCGCTGACCTAGCAATGTCTGGTTGCCACCCCATGTAATGCCCCTCCGGACATAACATTGTTGTATGGGCAGCCCGGAAGCGATTGCTCTTGTCTTTCTATTTCTTGTCATCTGGGTCGGCACGATCCTGGTGTTGCTGTCCCGTGTGGACCGCGATGAGAGGCGGGAACGACGCCACGAACGGAGAGCCAGTCGGCAGGCGGGGCATCACGCGCACTAAGCAATCCAACCCCGCGTGGCATGACGACCGGCAGAGTTGACGACACGCCAGACAGCTTCGCAAGACTGTCAGCGGCCGGCGAGATCATGGTCGTATGACGGCACCAACAGTGGAAGCTGCGATCCATGACCTGATGGATCTCGCTTGGAATGTGGTCTACGACCTTCTCGTGGAGCGTGGCCTGCTCGGTGACGGGCTGGACGTTTATGAGTACACAGGGATCCATTCTTGGGTGGAAGGCCTGACCCGCTACACCATCGTGCACTCCCGTACGGTTGCGGTGTTGTTCCTGGACACCCGCCCGGTGGATGCCATCGTGTTCCATCACGACCTGCTCGGCGCCGACGACCCGAAGAGCTTCTTCAGCGAACCCGGGAGGGCGTAGGGGCAGCTTCTTCTCCAGAGGCGGCGCGAAGGCCATCATTGAATTGCCAGAGCGGCTGCCTACCCGGATCGGAGAAGGTCATGTTAAGGGCCCTGCTGTGCAAGCTGAACATTCGGCACGAATGGCACGTCGAACACACCGAAGACGGGAGCTTGTATAAGCGCTGTCTGCGGTGCGGCAAGGATGACGACCGAGGCAGCGGAGGAGGAGCGGGCAACTTCGGCGGATGGGCAGGGCCGGCAGGCGGGTGAGGTCGCGAACTTCTGAACGCCCCGACCGCTGCCGTCGCGGACCGCTCCAGCGCACAGACGGTCCCGCTTGACCCGCACCGGGCAGGAATCAATTGGGGCGACACCCGCGCCGAGGCTGCCCAAGCAAATGCAATTTGCTGACGGGAAAGGGATACTCTGTCAGAGAGGCTGGGGAGGTTCCCGGCTGAAGGCTAGTGCTTGAAGGCTGAGGACCGGCTCCCGCCGCTTAGCCAGTGGGCGATATTCACCTGAAATTGCATAGAGGCTGGGGCCAGCTGGAGGATATTGGGGGCTGCAGCCGCTCGGAGAGATTGGAGCGTCATGCACCGCCCTGCCAGAACATTTGTGGCACTGCTGTCTGCGGCAGTGCTGCTGGCAACATCGGCCTGTTCCCCGGAACAGCCGGCCGCAGAAAACCGGACACTAAAGATCGTCTACCAAAAGACAGACTCCTTTACCGCCCTCGACACCTTGTTCAAGGATGCCAAGAAGGAATTTGAAGCCGCTAATCAAGGCACCACCGTTGAGCTGCAACCCATCGAGGCGAACGACGACGACTATGGCACCAAGCTTGCACTGGCCCTGAGATCAGCGGAAACCGCACCGGATGTCTTTTACGAGGATACTTTCAAAGTGCGGTCGGACGTCGACGCCGGATACCTCCTGAAGCTGGACAGTTACCTTGAGAAATGGGACGACTGGAAGACCTACAGCGAAGCCGTCAAAGCTGCCGGCACCGGGGACGACGGCGGCATCTACGCTGTCCCGCTGGGCACTGACACCCGCGGCATCTGGTACAACAAGAAGGTCCTGCAAAAGGCAGGGATCGCCGTGCCGTGGCAGCCCCGAACCTGGGATGAAATACTCGACGCTGCCCGCAAAATGAAAGCCGCGGATCCGTCCGTGGTTCCCTTCAACATGTACGCCGGCAAGGCGACCGGTGAAGGCACAGTGATGCAAAGCTTCTACGAGCTGTTGTATGGCACGGACAGCGAACTGTATGACCAGCAGGAGAAGAAGTGGGTGGTCGGTTCGCAGGGCTTCACCGATTCGCTGGCCTTCCTGAAAACCCTCTACGACGAAAAGCTGGCTGTTACGCCTGCCGAGGCGCTCGACGCGAACGTCTGGAAGAAGGTCTTCGGCGAATGGTTGCCGAAGGGCAAAATGGGGGCCGTCGTGGAAGGTTCATACGCGCCGTCGTTCTGGCAGAAGGGCGGCAGTTACGAGTGGGCAGGCTACGCCGAAGACATGGGCGTGGCTAAGTTCCCCACTCAGCGCGGCCAGGAGCCGGGCGGCGTCAGCATGTCGGGCGGCTGGACCCTGGCTGTCGGTGCGGACTCGAAGAATCCGGACCAGGCCTTCCAGTTCCTTGCCACGGCCCTGAACAAGAAGAACTCACTGGCGTTCACCGTTGCGAGTTCCCAAATCGCGGTCCGGTCCGACGTTGCCGCCGAACCCGACTACTTGGCGGCCAACCCGTTCGTCAAGGACGTGTCAGAACTCGTTTCCGTCACCCACTACCGTCCGGCAACAGCGGACTATCCGCGGGTCTCCGCGGCCGTGCAGGTTGCCACAGAAGCCGTAATCACGGGTACGCTGTCGCCGCAGGAGGCAGCAGAGCAGTACGACAAGACAATCAGGGACCAGGTGGGTGACGCCAAGGTCCTGCAGAAATAGCGCATGGGTGCCCGCAAGTCCGTCCGGCAGCAGCTCCGGCTGCTGCCGGTCGTGCCGTCCGTCCTGCTGCTCCTCCTTTTCCTCGCGGCGCCCGTCCTGTGGTCCTTCCACGCATCCTTCACGAATGCGGCCCTTACCGGCCGGAACGCCAGGAATCCGGCCTGGACCGGCGTCGAGAACTACGCGCGGCTGCTGACCGACTCCGCATTCCCGGCGTCAATAATCCTGACAGTTGTTTTCGTGGTGGCGTCCGCAATCGTGGGCCAGAATCTGCTGGGACTGCTGATTGCCGGACTGATGACGCGTGCCCGGAAGCCCGTGTCCGCCGTCGTGGGCACCGCCGTGGTGGCGGCCTGGGTGCTTCCGGAGATTGTTGCAGCGTTCGCCGCTTACGCCTATTTCAGCAAGGACGGGACGTTCAACCAGCTGCTCGCGGGTGCGGGCTGGGCAGGTACCGACTGGCTGTACGCGTTCCCCATGGTGGCCGTGGTGCTCGCCAACATCTGGCGCGGCACGGCCTTCTCCATGCTGGTGTACCGGGCGGCCCTCGCCGAGGTGCCGCAGGACATCTCCGAGGCCGCCCTCATGGACGGCGCCTCCGGCCGGCAGCGGCTGGTGTTCATCACGCTGCCATTGATCCGGTCCAGCATCGCCACGAACCTGATGCTTGTGACCCTCCAGACTTTGGCGGTCTTCACCCTGATCTGGGTGATGACGGCCGGCGGACCGTCCAATGCAAGCACCACTTTGCCGGTCCTTGCCTATCAGGAGGCCTTCAAGTTCGGCGACATAGGCTACGGCACCGCGATCGCCTCCGTGCTTATTGTCCTGGGCCTGGTGTTCGGGATTGCCTACGTCCGGCTGCTCAAGGGGGACAGCCGATGACGACGGCGGAACAGACGGCCCGGCGGACCGCTAAGGGGCGGGTAACCTCGCCACAGCGCAGCACTGCCAGTGCACCGGCAGATGCCGCGCTGCTGCTGATCGGCGCCTGCTTTCTGCTGCCGCTGCTGTGGCTGGTATTCGCTTCGCTGGATACCAACGCCGGTTACCAGACACAGCTGCCCGCTAACGCCTCGCTCACCAACTTTGCGGCGGTCATCACGCCGGAGTTGCTGCTCAGGCCGCTCTGGAACAGCCTCCTGCTCTCCGGCGGGACGGCAGCGGTGACCTTGGCGGCTGCCGTGCTGGCCGCCTACCCGCTTTCCCGGTTCCAGTCCAGGTTCAACAAGCCGTTCCTGTATTCGATCCTGTGCGGGACCTGCCTGCCCATCACCGCGATCATGGTTCCGGTCTACGGCCTGTTCGTCCAGTTGCGGCTGCTGGACTCCATGCCGTCAACCGTTCTCTTTATGGCGGCAACGGCGCTGCCAATGGCCATCTGGATGACCAAGAACTTCATGGACACGGTGCCCGTCTCGCTGGAGGAAGCCGCCTGGATGGACGGTGCCTCCGGGCTGACGGCCCTGCGCACCGTGGTGCTGCCCCTAATGCGACAGGGGCTGGGCGTGGTGTTCATCTTCGTTTTCATCCAGACCTGGGGCAACTTTTTCGTGCCCTTCATACTCCTGCTGTCCCCATCGAAACAGCCCGCGTCCGTTTCGATCTTCAGCTTCTTCGGCCAGCATGGCGCCATCGCCTACGGTGAGCTGGCCGCATTCTCCATCCTCTATTCGGTTCCGGTCCTGGTCCTGTACGTTTTGGTGGCGCGGGGGTCCGGCGGATCGTTCGCGTTGTCCGGGGCGGTCCGGGGCTAACCCGCGGTCAGCCGATGTCGTCGACACCGCAACGAGCCGGGCGCGACGTCACTCAACCACGGTGTCTGCGTGCCGGTGGGCCACTTTCCATTCGCCGCCTTCTCGGCGATAGATCTGCGTGGCCCGCAGGCTGTAACTGCGTGGCTGGCCGTCGACTGATGCTGAAGTGTGCTCTAAACCTGCGGTATAGGCCACGTCACCTACGACGTCATAGGCCTGCAAATCGAAGTTGTACGACGTGCAGTCAGAGAATTGCCTTTCAAGGCCCGTGAACAGCTCGTCCAGTTCACGCTGACCAACAGCGCTGCGCCACGCTCCCAAGATGCTCACGGGCTCTTTGCGGGACCATAGCGCCCGTCGCGGGGCGGCGTCACCGTTGTGAAGGGCGACTTCCGCCTGGTACAACGCGGACTTCACCCAGGCAAGGAATTCGTCGGAGTCACTCATACCTCAGTATGCTCCGGCAACAAAGTCGCTGCGAGAGCCAAACGGCAAGCGCTACTTCCGCTTCTTTTTCCTGTTCTTGCGTTGCGGCTGGCTGCGCTGGCTATGGGCGTGTGCGATCGCAGCGGCAGCCTCTGCCTCGACGTCGGCCTTCTTGCTTCCAGGGGAGGGGGCTGGCGGGAGGCCTTTCGCGGCGCGGCGCTCGGCGAGGGCCTTGGCTGCGGGGGAACCCGGCGTCGGCATCCGGCGGATGACGAAGAACTGCTGACCCATGGTCCACAGGTTGGTCGTCGTCCAGTAGATCAGGACACCGATGGGAAAGTTGATGCCGCCCACACCGAACACGATGGGCAGGAGGTAGAGCATCATTTTCTGCTGGCGCATGAACGGGGAGGCCATGGCCTCTTCAGACATGTTCTTGGCCATGATCTGCTTTTGCGTGATGAACTGCGAGGCCGTCATCGCCAGGATCATCACGATAGTCAGGATGGTGACCGCTGTCGGATTGCCTTCGGGATTGTGAAGCAGCGTAGCCGAGAGCGGGGCGCCGAAGATGGTGGAGTCATCGAACTGGATCACCTGGGCGTGGCTCATCGCACCAATGCCCTTGCCCTGGTCACGGGCGGTGCTTATGCCCGACAGCACAGTGAAAAGCGCGAAGAAGAACGGCATCTGGATCAGGAGGGGCAGGCAGGCGGAGAACGGGTTAGTGCCGTGCGTCTTGTACAGGGCCATCTGCTCCTGACCCATGGCCTGGCGGGACAGCGGGTCTTTCTTGCCCTTGTACTTGTCCTGCAGCTTTTTCAGGTCCGGCTGCAGCAGCTGCATGCCCCGCTGCGCCTTGATCTGCTTGACGAACACGGGAATCAGGGCTGCCCGGATCACCAGCACGAGCCCGATGATGGACAGCGTCCACGTCCAGCCGCTGGCCGGCGGCAACCCGATGATGCTCAGCCCCTCATGGAAGCCCACCATGATGATGGACACGAACCAGTTGAACGGAAACATGACCGTTTGAAAAAAGTCCATGCAATACCCCTGTTCATCAGGCTCACCCCAGGGCAGCTGCGCGTGCTCGCCGCCGCCCTGGGCGGCCCTGAGGCTTTTGCCCCCAGACTACGCGCACCCCGGCTGCTACGCTCGGGCAATCACCAGAGCCACGTGAGGTTTTGCACGCCGATCCCGGGCGTACGGGCCAGCCATGTTTCCATCAGTTCGCCAAGGTCGGATTCGTGGCCTGCTATGCCAAGCAGGCTCGCATCTGATGTTTGGGGGCTGTGGTCGTGTCCGTCCCGACGCACACCATGTGAACATTGCGAGCACATCAATCTGATTCCTGACCAGTCATCCATGCCCAACCCGCGGTGTTCGAGGAGGTCTGACAGCGACTGAAGGTCTTCTGGTGCGGCCCCGATGACCTCGGCTTGCCATGTTGGCAGGCCGGATTCTTCCAGACGCACGAGTTCGTCGAACACCGACACCTCCCGTTCGTCGAGCTGTCGGGTTCCTTTCGGTTCCCCATCGTGCAAAACTACGTCCCGAAACCTGTGGCCGGACTCGGGAAGCGGAACGCTCGCTATGACCGCGTGGGACGGGCTGCGGCGCCAACACCAGACCACCTCGGTAGTGCCCGCTGCAGGCATGACCTGATGAGGAAGGCTGGGGCGGTCAGGATTGATCCGGACTGGCGCCATGCCGCAGTCCACATCGATCGGTTCAGCACCTTCTCCGGGAAGATCGATGCCATAGGCTGCCCAGGCGCGTCTGGCCGTGGCCCAATCGCCCAGTGCTGTTGATGCGATGCCTAAATTCCAAGCCGCGGGGTTGGCACCGTCGAACTCCTCAGCGTCCTTGGAAGTGAATAGCTCAACGGCCCGAGCGTTGCGTTCCGCGCTTTCTGGCCAATTGCCACGGGCCTTGGACAGGATACCGGCCTGAAACCAGCTGTAATAGGAGTTCGGAGTCAGCTGCAGCAATTCGGCAGCAAGCCTGGCCGCGCCGGCCTCGTCTCCTGCCTCGTCCGCGGCCTTCCACTCCGACCACACGTCCTGAGGTTTGCGTTTCTTCCCAAAACCGGCCCAGCTGTGTCTCCCCATCCGTCCAGTATGCGGCCGGGAATCCAGTTTTAGGAGGGATACCCTCAGGTGCAGGTCACGCGGTCCGTCGGGATCGACGTCGTTCGGGTCGCCGTTAGGCGTCTTGCCGCCGCTGCCCCAAAGCTGCACAGAACTATGCCCACGTCCTTGAAATAGTAGGACCTGACGCTCAGCCCGGTCAGCGTTCCTGAGAGTGCACAGGTTTGCCGGGCATGAGGGTCTTTGAACAGCCCGTCCCAGTTCCTCCATTGCCCGGCCGATCCGTGCCGCAGCAGTCATCCTCTTCAGGAGAGCCGTCTTCAGCAGCGACGCCGGCAGGTGCAGCCAGCGGCACGGTGCAGCAGACGTCGCCGCGCCAGGCATTGATGCCCTCGCGGACGGCGATCCCGGCAATGACCAAGGCAGCACCGGCGTCGGCCCACCACCATCCCATGGCGCTGTTCAGCACCAGACCGACCAGCAGGACTGCCGACAGGTAGGTGCACAGCAGGGTCTGTTTGGAATCCGCCACAGCCGTCCTGGAGCCAAGCTCCCGCCCGGCACGCCGCTGCAGCCATGACAGGATCGGCATGATGGCCAGGCTGACGGCCGCGATCACGATGCCCGGCGTGGAATGCCGGGCTTCGCCACCGCCCGTCAGGGACCCCACGGAATCCACGGTGACAAAGGCGGCAAGGGCGAAGAACGATATGGCGATGATCCGCAGGGTCAGGTGCTCTCGTTTCACCGGATCCTTGGCAGAGAACTGCCAAGATAAAGCCACCGCAGACGCGACCTCAATCACCGAATCCAGGCCGAATCCGATTAGCGCCGAGGAGTCCGCCACATTTCCGGCCCAGAGGGCCACGACGGCCTCGACGATGTTGTACGTGATCGTCGCGGCCGCGAACATCCGGACGCGGCGGCTCAAGACGGCGCGGCGGGCGGGCGACGGGACGGTCGGTGTGGCAGTGCTCATGCGACGCACGTCCCATCGGGCGCGCAGCATGCAGGGTCAACGGCCAGCACGACGCCGATCAGATCCTTGACCGCATGGCCCAAGCGGGCGTCGGCAAGCTCGTACCGGGTGCGCCGGCCATCCGCGGCGGCCACCACTAAGCCGCAGCCGCGCAAGCAGCTCAAATGGTTGGACATGCTCTGCCGAGACACTCCCAGGGCGTCGGCCAAATCCGACGGGTAGGCTGGCTCGTCCGCCAGCGCCAGCAGAATCCGGGCCCGGGTCGGATCCGAGACAGCGTAGCCAAACCGCGCGAGCACCGGAGCGTGCGTGAGGGTTTCCATGGACCCAAAAGTACACTCAAGCGTGTATTCAGGCAATCGTGTATTGCGGGCCAGCCGAAAACGCAGGCCGAAAACGCAGGCCGAAAAGTGGGGCAGGCGCGGGTTGGCACGGTGGCTGGTATGGGGCTTGGCCCCGATCCGTACTCGCAAAGACCGGCGGCGGGCTGGGAGTCTACGTGGCATGGGGGAAACCACCAGACCGTCCGTCGCCGGCCTGAAATAAGCCTACGCCGCCAACCACTTTTGGCCCATGGTTAAACAGGAACATCTGCCGCAAGAGATGGATCCGCGCTGGAAGTGCCGGACTGCCAGGTGGAACATGGCTGCTGAGGACGGTCTTACTCGGTGGTTTCACGCGGGCTGTTCATGGACTTGGAGGGTCTGGACACAGACAGCCAGCGGATTTACCTTTCAGGAGTAGGGGTGCTGTTCCGGCAGAACGGCGCCCGCTACCGGTCCGTTTTTCGCGGGCCGTCCCTCACTGACAGGAGGAAGAAAATGCAAACCGTTGAAGAGACCGTTGATGTCGATGTTCCGGTCCATACGGCCTACAACCAGTGGACACAGTTCGAATCCTTCCCGCAGTTCATGTCCGGAGTTGAATCCGTAACCCAACTGACCGATACAACCAACCACTGGGTTACCAAGGTCGCTGGTGTGCAGCGGGAATTCGATACGGAAATAGTCGACCAGGAGCCGGACGACCGGATCGCCTGGCGCAGCACCGACGGCAAGTCTCATGCCGGCATCATCCGGTTCACGCCGCTCGATGCCAATCACACCAAGGTTAAGGTCCATTTTGAATGGGCGCCGGAAACCTTCACCGAGAAAGCAGGTGCGGCCCTGAAGATCGACGAAATGCAAGTAAAAGCCGACATGCGTAAATTCAAGGACTTCATCGAGTCACGCGGCACCGAAACCGGAGCCTGGCGTGGAGAAGTCGAGGACACCGGCCCCACCGGGCAGATGTAGAAGCCTCTGTCGGGTCATCTGAGGAGAATGCCATGACCACTGCGCGTGAAATCATGACCGGCGGCGTTGAATGCGTCGGTGAAAAGGAAACCCTGGAACAGGCTGCGCGGAAAATGAAGGACCTCGACGTCGGTTCTCTGCCCATCTGCGGTGAGGACAACCGGCTCAAAGGCATGCTCACGGACCGTGACATTGTGATCAAGTGCCTCGCTGACGGCGGCGACCCCCGAACCGCCACCGCCGGGGAATTTGGCCAGGGCAAGCCTGTGACCATCGGCGCCGACGATTCCATCGAGGAAGCGATCAGGACGATGCAGGAACACCAGGTCCGTCGGCTGCCGGTCATTGACGGCCATGACCTGGTCGGAATGCTCAGCCAGGCCGACATCGCCCGCAACTACCCTGAGGACAGGGTTGGCGAGCTCGTCGAACTCATCTCCTTCTACTAAATAGAACCCTCATCCGGCCGGGTCCACCGGGCGCCAGGGCTGCGCTGTACCAACCCGTACACGCGCCCATGGCGCCCGTTGCCTGGCCGGGAACCTGTCCTGCATCCTCAGCTTTGTTACACCGCGCCAGCGCGTCCTTGGCCGGGGTGAGAGCTCCTCGGGCTCCCATGGGTCGTCCCCAGACCGGCGCTTCGCCCTTGCCGGGTGAATGACTTCGGAGGAGGATACCTTCACACTGACGGAGGCCCTCATGACGCAGCTAGGCAAATTCGAGAAGTACCTGATCGAGGAGTTTTTCGACGATTACCGCGCCGGGACCATGAGCCGACGCACCTTCACGCGTCGGGTGGCCTTCATTACCGGCAGCATGGGCGCAGCTGCGGCGGCGATGCTGCTGGTGGGCTGCACTCCAAATGAGGTTCCGCGCAGCACCGACCCCATGCCAACCCCCGAACCGACAACCCCGTCTCCGGGCGGAGGAACTGCCACCGCAGGCGCAGTTCCTGGGGCCAAGAGTCCGCTGTCTGTTCCGGAAGGTGCCGCCGGCATGCTGACGGCGACCGTGCAGGTACCTGCGGGCGCCACCAACATCAGCGGGTACCTTGCCCGGCCACAGGGGAACCGGCCCGGGCCTGCCGTCCTGGTTTGCCACGAAAACCGCGGGCTAACGCCCCACATCCAGGACGTGGCGCGCCGCTTCGCCAAGGCCGGGTATGCGGCGCTCGCATTGGACTTGCTCAGCCGCGAGGGCGGCACTGCCAGGCTGGACCGGGATGCCGTACCCGGTGCGCTGACCAAGGCAGGAGCCCAACGCCACGTCTCCGACTTCAAAGCCGGTTTCGACTATCTGAACACACAGGACTATGTCGACTCGGGCCGCATCGCCATGACCGGCTACTGCTTTGGAGGCGGCATCACCTGGCAGGCGGCGACGGAGCTGACAGGTCTTAAGGCAACGTCGGCGTTTTACGGGCCTGCGCCGGATTTGGAAAAAGTTCCGGCCATCAAACCGGCGGTTTTTGGTGTTTATGCGGAACTCGACGACCGGATCACCGGCGCCATGCCGGCCCTCCGGGACGCCCTCGCCGCAACAGAGGTCCGCCACGAGATCAAGGTCTATCCCGGCGTCGACCACGCGTTCCACAACGACACCGGAGAGCGCTACAACGAGGCACAGGCGACCGCCGCGTGGAACGACACTCTGGCGTGGTTCGAACGGTACGTCTAAGGCACGGGGCTCAAACGTCCGCCTGTGCGACTAGGACCTTTTGAGCAGCACCATGGCTTCGTAGTGGGAAGTTTGGGGGAACATATCCAGCAGCCGGACGCGCCGTGCCGTGAACGAGGGCATGGCTGCAAGATCGCGGGCCAGCGACTTGGCATTGCAGCTCGAGTAGACCACATGCTGCACGGTTGAGGATTCCAGCCAGCCGCACAGCTCGTTGCCGATGCCCCGCCTCGGAGGATTGACGATCACGAGTTCGGGCTCCGGGCTTGTGGAAACGGCGAAGGCTGTGGCGTCGCCGGACTGGAATCGAACCCTCTGCAGGCCCGCGTCCCTGCTGCTCAATTCGGCGCTGGTGATGGCTTCCCGGCTGGTTTCGACGCCGATGACGTCCCGGGACGGGTCGGCGCAGTGCAGGGCAAAGCCGCCAACACCGCAGTAGAGGTCCCAGACGGAAGCCGGCGCGACTTCACTGACCCATTCGCTTCCCTGGCGGTACAGGGCAGCGGCCATCTCGGTATTGGTCTGGAAGAAGCTCTGCGGCCTCAGGTGGAGGTCGAGGTCATTGACGCGCATTCGCAGCGTTGACTGCTCAGTGAGCACCACCTCACGGTCGCCTTCCAGCACAGCCTTGTGCTCCGGGTGCAGGTTGACGGACACCACCTTCAGCTGCGGCACCGCTTCCAGCAAGAAGGGCAGATGACGGCGGATGCGGTTGATCAGGTTCTCTGACCGCAAGACCAGGCGCAGCATCAGTTCGCCGTCCGGGGATTCGGTGACAATCAGGTGCTTGAGCTCGCCGCTGCGCCTTGGCACATCATAAGGCGTGAGCCGGGCCTGGCTGATGAACGAAGCGAAGGCAGGGAAGCAGGCCTGCAGGCCGGGCGAGCACACCCCGCATTCGCGCAGGTCCACACCCCGCCCCTCGGTGTCGAGAATACCGAGGGTAGGATTCCGTACCGAACCACCGACCACCATCTTGGCCTTGTTGCGGAAACCAGCCTCGCGGCTGCCCACCGGCGGCAGCCATTGCAGCGAGCTGTGGCCGGCGAGGAGCGTTCGGCAGTGCAGCTCTTTGGCTGCTAGCTGTTCGGCATACGGCTGGCCCATGTGTGTGCAGGAAAGGCAGCGGGCAGCATCAAAGTAGGAGCATTGCATGATGTTGCAATTCTACTTTTCCCGCGGAACGTCCCGTGGTTCCACAGTCAGTCCCCGGTCTTCCCAACCAATCCTGCTGACTAGGCTTTTCCGGACAGCCTGTCCTGTGCCGCCAGATCGGTTAGCCATGGCCGGGCTCCGTGATGGAACGTCATCCCCTCGGGGAGCCCATGGACGGTCGCGGCAGTACCGGAAACGTCAATCGTGATTCGTCCGCCGGCCATTGGCGCGTTGGTGATATGCAGGTCGCCGTAGGATTCCGGAAGTGCAGGATCCATCCACAGACTGCCGTTGGCAACGTCGGCATGGTAGCCCATCAGGCTCTTGATCAGTACGAGAGGAGTGGTCGCGGCCCAGGCCTGCGGGGAACACGCCGCCGGATAAGGCACAGGCCCTGCAAACTGGTCCCGGCTGAAGCCGCAGAAGAGTTCCGGCAGCCTGCCATCGGAGTACTCCGCTGCCTCAAAGAGTGCGGTTGAGATCCGCTGCGCCTGTTCCACGAAACCGTAGCGCATCAGGCCAGCGACGATGATCCCGTTGTCATGCGGCCAGACGGACCCGTTGTGGTAACTGGCGGGGTTGTAGGCGCCCATGTCGCTGGCCAGGGTCCTCACCCCCCAGCCACTGAACATCTCGGGAGACATGAGCCGATCGACCACCAGGGGCGCCTTGTCCTCATCGAGAATGCCGAACACCAGGCACTGTCCCATGTTGGAGGCGCATGCATCGACCGGCCGCTTCTTCCCGTCCAGCCCGATGGCGTAGTAGCCACGGTCGGGGAGCCAGAACCGTTCATTGAACTGCTTCTTCAGCTGCACCCCGCGGTTCCGGTACTCGGCCGCCAGGGCTGCGTCGCCGGCGTCAGAGGCAAGTTTGGAGCGGATCATATACGCGGCATAGACCTGCGCCTGGACCTCGCATAGGGCGATCGGGGGCTCGGCCAGTGTACCGTCGGCGAAATTGATCCCGTCCCAGGAGTCCTTCCAGCCCTGATTGACCAGCCCCCGGGGGTTGAGGCGCGCGTATTCGACGAACCCGTCACCGTCCTTGTCTCCGTAATCACGTATCCAGTCCAGTGCCCGGTCTGCGTGTGGCAGCAGTGCGGCGATGGTATCCGGAGCGAATCCCCAGCGGCTAAGCTCCCCGAGGACGCAGACGAACAGGGGTGTGGCGTCGACAGTTCCGTAGTAGGCGGGCTTTCCGCCCAGTACCAGTGCGCCGGAGGCGTTAAGCCTGACCTCGTGCAGGATTTTGCCGGGCTCCTCCTCGCTCATCCCATCGACGGTGCGGCCTTGGCGGTCCGCCAGTGTTTGCAAGGTGCCAAGGGCGAGGGACGGATCAACCGCCATCGCCATGCTGGAAGCCCATAATGAGTCCCGCCCGAACAGGGTCATAAACCAGGGAGCTCCAGCTGCCACGACAATCCGCTCCGGATGGCTCGGATCTTCGATGCGGAGCGCGCCCAAGTCGTCATAGCTGCGCTGCAGGGTCCGTTCGATGGAGCGGTTGCCCATGTGCAGTTTGGGAATCTTCGCCACCCACTCGCGCCGGCGGTGGTCCCGGGGGGACAAGTCCCCGCCTTCGGTATGGATGAACGACGGCGGGGGAGGAGTTGCTGCCTCGCTGCTTGGGACGGCGGTGAGGACGGTACTCCACTGGCTGTGCGGCGCGACGGACACCCGGTAAGTCAGGGCGTCCTGTGTGACGTCGGCTCCAGGAGCCTGGACAAGGAGCCCCTTCCGGACATCCTGCCAGACGGCACGGATGGTCAGCGAATCACCGTCCACCTGCCGCATTTCTTCCCAACGCCGCCGGATCCGGGCCTCCTTGACCTCGAAAAGATCCGCGAAATCAGCTTCAGGCTTTACCGAAATAACGCATTCGGCCGGCTCCGCAGAGTAATTACGAATAGTGACCTGCTCCTGGATATCGGAACCCACCTCGCGCAACCGCTCCACGATCAACGGGCTGTCCGCATACCCATCTGAACGGGTAGCACGCCCCGCAAACAGCGCCCTGTACGGTTCCTTTATCTCCGCCGCCAGGGGCTCAATCGACTCGCCGTCAATGGTCAGGCTCCAGCCGGACACGATGCGGGAGTCCTCATGGAAGACTCCATGCTGGTATTGCGGATGGATATCCCCGTTGACGAGGGAGATGCAGAAGGAGGAACCCTCCACCAAAGTGATCGTTCCGGCGCCTACAGGCCCGGCAGCCGTGTCAGCATTCCACCCAGCCATCCGCACTCCTTCAATCGACTGGCAGGGCGCGGCGCGACAGCAGGCTCCATCAACCCTCGGTCGCCCCTTTACCCTGTTTAACCGACATTACGCCTGCCTGCCTGTTGCGGGATGGGTGCCCCTCGCCAGAAGTGCTGACGGAACCCTCAAGCCAGGAACGCAGGGCAGGAACCGGCGCGGCGCTCTGCCTGGATACAACCTTCCCTTGGGCGGGACTACAAGGATTGGGACGCTAACCGCCGCCTGGGAAAGCTGATCCTGTCGAGATCATTGGCCGCAATGACCGCAGCGCCGTCCGCCCGTGCCCTTGCTTGGTCCGCAAGCAGGCCGGTGTCCCCATAACGGGACGAGAAATGGGTGAGGACCAGCGTTTCGGCGCCGCCAACGGCCGCCAGGTCACCGGCCTGGCCAGCCGTGAGGTGGGCATATTGCGTGGCCAGGGATGCGTCGTCATCACTGAACGTTGATTCGGCCACGAGCAGGTCCACGCCGTCGGCCAGCGCTTCGGCGCCCTCGCAGGGAGCGGTGTCCATGATGAAGGCGAAGCGCTGGCCCGGCCGGGGCACGCTCACGTCCTCAAGCCGCACGCCGTCAAGGTTCCCCTCGCGTTGCAGCCGCCCGATGTCCGGGCCGGTTATGTGCGCCGCTTTCAGCTCCTCAGGCAGAAACGTGCGGCCGTCAGGTTCGCTGAGCCGGTAGCCGAAGGTTTCAATGCGGTGCCGCAGAGGCTGCACGTCCAGGCCCGGGGCGATCTGCCCGGCCTCGGCGTGGGGCTGCAGCCGCAGGTCCAAGCCGGGGGAGGCGACGGACACCAGCGCACGGACGACGTCGTCGCCGGTGGCGGGATAGTGCAGATGGACCGGGTGCGTCACACCATCCAGCACCATGCGTGACAGCACCCCGGGCAGCCCGAAGCAGTGATCGCCGTGGACGTGGGTGAGGCAGATGCGCGTAATTTGGGAGGCCGAAACTCCTGCGTGGATCATTTGCCGCTGCGTGCCCTCTCCCGGGTCAAAGAGCAGTCCCTCGCCGTCCCAGCGCAACAGGTAGCCGTTGTGATTGCGGGCGCGGGTTGGCACTTGGGAGGCGGTGCCCAGCACGACCAGTTCACGCATGAAACCGAGTCTCTCACTGGTTAGCGAGGCATGGCCACCCGTCATCCTGCTCATGCCTGCTGCAAAAAACCGCCTGCCTTCAACGCCGTCTCCGGAGGTTTATGAAAAGATCAACCATGCGTCCGATGCAGCTCTCCAGCAAACTTCAGAATGTCCGCTATGAACTGCGGGGGCCACTGCTTCAAACGGCGAAGCAAATGGAGGCCGAGGGCCACCGGATTCTCAAAATGAATCTCGGGGACACCGCAGAGTTCGGACTGGAGGCGCCCGAATCCGTGGTCGTGGATATGATCCATCATCTGCGGGGGGCCCAGGGATACAGCGATTCCAAGGGCATCTTCTCGGCGCGCACGGCGATTTCCCAGTACTACCAGACCCGAGGCCTCCTGCAGATCGGCGTCGAGGATATCTTCATCGGCAACGGCGTCAGCGAGCTCATTTCCATGACCCTGCAGGCGTTCATGGAAAACGGGGATGAAGTCCTCATCCCGGCTCCCGACTACCCGCTGTGGACCGCAGCTGTCGCGCTGACAGGCGGCAAACCGGTGCACTACCTGTGTGACGAGGGCGAAAACTGGTGGCCGGACATGGCCGACGTCGAGTCAAAGATCACCCAACGCACTAAAGCGATTGTCATCATCAACCCGAACAACCCCACCGGGGCCGTCTACCCCCGGCATATTCTGGAGCAGTTCGCCGCCCTGGCCCGCAAACACAACCTCGTGCTTTTCTCGGACGAGATCTACGAGAAAATCCGTTACGAGGATGCCGAGCACATTCACACTGCCTCCGTCGCAGAGGACGTCTGCTGCCTGACCTTCAGCGGACTTTCCAAGGCATACCGCATGCCCGGCTACCGCGCCGGTTGGGTGGCCGTCACCGGCCCGCACGCCGTGACACTGGCCTACCGCGAAGGGCTCGAGCTGCTGGCTTCCCTCCGGTTGTGCCCCAACGTCCCTGCCCAGCACGCGATCCAAACCTGTCTTGGCGGCTATCAGAGCATCGAGGCCCTGATCCGGCCCGGGGGGAGGCTGCGTGAACAGCGCGATCGTGCGCACAAACTCCTGACAGCCATTCCAGGAGTGACGTGCGTGCCCGCCGCGGGAGCCATGTACCTGTTTCCACGGCTCGATCCTGAACTGTATCCGGTCAAAAACGACGAGCAGTTCGTCCTTGAGCTGCTCCGCGACCAAAAGATCCTGGTGTCGCACGGAACGGCCTTCAACTGGCCCCAGCCGGATCACTTCCGGTTCGTCATCCTGCCATCGGTGGAGGATATCGAAGAAGCAGTGCGCAGGATCTCAACCTTCCTGGCCGCATACCGCAACAGCTGACGGGAGCCCCGGAGGTCAACAGACCGGATGGCCGTGGTCGCAGATTGTTTTGCCTGGCCGGACTTCGCGCCAAGGCCAGTGGCTTCCCGGATGCGGATTGGCCGCCACGGAGACGGACGGCGCAGAATGAACAGGTGAGTGAGGCTGGCGAGTTCATCGACCGCGCCCTGCAGCGGGAGGGGGCGTGGTACAGGGCCGACGAGATGCGCCGAACATATGGTGGCCGTTCCCAGGACGGGCATCTGCAGAGCCGTGATCTCCAAGATGGTGACGAGCAGGGCGTCCGGCTTGAGTTCTACGGGTCCTCCGTTGGTGCGGTGCGGGGCGCAGTGAGAGACGCCCTCCGCCGTCACTCCGACCTGACGCACGATGACGTCACCGCGTTGAGTTCCGAGCTATGGGCTGAGCCGGTCTTTGAACGCCGCCTCGCAGCCGCGGTTCTCCTGCAATCCAAGGTGCGGCTTCTGAGGAACTCGGATCTGACCCGCATTGAAGGCTTTGTCAGAACCGGCCGGTTGCGCGCACTGGTCGACCCCCTGGCCGTCGACGTGGTGGGGCCGTTGATGGAGAGTATCGACGCGCAGGGCAGGCGTCGCGCTGAGGCGGTGCTCGACCGGTGGGCGCGTGAATCCGACGTGTGGCTGCGCCGCGCCGCCCTCCTCGCTCCGCTGCGTGCCCTGCAGCAGGGTGGGGGTGACTGGGACAGGTTCACCAGCCGGGCGGCGTTCATTCTCGCGGAGCCTGCAGCTCCCGGACCCGACGGCGTCGCTGCCCGGGAGGCGATCGCGCTGGTCCTCGATGAAGTGTCGAAAAGCCGGCCCGAGCTGCGGCTTTCGCGCGCCGCTCAAAGACGTGGTTAGGCGCTGACCTTCTCGGGCTCTTCGACGGACACGGCCCCTGCTTCGACGGCCTCGGTCGCTGCAGACGGGACGGGCGCCTCCTGGGACGCTGTCGCCACCGGGTCGAGGTGCTGGGGGAGCGGGTGGAAGTGGCCGTGCCCCAGTGCCCCGAAGTCGTACGCAGTCTCGGCGTGCTCGGACAGATCGACGCCCGTGACCTCGTCCTCGTGGCTGACCCGGAAGCCGATGGTCTTGTGGATCGCGATGCCGATGACGGCCGTCATGAGGACCGAGAGTCCGAGGGTGATGAGCGTCGCCGCGGTCTGGGCAATGAGCTGCTGGAAGCCGCCACCATAGAGGAGACCTCCGCCCGCGCCGTCGACCGGCAGGGCGATGAAACCCAGCGCCAGTGTTCCGACCAGCCCGGCGCCCAGGTGCACGCCCACGACGTCAAGGGAATCGTCGAAACCGAACTTGTACTTCAGTTCCACGAACATGGCGCAGGCGAACCCAGCCACCAGCCCCAGGCCCACCGCGGCCAGGGGGCTGATGTTTGCGCAGGACGGGGTGATCGCCACCAGACCGGCGACGGCACCGGACGCGGCACCGAGGGACGTCGGGTGGCCGTGGCGGACCTTCTCGGTGACGAGCCAGCTGAGCAGCGCGGCGGCAGGGGCCACGAGGGTATTGATCCAGATCAGTCCGGCCTGCTCGGCGGTAGTGGCTGCACCGGCATTGAAACCAAACCAGCCGAACCACAGGAGGGCCGCGCCGAGCATGATGAACGGGACGTTGTGGGGCCGGTGGCCGGGGTCCTTGCCGAAGCCGTGGCGTTTGCCGACGATGAGGGCGAGGACCAATGCGGCGCTCCCGGAGCTGATTTCGACGACGGTGCCGCCTGCGAAGTCAATGACCTGGCCGAACGCCGCAGTGACAGCTCCGCCCTGGCTCATGAGGCCGCCGCCCCAGACCATGAAGGCGAGGGGGCAGTAGACGGCTGTGATCCAGAGAGGAACAAAAACAACCCATGCCGTGAACTTCGCCCGGTCGGCGACAGCGCCGCTGATGAGGGCGACGGTAAGCATGGCGAACGTGGCGCTGTAGCCGGCTTTGATGAGGTCCGTACCGGCAAGGTTGGTCAGCCCGAAGCTGGCGAACGGATTGCCGAAGAGGCCCATGATGCCTTCGCCGCCGGTCATCGAGTAGCCCCAGAGAACCCAGACGATTCCGACGATGCCTGCTGATACGAAGCTCATCATGATCATGTTGAGCGAGGCCTTCGCCCGCGTCATGCCCCCATAAAACAGGCCCAGGGCAGGGGTCATGAGCAGAACGAGCGCCGTCGACAGCAGTATCCAGATGTTTCCAGCAGTGAGTTCCACCGGTGTGTCCCTTCGCATCACAGTAGCCAACCGGGCTCCGTTGATGCCCGCCGTTTTCCCCTCGTCGATACTTGTCGACCTTTGTTTCAGGGCGGGGCTGGCTGCGTTTCGTCAAAGTTTCGGAATCGGACCTTGCGTAAAGCCCGCGTGACCGGACTGTTTCGGGCATGTTAACGAAAGCCCTCGGGTGTGCTCGCGCTCCTGGCCACTCCTCGTACGTGTCCGCGAAAACACGGGAACCGGGAGTTCGCCACGGTGAGGCCCGGACAGGAGCGGCAGCATTACGGCTGAGTGAACGGATCCTCACCGGACATCAGCTCCTCCCGAGTGCCATCTGGGGGATTGACCGCCGCCGCGGGGCGCGGCCACGATGGGGTATGACTGATTCCGCAGCCACTGGCGCTGGCTATTTTGACGATGAGCCCGGACCGGGCGCGCAGGTCCCGGCTGCTCCGGAGACGGTAGAGCACATCGCGGATGAAATCCGTGACGATATCCGCCTCGGCCACGTCGTCGATGACGACGTGAATCATGTCCTGCAGGAGCGCCTCGATGGCGCCGGCATCTCTATGCGCCCGGAGGACGTGGACACCCTCGCCGACGAGATCGAGCGGGACGCATCAACGTAGGAGCTGCAGTGGAGGATCCCTTTGACCTGGACCGCTTCGTAACGGCCCAAAACAGTGGCGGCACCTATGACCAGGCGCTCGCCGAGCTGCAGACCGGCAGCAAACGCAGTCACTGGATGTGGTTCATATTTCCCCAGATCGCAGGACTCGGGCAGAGCGCCACATCCAGGAAGTATGCCATCCGTTCACTGGAGGAAGCCACTGCCTATCTGCAGCACCCTGTCCTCGGCCCGCGGCTGATCGAGTGCGCTGATACTGTCGGAGCGCTCAAGGACCAAACGGCAGAAGACGTTTTTGGCAGGACCGATGCACGGAAGCTGCACTCATCCGTGACCCTGTTCCTCCGTGCAGCGCCGGGGGAGCCTGCATTCAAGCAGGTACTCAGCCGCTTCTTCGAGGGAGAGCCGGACGCCGCTACGGACGAGCTGCTGAAGAAACAGCGCGAGCTGGACTGAGAGTGCGGTTCGAAAGGGAGCTCGCCGGGTCCCTGCGCATCAGGGGGGAGGATGCGCCGGGACCCGGCAGTCCTTCATCAACGGGTCGCGGCTCCCTTGTTCTTCAGGACACCGCCAGTGTCCCTTTTGCGTCTTGGGAAAAGCCCGGTGCCCGGACCCGAACTGGTGGTTGCACCAGACCCCGCAAAGAGGGGGCCTTCCCAAGGTTTAGAGGGAATCCTATCCTCCTTCACCGGGCTGTTCGGCGGTTCTACACTTGAAGCACGAGCCTGCCCGCAGCCAGCGGGCTACGCGGACGGAAGGACAGTGTCATGGGTCTGGACGACAAGATTGATCACGCAGCAGAGAAGCTTGGTGGCAAGGCCAAAGAGGGCGCTGGCAAGGCCAGGGACGATGAAGGCCTGGAAGCCGAAGGCAAGACTGATCAGGCCAAGGCCGACCTTAAGCAGGCCGGCGAAAAGGTCAAGGATGCCTTCAAGCGCGACTGATCTGATCTGACCGAAGCCCCGCCTGCCGTTGCAGGCGGGGCTTCCTGCTGCTAGGAGGGTTTTCTGACCTCCACCAGTTTCACATCAAGCAGGCGGCCGCTGTCGACGGCGGCCGTCATGTACGTGCACACCGGCTGGCGGCGGCGGTCCGTCGGCGAGCCGGGGTTCAGCAGGCGCAGCCCGCCAGCGGAGGTCGTGTCCCAGGGAATGTGGGAATGGCCGAACACCAGGATGTCAGAGTCCGGGAAGAGCGCCTCGCAGCGCTCCTCGCGCCCTTTCGCGGGGCCCGTCTCGTGGACCATGCTGAAGCGTAAGCCTTCCAGAAAGATGCTGGCCCTTTCCGGCAGACGCCGCCGGAGCTCGGCGCCGTCGTTATTGCCGTATACGCCGACCAGCCTCCGGCTGCGGCGTTCAAACTCGTCCAACAGTTCCGCAGTCACCCAGTCACCGGCATGGAACACGACATCCGCGTTGGCGACGGCGGCCCACACCTGATCGGGCAGTCCCCGTGCCCGCTTGGGCACATGGGTGTCGGAAATCAGCACTAGCCGGAGGCTCATCAAAGCATCTTCCCATGAGGCAGACTGGGACGATGGAGAGAATCGTGCCTGCCCCGCCCGGAGATCCCCGCCGACCGCTTGGCCCACGCGACCCAGGCGACGCATGGGTGGAGGGCGAGCGCGGAAGGTTCTGGGGACGCTTTGGATCCGCCGGGCTCTTGGCCCATGACCCCGGGAAGGGCATCCTGCTCCAGCATCGCGCAGTCTGGAGCGACCATGGCGGAACCTGGGGCCTGCCCGGCGGTGCGCTCCACGAGGGGGAGGATCCCGTCACCGGGGCGCTTCGCGAAGCCTTTGAGGAAGCCGCTGTCCCGGAGGGCAACGTCAGGGTTCTGTTTACGTCCGTCTTCGACGTCGGCTACTGGTCCTACACCACGGTTGCCGTCCGGGTCGTAGAGCCGTTCGAGCCGGCCATCAGCGACCCCGAGAGCATTGAACTGAGATGGATCCCGGTCGGGAACGTGGCGCGGCTGAACCTGCATCCCACTTTCGCAGCGTCCTGGCCCGCGCTCAGTGAGAAACTGCTCGACCACGAGCGGCCGGTGCTTCATGATTGACGTCGCGCGCTTCCGGATGCTCCTGGAGGAGGAGCGGGCCAGGAAACTCGCGCTGCTGCCCGCGCTCAGCGCAGACATAGCCTCGGCCAACGTGGCCCGGCAGAACTCAAACGTGGACGACGAACACGATCCCGAAGGCGCCACGATCGCCTTCGAACTTTCCCAGGCATCGGCGCTGCTGGACCAGAGCAGGTCCGGCCTTGCCGAGGTTGAGGCAGCTTTGGACCGGATCGCTGCCGGCACTTACGGCTCGTGTGCGATATGCGGTGAACAGATCGCGGAGGGCAGGCTCGAAGCCCGGCCCTGGACGCCGTTTTGCATCCTGCACGCACGAGGCAGGGCCTGAGCGGCGGGAGTAGAAACATCCGGCTTACAGGCTGTTCCGAAGCCGGGCCGGAAATCGTACGCTAGGGCTGGGAGGTGATTGCCATGGAGGCAGCCCAAGGAGACCGCATCATCATCCATGGCCGGACGGTGGAATCGTCGGACCGGCATGGGGAGATCCTGGAAGTCCGTGGCCCTAACGGAACTCCGCCGTACCACGTCCGCTTCGACGACGGCCACGAGACCATCCTGTATCCCGGCGGCGATTTCGCCGTCGAGCACCGCACTACGTAGCTCCTGCGGTGCGCGAACCCGCGAGGCGACCCGATCGGATCCTGATCGTCATCCTTTCCGTCATTGCCGGCCTCGTAGTGGTGGCGCTGGCTGCGGTTTTCTTCCGTGGCCAGCCGGAACCACTGGACGAGGGGACGCCCGCGGGCGTTGTGCAGCGCTACGCCGCCGCGGTGCTCGACGGCGACGAAGCCACCGCGTCAGGTTACCTTGCAGACCGGTCGGGGCGGCCGTGCGGCCCGGTAGAGCACGCTGCCCGCAGCGGGCTGCGGGTCACTCTGCTGTCAACGACGGAACGCGCCGACTCCGCGGATGTCCACGTGGCCATCGCGGTTTCGAATGGAAGCGGTCCGTTCGGAAGCCAGGAATATGAGACCGAGGACGTGTTTGACCTCGTCAAGGTCGGCGGGCGGTGGCTCGTGAAAACCGCCCCCTGGCGGTTCACCATCTGCCCGGCCGCTGCTGTGCGCCCATGAGCACTGTCCGGCCGGATACGGCCCTGCCACAGCACTCGGCGCTGACCACTGTCCGCCGCCTGATACTTTTCCTGCTCCTGTTTGCCCTTGTCCTGATTGCGGCATCGGGCCTGAGCGGCCTGCTGGGGCGGCTGTTCTCCAGCGGCACCTCGCTTGCGGAGGGCGACGTCGGCGGGCTCGCCAGGTCGCTCGCCTTCGCTTTGGTCGGGGGCACGCTCGCGGCCATGCTCTGGTGGGCAGTGTGGCGACGGCTACGCGAGGGCGGGGAAAGGGCCGCGCTATCTTGGAGCCTCTACGTCGCCGGCGTCTATGCGGTCGCCCTCATCACGTTCGCCACTGCACTTCTCGGGCTGGCCTCCTCGCTTATCGGCGGTGAGGAGCCGCAGTGGTATTCGGAAGCAGCCACCGGCCTGGTGTGGGCCCTGGTTTGGGTATGGCACCGGTGGATGTGGCTGCATCCGGCCAGAGGGCCCCGCCACCTGGCCGGCGTGCCCATCGTGGTGGGCTCAGTGTTCGGGCTGTTGATCGGCGCAGGCGGGGCTGCCACGGCCCTGGGAAACCTACTCGATGCCGGACTTCAGGGATTCACCGGAACGCAGTCGGTCGGGAACCCTTGGTGGATCCCGGTGCTGCAGCCTCTGGTCTGGGCGGCCGGTGGAGCCGTGCTCTGGTGGTGGCATTGGATCCGTGGCCGCGGACGTTTCCTGACAACGGGCCTGGCCAACGTGGCACTTGCCGTCGTCGGTGTCCTTGGCGGCTGCATCCTCGCACTCTCGGGCGCAATCGCCTCGCTCTATGTGCTGCTCCGATTGGCCTTTGACCGCTCGGGCCCGTTCCCGCAGCTCCTGGAGCCACTTGGTCCCGCTGTGGCGGCGGCCGCGATCGGCGCGATGGTCTGGCGCTATCACGCTGCGCTCGCAGGGCACCGGCCAGGGGCCATGCGCCAGGCGCCCCGGCTGCTGGCGGCCGGTGCCGCGTTGGTCGCCGCGGCCTCAGGGGTGGGCGTGGTGGTGAATGCGTCACTCGGGCTGGCGGAAACCGCGCTCGCGGGAACAGGCCTGCGGACGCTGCTATTGGGCGGCCTTAGCGCTTTGTCAGTGGGCGGTCCGGTTTGGTGGCAAACGTGGGACCCTCTGCACCCGCGGCACCACCAGCGGATCCATGAGAGGAGCCTTGAGCCGTCTGAGCACCGGGGCCAGCGCATTTACCTGGTGGTGGTTTTCGGTATCAGTGCCGTGGTGGCGCTCATCGCGCTGCTGGTGATCGGCTACCTGGCATTTGAGCATCTCCTCGACGCCTCCTCCGGCCGGGGCAGCCTGCTCGGCAGGGTGCGCACCCCGCTCGGCCTGTTGACGGCCACGGGACTGGTCGCGGCGTACCACTACGGTGTCTGGCGGCGGGAACGGGCGGTCCCGCCGTCCGGGGAGCCGTCCGGGGAGCAGGCCCCCAGGGGTGGCATCGGCCACGTCATCCTCGTGACCGCCTCCGATCCCGTTCCGTTATCCCGCGCCATACGCGACGCCAGCGGCGCCGAAGTTACGGTGTGGCAAAGGGCCGACGGCGGCGCTGCAGCCGCAGGCTCCGGCACGGAGCCGGATCCCGCCAACCTGACGGCGGCGCTGAACGGCATCAGCTGCGCCCGCGCGCTGGTTGTCGTCGGCCGGGATGGCCGGATCGACGTTATTCCTTTGGCGGACGGTGCCGCGTCAGGAGACGGGCTGCCTTTTGATCGGTGAGCGGTCCTGGCCATATTCCGCGGTGACCAGGATCGGCAAGTGGTCCGACTTGCCGCGCGGCAGGGTCTCCACGCTCGAAATATCCAGCCCCAGGGACGTGGCGAAGTCGAAGTGCCCCTTGAAGACCTTGTAGCGCGTGTACGTCCTGCGGTTACTGAGCGACAGGGCATAGCCCGCATCCTTCATGTGCGCATGCAGGCTCTTGGTGAAGAACGGGTAGTTGAAGTCTCCAACCATCAGCGTCATGAGTCCGCTGCCCATGCTCAGGAGCTCCGCGTGCGCGGCATGGATCTGCTTCCGGCGAAGTGAATTGGAAGCGGTCAGCGGCGCCGCGTGAAAGGAGCCAATCACCAGTTCGTGGTCCGTCTCGTTGTCCACAACCCGGGTGCCGATGAGGCGCTCGTGGGCGGGTGCCATGACGTGGTCGTGCATGGACTTCTTCAGGGCAAAGGTTTTGGTTTCCAGCGCCGTGAACCGCTCGGTGCGGTAGTAGATCGCCAGTCCGAGCCTGTTGCCTTTGGTGAAGTCGGCCAAGTGCAGGGGACCGAGGGTTTCCGGCAGGTCCGCGGAATCGCATTCCTGGAGGCAGAGGGCATCGACTCCGAAATTGCGGGCCAGGTTGACCAGCTCTCCGCTGGCCTTGTGCTTGCGGAGGTTGTAGCTAATTACTCGCATCAGTGGAACACCTCTTCCGAGGGCTGCTAGAAGGACCTGGCTCCGAGTCTACCCAGAAAATCACCGGGGGATCGGTAGGTTACCGCCCGCCGGCTGCCCGCCGCGGGCATGCCTCTGGATGTTCGGTGGAGACCTCGGGGACCCCAATATTGGTGCGTCGGAGGTGAACGAGGCATCCCTGACGGTGGCATTGGGGGAGCTCGCGGTAGGGTGATCGCAGATTCGTTTACTGTGTCGAAAGGGTCAACGTTGACTGCTGCACTGCCGGAACTCGCGGACGGCGATTTCTATTACCAGGACCTGGGTGGGGGGCACTTCCGCTCCACGATTCACGCGCAGGGTGCCTGGAACGAGCATGAACAGCACATGGCGCCGGCCTCCGGGCTGCTCGCCGACCGGTTGGAACGACATGAGCCGCGCGGCGACATGCGGATGGCACGCCTCAGCTACGAAATCCTGGGCTTGATTCCCGGCGGCGAGTTCCAGGTCGTCACCACGACACTGCGCCCCGGCAGGACCATCGAACTCCTGCAGGCAGAACTGGTGGCCGCCGGACGCGTCATCATCCGGGCCACGGCCTGGCGGATGATCACCAGCGACACCTCCGCGGTGGCCGCAATCGAGGACGCTGACATTCCGTCACCCCACGACTGCAAACCCTACGATGGCGCCAGCGTCTGGCCCGGCGGATACATCCGCTCACTGGAGATGAGGGTGGCCGACGGACACCGTCCCGGCGCCGGCAAGGTGTGGCTGCGCACCGACCATCCGCTGACAGATGCCTTGGACAGCACCGACATGGCCCGGCTGATTGGCCTGGTGGATACTGCGAACGGCATCGCCGCCCGGGTGCCGCCGGGCAAGGACAGCTATTCCTTTCCCAACCTGGACCTGCAGATCCACATGTATCGCCGGCCGGAGGGCGAATGGCTGGGGCTCGACAACGCGGTCTCTTTCGGAGCCGATGGCATCGGGCTCACCTCAACCGTGCTGCACGACATGGCAGGGCCCTTCGGCCGCGCGGAGCAGATCCTGACGCTGCGGAAAAGCTGACGCCCCGGAAGTCGGATCCCGCGGCGGGCACCGTAGCCGACGGCGCTCAGCCAGCTGCCGCCGTCGAGCGCCGGGCGCCACGAAGAAGACGATCCCGGCGATGTAAATCACGTAGAAAGCGACGGCGTACCCTAGATTGGGCCGTTGGGCCAGCAGGTCGCCGATGTGGCCGCGGTAAAACGGGTTCAAGAGCTTGAGCCATACGGCGTCGATCACGGCGAAGGCGGCTGCCACGACCAGGAACTGCAGTATGACCACAAGGGAGCTTAGCAACATGCACCAGGCCGGGGCCGGAGCACCGACGCTGACCGTCGTTCGCCAGCACGATTCGCTGGGCGCCGCCCGGGACCTCGACTTCGGAATCGAACTGCTGGGCCTGGCGAAGACGGGGAGGGTCGGCCCCACGCTCAGGCTGTACCGTCCGACCCCGACGGTTGCCTTCGGCCAGCGCGACACGCATCTTCCCGGGTTCGAAGCCGCGGCGCAGGCGTGCCGGGAGCAGGGCTTCGAGCCCCTGATCCGCAAGGCCGGCGGTCGGGCGGCCGCCTACCACCAGGGGACCCTGATCGTCGACCACGTGGAGCCGCACGCTGATGCGATCGCCGGAGCCAAGGGCAGGTTTGCGTTCTTTGGCGAGATGCTGGCGGAAGCCCTGCGAAGCACCGGAGTGCCGGCTGCAGTCGGCGAGATCCCGGGGGAATACTGCCCGGGCGAGTTCAGCGTCCATGGAACCCACCCGGACGACTCCGCGCACCGGGTCAAGCTCGTGGGCACCGCCCAGCGCGTGGTCTCAGGAGGGTGGCTGTTCAGCTCCGTCATCGTAGTGGAAAACTCCGCGCCTCTCCGCAGTGTCCTCACGGCCAGTTACGGCGCACTCGGCCTGGACTGGGACCCCGCCACAGCCGGTGCCATTGACGACCTTGTGCCCCACCTGGACGTGCAGTCCATCGAGGACGCCGTGATCAGCACGTACAGTGGCTACGCACCCCTGGCGTACGACGAGTTCAGCAGCCTCCAGTAACAGTTCAGCAGCCTGCAGTGGTTGTCAGGACTCTGCGGCCGGGACTATTCCGTCGCTGCCGGTATCTGGCAGACCATCAGGACGTTGCCGTCGGGGTCCCGGAAGTTAAACCACTGGTCCTCCTTGACCTCTGTAAGTTCCACGCCACGGTCCTTCATGAATTCGTGCGCGGCGTGACGTGGGTTGCGACTGTGCCTGGACCTGCGGTTTTTGACTCCGGGTTTGAACTGTAGTGCGGAGCGGAAAATACTGCCAGAGCAACGCGCCCCGAACCTGATGGTCGACGGGCCTACGGAATAACCAGGAACGCGGCCAGTGCCAGCATCAGGAGGGCGATGGCGCCATCGAGGACCCGCCAGGCTCCGGGGCGCGCGAACACCGGGGCCAGGAACCGTGCCCCGAAGCCGAGAAGGGCGAACCAGAGCGTGCTTCCCGCGATCGCTCCCCAGGCAAACGGCCAGCGGCCTTCAGGGCCGTGGTCGGCTGCGAGCGATCCCAGGAGCACTACGGTGTCCAGGTACACGTGCGGGTTCAGCCAGGTCAGTGCGACGGCGGTTCCAACCGCTGCGGCCAGCGTGTTCCGGGAAGACGTGGCGGCTGCGCTCAAGCCGCTTGGCTTCAAGGCGCGCCGGGCTGCGAAAAGGGCGTAGGCAAGCAGAAAAGCTGCGCCTGCCCAGCGCACGATGACCAGGGCCAGCGGCGCCGCCTGGATGAGCGCGCCGACGCCGGCGACGCCCGCCGCAATCAAGACGGCATCGCTCGCGATGCACACCGCCACAATTGGCGCCAGGTGTTCGCGGCGCAGTCCTTGACGCAGGACGAAAGCGTTTTGCGCGCCAATGGCGACGATGAGGGACAGGCCCGCGCCGAAGCCGGTGACCAGGGCGCCGAGGGTCGAAGTAATTTCCACTTGCCTGACTCTAGGTCCCCGGGAATCATGAGTACAGCTAAAGTTTCTTACGTCAATTAAGGAAAACTTAAGATGGATGCCACTACAGAGCAGCTCAGGACGTTGGCTGCTGTGATCGATCACGGGACGTTTGACCGCGCCGCCGCGGCGCTGCATGTGACGTCGTCGGCCATCAGCCAGAGGGTCAAGGCGTTGGAGCAGCAGACCGGGAGGGTCCTGCTGCTCCGCACCAAGCCGGTCCGGCCAACGAAGTCCGGAAGCGTGGTGGTGCGCCTGGCGCGGCAGGTGGCATTGCTGGAAAGCGAGGCCATGGAAGAACTGGGCCTCGAGGGTGCAGGGTCCCGCCCGCGCATTCCGCTGGTAATCAACGCGGACTCCCTCGCCACCTGGGTGCTGCCGGCCTTGGCGGGTGTGGAGCGGGCCAGTTTCGAGATCAGCATCGATGACCAGGACTATTCCATCGAGCGCCTCCGGGAGGGGACGGCAATGGCCGCCATCACCTCAAACCGCGAGCCCGTGCAGGGCTGCACGGTCCGGCCGCTGGGCGTCATGCGCTACCGCGCTGTGGCGAGCCCTTCGTTTGCCGCGCAATGGCTGTCAGATGGTTTTACCGATGCGGCGTTGTCGCGGGCACCCCTGGTGGTGTTCAACCGCAAGGATGCCCTCCAGGACCGTTACCTCGAGGGCCGGCTGAAGCCCGGGGCCAGCTACCCGCCCCGTCACTACGTCCCGGCGTCGTCGGACTTCATGCGGGCGATCGAACTGGGGCTCGGGTGGGGAATGTTGCCGGATCTTCAGTCCAAGGGCCTTCTGGATGCAGGCACCCTAACGGTGCTGGATAAACGCGGGCATGTGGACGTTCCGCTGTACTGGCAGCAATGGTCCATAGAGTCGGCCACGCTCGCCCGGATCGCCGCTGCCCTGCAGCAGGCAGCGGCGGCCGGGCTGCGATGAGGGGCGCTATGCCGCGAGCCGGCTCTTGACCTCGGCGGCTGAAGGGTTCGTTGCGGCGCTGCCATCCGGGAACAGCACGGTGGGAACGGTGCGGTTGCCGCCGTTGATCTGCTCAACAAGTTCGGCCGTGCCGTCAACCTCTTCGATGTTGATCTCGGTATAGCCGATTCCCTGGGCATCCAGCTGCTTCTTGAGCCGGTTGCAGTAACCGCACCAGGTGGTGGAAAACATGGTGATGCTGCCGTCTTCGGGGGTGAAGTCCACGGAGAGCTCCTCAGGTATAGGTTCGTGCCTGTCAGTTTCGTTCAGTCAACGGTAACCCGTGAGCCGGTATTCCCCCGTTTGTGTTGCGATGGCATGCTGGTGCCATGTGTGGACGTTACGTAATGGCCAGGGCAGTCGGGGATCTGCTGGCCGAATTCGACGCCGGGCTTGAGAACGAAATGGAGATCCCGCCGTCGTGGAATCTTGCGCCCACGGATGGTGCGCCCATCGTCCTGGAACGGCTGATCGACGGCGCCACAGTCCGCCAGCTCCATGTAGCGCGGTGGGGACTCGTGCCGTCCTGGGCCAAAGACCCCGGCGTCGGGCCGAAGATGATCAATGCCAGGAGCGAAACGGTGCTCGAGAAGCCTGCATTCCGCAAGGCCGTGCAGTCCCGGCGCTGCGCAGTGCCGGCTGACGGCTATTACGAGTGGAAGCAGGGCGAAGGGCGACGCAAACAGCCGTACTACGTGCATCCCAAGGAGGGGCCGGGAATGGCCTTCGCGGGCCTCTATGAGTGGTGGAAGGACCCCTCCAAAGGGCAGGATGACCCGGGCCGGTGGATGCTTTCCATGTCGATCCTGACGGCGGATTCACCACCGGAGGGTGCCGAATCCACAGTATTCGGTGAGCTCACCTCGCTTCATGACCGTGTCCCGCTGCCCATGAGCCGGGACACCATGGCAGCATGGCTCGACCCGCAGGTCGACGACGCAGCCGGGCTGCTGGACCTGGTCCGCTCCGGGGTTAAGGACGAGGCCGCAGGCTGGCGGGTTGATTCGGTAGGGCCGGCCGTGGGCAACGTCAGGAACAATTCGCCGGAACTCATCGAGCCGGTGGAAGCACTCTTCTAGCGGGTCGCGTCACAGGCTGACCCGTCCGCCGTCGTCAACGGTCCACGTGGGGTTGAAGGCGATCTCCCACCTGAAACCGTCCGGATCGGCGAAGTAGCCCGTGTACCCTCCCCACGGCTGGGTCTTGGGGCTTGCCACGACAGTTGCGCCGGCAGATTCCGCCTGGGCCATCACCTCCTCGACTTCGGCAGCGCTTTTCACGTTGTGGCTGAGCGTGATGCATGGGACGGACGCGGGGGCATCCACGGCGGCTTCGGCCTGCATCTGCCTGGCGTCCCAGAGGGAGAACATGAGGCCATGGTTGGCCTGGATAAAGACCACTTCGGGGAATTCCCGGTGGACGGGCCAGCCGAGGCCCCCAACGTAGAAGCTGCGGGAGGCGGCCACGCTTCGCACTCCCAGGGAAATAAAATCGACTCGGGGCTGCATGGTTCGATACTGTCATGGACATGCCCACAAATCACGGAGACGATAAAAGCGCCCAGGCTGACAGGGAACAGCTCGCTGCTGTCCGGATCGCCGTGGACGAGGTTGATGACCAGATCGTCACGCTGATTGCGCGCCGCGAACGTCTGATCAGGATCGCGGGAACACTGAAGGGCGATGACGCCGAGGTCCGGGCTCCCGGCCGCGTGGAACGTGTGATTGAACATGTCCGCGCCGCTGCCGAGAAAAAGGAAATCGACCCGGACATCGTGGAAACCACCTACCGGGCCATGATTTCGAAGTTCATCGAGCTCGAGATGAAGATCCATAACGAGAACAACTGACCGGGCAGCAGGAGCTGCCGGCGGGACTTCGGGGCGACGGCGGGAATGGCCCCGATATTTTGCTGCCTTAGTTGCCTAGAGGGCTTCTTCCACCGGAACGCCGGACTGGAATTCCCGTCCGTCGGCCTCGCTGAAGGCTGACATGAGGTGGCCCTTCTCCAGTCCAAGCACCGTGCTCATGGGGAAGTTACCCGTTATGGTGCTGCCCGAATGCTCGACGCTCTTGACGTCAAAGTTTTCCTCGGTGCCGTCATGGCTGAACGAGTACATCGACACGGCCTCGCCGTTCATGAACTCAATTCCGAGCCTTCGCTGATGTGAATAGTCCGGAGTTGCTGCCACGAGCCCCACTACGAAGGCGCCCGATCCTGGAATATTGCCGTCAATATCAAATTTGGCCTCCAAGATGGTGTCTTTGGCGGCGATGCTTACGTGCTTCAGGAGTGCGTCATTGGAACTCATGGCTCCATCCTGCCCCTTGAGCCGCTGTCAGTCCACACCCATCTAGGTTTTGCCGGAGGCCAGGCGTAGACTGTAGTTATTCGAATACATATTCGAACCACCCTTCATCTGCAGCACCTTCATCTTGGTTTCCGGAGGCACCTATGGGCATGTTCAGCGAGTCCGTGGACGTTGCCTGCGGACCGGAAGGCCAGCCCGTGGAATTGCAGTGGGGCGGCCGGAGGTACACGGTCTGCGCCGAACCGGTTCACTGGTATGAACGCCGCCAGTGGTGGGCCGAGGAACAGCGGGCTCCACTGGGCAGTGGGCCCGGACTTGTGGATCACGAGATCTGGAGAGTTCAGGTAGCGCGCGTGGAACCCCCCTTGTCCGAAGAGGCCCCTGCTGCCCCTGAACACCTGACACTCGATCTGGTCCGGCATACCGGCAGCGGACGCTGGCGGCTGCTCCGGATCCACGACGCACTCCGGCATAAGACAGCATGAGCTTTACCCACCTGCACGTTTCCACCGCCTTCAGCGCCCACTACGGCGTTTCCTGGCCCGATGAACTCGCCCAGTCGGCGGCGGCCCAGGGTGCAACCGCCCTTGCCTGCACGGACAGGGACGGCCTGTACGGAACGGTCAAGCATCTGAAAGCCTGCATGGCTGCCGGCCTGGACCCGGTGGTCGGGGTGGACCTCGCCGTTTTCGACGACGAGGGAGATCTTCGCACCCAGCTTTCCGGCCGCGTAGTGGTGCTTGCGCACGGCCACAACAACGGGGCCGGCTACAAGGCGCTCTGCCGGTTGATTTCCGATGCCCATGCCCGCACCACGGGCAAGGCCGGGGGAGCGGTGCCGGCTGCAGTCACCCGGGCGGAACTGGCATCAAGGATTCTTGACCCGCACACCCTGAAGCCCGTGCTCAGCGTGCTGATCGGGCCGGATTCCGACGTCGGAAGGGCCATGGGCGGACGGCGTTACCTCCGGCCCCGCACGCTCTTCAAGAGCTGGCTGGATTCCCTGCCGCCCGGAAGCGTCGTCGCGGAGGTCGTCTCGCATCTCAGCGCCCCGGGAGAGCCCCTCAGCACCGCCCATGCCGTCCGCATGCTCAAGCTCGCACAGGAGTACAGTGTTCCGGCGGTCCTCACCAATGCAGTCCGTTATTGTGCCGAGGACGGTGCCGCCACGGCCGATGTCCTCGACTCCGCCCGGACCCTGAAGTCCCTCCCCGAACTCTCAGCCGCGCCACTGCTCCAGCCCAATGGGCAGGGCTGGCTGAAGTCCCCTGATCAGATGCTGCGGCTGGGCAAGGAAATTATTCACGCCGCCGGGTATGGGGCGGCGGATCTTCAGGTCCTGCTCGCGCAAACGGAGGCGCTCGCCGACCGCTGCAGGATGGATCCCGCCACGGACATGGGCTGGAAGCAGCCCGTCGTTCCGGAGGGCTCGGTGATCGGCATCGAAGGTGACCCCCTGGCGGAACTGGCCTTGAGGTGCGAGGCCGGCGTGGCCCGCCGCTTTCCGGGTATTTCCGGGAAGGCCGAGGCTGAAATGCGCAGCAGGCTGGATCACGAACTGAAGATCATAGCCAACCTCGGCTTCGCCTCCTATTTTCTGACGGTGGCCGAGGTATCGCGGATGATCCTGGACATGGGCGTGCGGGCCGCTGCCAGGGGCTCGGGAGCGTCCAGCCTGGTGAACTACCTGCTCGATATCAGCCAGGTGAACCCGCTGCAGCATGACCTTATTTTCGAACGCTTCCTGTCGCAGGACAGGTCCACCCTTCCGGATATCGACATCGACGTCGAAAGCGCGGAGCGGCACAACGTTTACCGGAAGATCTTTGACCGTTTTGGCGCCCAGCGCGTGACGCTCATGAGTATGCAGAACGGCTACCGTGCCCGGGGGGCCGTGCGGGACGCCGGGATGGCCTTGGGCATGGACGACGGCGACATTGGAGAGATTGCCAAGCAGCTGTGGCGCTTTTCCGCCCGCAGGTTCAGGGAAGCCCTGGAAGAAAAACCCGAGCTCCGTGAATTTGCTGACCGGGTGGAGCAGCGGGATGCTTCAGGCAACCAGCAACTGGACCTGCTCGTGGACCTCACCGAACGCCTGGACAGGCTTCCCCGCCACATCTCCATGCATCCTTGCGGAGTTATCCTTGGCGACGCGACCCTGCTGGACAGAACTCCTGTGCAGCCCAGCGGGCTGGGGCTGCCCATGAGCCAGTTCGACAAGCACGACATGGATCCTATGGGAATGCTCAAACTGGACGTGCTGGGAGTCCGGATGCAAAGCGCCATGGCGTTCGCCGTCCGGGAGATCATCCGCATCCATCCCACCAAAGCCGATGTGGTGGCTGCGGGCGCCCACCCCGCGGGTCCGGACGGTAAGGGCCCGGACTACATCAGGGAGGACGGCTTCATCGACCTCAACGCGGTGCCGCTGGATGATGAGCCCACCTACGAGCTCATCCGGAGCACCCACACCCTGGGATGTTTCCAGATTGAATCGCCGGGCCAGCGCGAACTGGTGGGAAAGATGGCGCCAAGGGAATTCAACGATCTCATTATCGACATTTCCCTGTTCCGTCCCGGGCCCATGAAATCCGACATGGTGCGCCCGTTCCTCGAGCACCGACACGGATTCGCGCCGGAGGTCTATCCCCATCCGGATCTCAAACCCGTGCTGCAGGAAACCCACGGTGTCACCGTGTTCCACGAGCAGATCCTGAGGACCTTTGACGTGATGACTGGCTGCGGGCTGGCCAAAGCCGACGAGTTCCGCAGGGCGTTGAGCAGCGAGGTCATGGAATCCCAGGTGGAGGAGTTTTTCCGCCGCAGGGCAAAGGCCAAAGGGTATTCGCCGGACGTCGTTGACAAGGTCTGGGGGACCTTGAAGTCCTTTGCCAGCTTTGGCTTCTGCAAGGCCCACGGCGCTGCCTTTGCCGTGCCCACCTACCAGTCGGCCTGGCTGAAAGCGCATCATCCGGAGGCCTTCCTCGCCGGACTGTGGGAGCACGATCCGGGCATGTACCCCAAGCGCCTGCTTGTCGCCGAAGCCCGCCGCCTGGGAATCCCCATCCTGCCGCTGGACATCAACCGCAGCGGCGCGGAGTACCGGGTGGAGCGCGTCGTTTCGGGGCCGGACCAAGGCAAACTCGGCATCAGGCTGAGCCTGAAAGGCATCTTTGGGCTCTCCGGGGCCGAACTGAAGCGGATAGTGGCCGGACAGCCCTTCGACTCCCTGGCTGACCTGAGGGCGCGGTCCAGGCTGACGAAACCGAGCATCAAGAGGCTGGCCCAGCTGGGAGCCTTCGATTCCTTGCACCGGGAATCCGGCGGAGCGGCCAACCGGGCGGACCTGGTCCAGCATCTGCAGACCCTGCAGAACAGCCAGCACCGGAAAGCGCCCGACGTCGTTGAAGGCCAGCTGGCTCTGCCCCTCGGAGACATTGAACTGAGGAACGTCAAGGCCGAACTTCCGCCACCCACCGTCGTGGAGAATGTCAGGGCAGAACTTGACCTCATGGCCGTTGACGTCAGCGAGCACCTGATGTCCAGCCACCGTCCGCTGCTGGACAAACTGGGCGTCACCACTGCCGACAAGCTCCTCGGACTGAGGAACGGCACTGAAGTTCTGGTGGCCGGGGTCCGCATCGCCACCCAGACCCCGCCCATGCGGGGAGGCAAAAGGGTGGTGTTCATCAGCATCGATGACGGCACCGGCTGCGTGGACTCTGTCTTCTTCCATGAGGCCCAGGAGAAGTCGGGACCTCTGCTGTTCGGTACCCGCCTGCTGCTTATCAGGGGAACCACCCGGCGGACGGGCCCGCGGGGGATCAGCCTCAGCGCCAGCATGGCCTGGGACCTGAGCAGGATTGAGACCCTGCCCTTCCCGGCGAAGGATTCCCCCTCCGGGCGCGGACCGGGGAGCGCCGAACCCAACACCGGCGCCCTCATCCCGGCCGAGTTCCGGGCACCCGGCCCGTTGAGCGGGATCGGCAGGAACCTGGCCATCACCGGCCTGGGCGGCTGAACCGCAGCCCTGCCCGTGTGCCGCTTTGGCTGGCCTCAGCCGTAACCGATACGATTGACGAGGCTGGCTGTGGTCCCCGTATGCCACAAGCTACGAAGCCTTAACTTTGAATAGGAGACACCCGTGTCAGAAGCCCAGCAGATCACCCTCATCGTCGATGGCGAAGAGATGAAGGTGACTACAGGGACCACCGGCGCGGAAGTCTTCTTTGAGCGCCGCGACGTCGTTGTGGCCCGCGTTGACGGCGAGTTGAAGGACCTTGAACAGCCGCTTCCCGAAGGTGCCGAGGTCCAAGGCGTCACCATCGACTCCCCGGACGGCCTCAACGTCCTCCGCCACTCCACAGCCCACGTCATGGCTCAGGCCGTGCAGCAGTTGCGCCCCGACGCCAAGCTTGGCATCGGCCCGTACATCACCGATGGCTTCTACTTCGACTTCGATGTCGCGGAGCCCTTCACCCCCGAAGACCTCCGGCAGCTGGAAAAGATGATGCTCAAAATCGTCAACCAGAACCAGAAGTTCGTGCGGCGCGTCGTTTCCGAGGATGAAGCTCGCGAGGCGATGAAGAATGAGCCCTACAAGCTGGAACTGCTGGGCAAGAAGAATGACGCCGTCGACGCCGGGGAAGGCGTCAACGTTGAGGTGGGCGCCGGAGACATCACCATCTACGACAATGTTGACCGCAAGAGTGGTGACAGCGTCTGGTGCGACCTGTGCCGCGGCCCTCACCTGCCCAATACCAAGCTGATCTCCAATGCCTTCGCCCTGACCCGTTCCTCCGCCGCCTACTGGCTGGGCAACCAGAACAACCAGCAGCTGCAGCGCATCTACGGCACGGCCTGGCCCACCAAGGACGCACTGAAGGCTTACCAGGAGCGCATTGCCGAGGCCGAGCGGCGCGACCACCGCAAGCTCGGCGCCGAGCTGGACCTTTTCTCCTTCCCGGATGAGCTGGGCTCGGGCCTGCCGGTGTTCCACCCGAAGGGCGGCATCATCCGCAAGGCCATGGAGGACTACTCGCGACAGCGGCACGTCGATGCCGGCTATGAGTTCGTCTATACCCCGCACATCACCAAGGGGCACCTCTACGAAGTCTCCGGCCACCTGGACTGGTACAGGGAAGGCATGTTCCCGGCGATGCACATCGACGCGGAACTGAACGAAGACGGCACCGTGCGCAAGCCCGGCCAGGATTACTACCTGAAGCCGATGAACTGCCCCATGCACAACCTCATCTTCCGTTCCCGAGGCCGCTCGTACCGCGAGCTGCCCCTGCGCCTGTTCGAATTCGGTTCCGTCTACCGATATGAAAAGTCCGGTGTGGTGCATGGCCTGACCCGCGTCCGCGGCATGACACAGGACGACGCCCACATCTACTGCACCCGTGAACAGATGAAGGACGAACTCACCGGAACGCTGAATTTCGTCCTGGGCCTCCTCAAGGATTACGGCCTTGACGATTTCTATCTGGAGCTTTCCACCAAGAACGAAGACAAGTTCGTGGGTGACGACACCGCCTGGGAGGAAGCCACCCGCACCTTGGCCGAAGTGGCTGAAGCGTCAGGACTGGAGCTGGTCCCGGATCCCGGGGGAGCCGCATTCTACGGCCCGAAGATCTCCGTCCAGGCCAAGGACGCGCTGGGCCGCACCTGGCAGATGTCCACGATTCAGCTCGACTTCAACCTGCCGGAACGCTTCGAACTCGAGTACCAGGCTGCAGACGGCACACGCCAGCGCCCGGTCATGATTCACCGTGCGCTGTTTGGCTCGGTGGAACGGTTCATGGGCGTGCTTACCGAGCACTATGCAGGAGCCTTCCCCGCCTGGCTGGCTCCCGTCCAGGTGGTCGGCATCCCCGTGGCGGAAACCTTCAACGACTACATGTTCGACGTCGTGGACCAGCTGAAGGCCGCCGGGATCCGCGCCGAGGTTGACATCTCCTCGGACCGTTTCCCCAAGAAGATCCGCACCGCCAGCAAGGACAAGATCCCGTTCGTCCTGATTGCCGGCGGCGAGGACGCCGAAGCGGGCGCGGTGTCTTTCCGTTTCCGCGACGGCAGCCAGGACAACGGTGTGCCGGTGGCAGAGGCGGTCCAGCGGATCGTGGACGCCGTCCGCAACCGGACCAGCTAGCCGCAGACGAGAGGCACACGTGCAGGAGAACACAGGCGCAGGCTATTCGGGCGACGCCGAGGTGACGGACGACTTTGGCCTCGCCGGCGTTCCGGACGCTTTCCAGCGCCTCTGGACTCCGCACCGCATGGCATACATCAAGGGCGGGCAGCACCAGTACAAGAACCAGGACGACTGCCCATTCTGCGTTGCTCCGGCCCGCACCGATGAGGAATCCCTGATCGTGTACCGCGGCCGCACCAGCTATGTGGTGCTGAACCTGTTTCCCTACAACCCCGGCCACCTGCTCGTGTGCCCGTACCGCCACGTTCCTGACTACACGGACCTGACCGTCGAGGAGACCGCCGAATTCGCCGACCTCACGCAGACGGCCATGCGTGTGCTGCGGAAGGTGGCAAATCCTGGCGGATTCAACCTGGGCATGAACCAGGGCGTGGTGGGCGGGGCAGGGATTGCCGGGCACCTGCACCAGCACATCGTTCCGCGGTGGGGCGGGGATGGAAACTTTTTCCCCATCATCGCCCAGACCAAGGCGATCACGCAGACACTCGACGAAGTGCGGCAGCAGGTGGCCGACGCGTGGCCGGGGGAGACGCATGCTGAATAGGCATGCCCGCGGGTTCTTCACCGCGC
The DNA here is from genome assembly GCF_044754165.1 of Arthrobacter sp. NPDC093139. NCBI lineage: Bacteria > Bacillati > Actinomycetota > Actinomycetes > Micrococcales > Micrococcaceae > Arthrobacter > Arthrobacter sp. NPDC093139. The sequence goes on from NZ_JBIVOO010000001.1 coordinate 234,418, forward strand.
TGTTCTCCCCGCTTGCCCGCTGGCTGCTCAGAATGGGGGTCTCTCCGGACGCCATCACCATTGTCGGCACTGCCGGCGTGGTGATCGGCTCGCTCGTGTTCTACCCGCTCGGGCAGCTCTGGTGGGGGACCCTTTTCATCACCGCCTTCATCTTCTCCGATGTCATCGACGGCATCATGGCGCGGATGCAGGACCGTGAAGGCGCCTGGGGAAACTTCCTGGACTCCACCCTGGACCGGCTGGCCGACGGCGCATTGTTTGCAGGCGTGGCCATCTGGTTTTTTACCGGCGGAGGGGATACCGCGATTGCAGTCGCCGCCGTCGTCTGCCTGGTCCTGGGCATGGTGGTGTCCTACGTCAGGGCCAAGGCGGAGTCCCTGGGCTTTCAGGCGAATGTGGGCATCGCCGAACGCGCCGAACGCCTTGTTTCGCTGCTCGTCGTTACCGGCTTCACCGGGCTGGGACTGCCGAGCATCGTGCTGTTCGTGACCCTGGTGCTGCTTGCCGGTGCCAGCCTCGTCACCGTGGTGCAGCGCGTGCTGGCGGTCCGCCGCCAAGCCACCCAGGACACAGCGCAACCCTGATTAAGCCCCGCCGCCACGGTGGGACTAGTATTAGGACTACCTGGTCCATGGATCCGGGAATCCGGTGTGTGCGAATTGGGGCATTGTGTGCCGTCTGCACCGGGTCGAGAGACCGGATCCAGCAACATCTATCTACCCATAGGGGTTTTTGTGTCTACACCTGATGTAAGCAGCGAAGCCGGCTCGTCCGCCAACAGCGTCACGGGCAGCAACCGCGTCAAGCGCGGCATGGCAGAGATGCTCAAGGGCGGCGTCATCATGGACGTCGTCAACGTCGAACAGGCCCGCATCGCCGAAGACGCCGGTGCCGTTGCCGTGATGGCGCTCGAGCGCGTCCCGGCCGACATCCGCGCCCAGGGCGGCGTGTCTCGCATGTCCGATCCGGACATGATCGACAAGATCATCGACGCCGTCTCCGTGCCGGTCATGGCCAAGGCCCGGATCGGCCACTTCGTCGAGGCGCAGGTCCTGCAGTCCCTCGGCGTGGACTACATCGACGAGTCCGAGGTCCTGACCCCGGCCGATTACACCAACCACATCGACAAGTGGAACTTCACCGTTCCCTTCGTCTGCGGTGCCACCAACCTCGGTGAGGCGCTGCGCCGCATCAACGAGGGCGCGGCGATGATCCGCTCCAAGGGCGAGGCCGGCACTGGCGACGTCTCCAACGCGACCACGCACATGCGCCAGATCCGCGCCGAGCTCCTCAAGCTCGCGGCCCTGCCCGAGGACGAGCTGTACGTCGCGGCCAAGGAACTGCAGGCACCGTACGAACTGGTCAAGGAGGTTGCCTCCACCGGCAAGCTCCCCGTCGTGCTCTTCACCGCCGGCGGCATCGCCACCCCGGCCGACGCCGCAATGATGATGCAGCTCGGCGCCGACGGCGTATTCGTCGGCTCAGGCATCTTCAAGTCCGGCAACCCGGCCCAGCGCGCGGCCGCCGTCGTGAAGGCCACCACCTTCTTCGATGACCCGGACGTCATCGCCAAGGCCTCCCGCGGCCTGGGCGAAGCCATGGTCGGCATCAACGTGGACGAGATCCCGCAGCCGCACCGCCTCGCCGAGCGCGGCTGGTAAAACTCGGCTCTGGTCCGCAACGAACGGTGATGATCCTCTGCGTGCTATTCCCCGCGCCCAGCTAAAGCCGCTTTGCGGCGAGCTGGGTCGCAGGGCCCCTTTTACGCACGCCGCCGGGTCACACCGCCCGTCGCGCTAGCGGCCACTTTACGACGCCGGCCGGTCACCCTGCGGGGTGACCGGCCGGCGTCGTTGTTTGTTGGGGAGGGAGGGGGTTTACTCGAGGCCGCGGCGCTTCAGCAGCGGCTCAAGGGCGGCATCACGGCCGCGGAAGGTGCGGAAGGATTCGAGCGGATCCCGGCTGTTGCCGCGTGAGAGGAGCTCCGCGCGGAATCGGTCCCCGTTGGTCCGGTTGAGTCCTCCGTTCTCGACAAACCAGTCCACGGTTTCCGCGTCAAGGACTTCACTCCAGATGTAGGAGTAGTAGCCGGCGGCGTAGTAGTCGCCCGCGAAGATGTGCTGGAAGTAGCCGGTGCGGTACCGCGGCGGGATGAGCGTGTGCGCCACCCCCGCCGCGGCCAGGGCCTTCGCCTCGAACTCCACGGCGTCCTGAGGAACGCTGCCGGCGTCCAGCACGTGCCACGCCAGGTCAAGCAGCGCTGCGCCGAGGTATTCGGTGGTCGCGAAACCCTCGCCCCAGAGCCGTGACTCGTTCAGCCGGTCCACAACATTCTGGGGGAGCGGTTCGCCTGTGGCATGGTGGCGGGCATAGTTTGCGAGGACCTCCGGCCACATGAGCCACATTTCGTTGACCTGGGACGGATACTCCACGAAGTCCCGGGGCACGTTGGTGCCCGAAAACCGCGGATAGGTGACCTTGGAAAAGAGCCCGTGCAGGGCGTGCCCGAACTCGTGGAAAAGGGTGCGGACCTCATCCAGGGTCAGGAGCGTGGGCTCACCGGCCGGTGGCTTGGAGATGTTGAGGTTGTTGATCACCACGGGCTGTGTGCCCAGGAGGGCCGACTGGTCGACCAGGGAATCCATCCAGGCTCCGCCCCGCTTGGATTCCCGCGTGTAGTAGTCCCCCAGGAACAGTCCCAGCCCGGAGCCGTCGGCGTCGCGCACTTCCCAGACGCGGACATCGGCATGATAGCCGGAGAGCTCCGGACGCTCGTGGAACGTAATGCCATACAGCGAGGTGGCAGCGAAGAACACTCCGTCCACCAGGACCCGGTCCAGTTCAAAGTAGGGCCTGATGGCCTGCTCGTCCACCGCATAACGTTCGCGGCGCACCTTCGCGGAATAGTAGGCCCAGTCCCATGCCTCGAGCGGGTGCCCGGCACTCTCGGCCAGGGCCGCAGCCTCGGTGTCAGCGTTCCGGACAGCGGGCGGGGCCAGCCGGTTGAGCATGGACCGGACCGCCTCGAAATCAGGGGCTGTCTGCCGGTCCACCACGAGTTCGGCGAAGTTGGCGAAGCCCAGCAGGGCGGCCTTCTCGGCGCGCAGCCGCACCATGGACTTGACCAGGTCCTGCACGTCAAGGCTCCCGCCGCTGCTGCCGCGGGCAATAGATGCCTCGTAAAGGCGACGGCGGACGGCGCGGTTCTCCAGCGCGGCCATGGCGGGCTGGTTGCTGGGCTGGATGAGCGTGAGCAGGAACTTTCCCTCGTGGCCCGCCACACGGGCCGCTTCCGCTGCACTGGCGACGTCGTCGGCCGGCAGGCCCGCCAGATCCGCGGCGTCGTCCAAGAGCAGGGCGGCGCTCTTCATCGCATCCTTGACGCGCTGTCCGAACTCTGTGCCGAGGCGCGACAATTCCGCATTCAGCTCCTTGAGCTTTTCCTGGCCTTCGTCACCGAGTTGAATCCCGGACTGCCGGAACTCCTTGAGGTACTCCTCGACGAGCCGGACGGACTCGGCATCGAGGTCTGTCATGTCGATGGCGGCGAAGCGTTCGTACAGGCCGCGGTTGAGGTAGACGGCATCCTGATGGGCAGCGAATCGCGGCGCGAGTTCCGTTTCGAGATTCTGGATCGCCTCCGAAGCATCCGCAGATACCACCGTGAAGAATGCCGAAGCAGCCCGCTGCAGCAGGCGGCCGGAGCGTTCCATGGCCAGCGCGGTGTTCTCGAAGGTCGCCGGGTCGGGGTTGCCTGCGATGGCCTGGATCTCGGCCAGGTGTTCGGCCAGGCCGGCGTCCACGGCCTCGGCGTAGTGGGTGTCCTCGATGGCCTCAAAGGGAGGCAGGCCGAACGGCAATCCGCTCGGGCTCAGCAGGGGATTAGTCATGAAGCAACCCTTTCATGCAGGCGCGGCGTTCACAATGACAGCGTGCGCGTTTTTGGGTGGTGTGCCACCGTAGGATGGCGGATATGGGGAACACATACACCATGCTGATCAGCCGCACCGCCCGGGCCTCTGCGGCGGCGGCGCTCATTGCAGCGCTGGCCTCCTGCGGCGTCATCGCAGGGCAGGACAACGGCCAGGGCAGATCCGACGGCGGCGCCGGGCAGGGGAGCACCAGCGCAACACCTGCTGCTCCGGAGGGATCACCGGATACATCGCCCAGCGCGTCAGTTCCGCCGGCCACAGCACCGTCAGGTACCCCGGCTTCCAGCCAGAACCCGGTTCCCAGCCAGGCGCCGACGCCGGGGGCCGGACCCGAATGCCCGGCTGTCCGCTGTGCGTCTGTGGTGGTCACCGGCGACATGCTGGTGCACACACAGCTGTGGGAGCAGGCCCGCCAGGATGCCTTGGCGGCGGGTTCCAAGGGCTTGGACTTCGAACCGCTGCTGGAAGGCCAGCGGCGGTATATCGAGCAGAGCGACCTCGCCATCTGCCACCAGGAGACTCCCGTGGCGGCCCCGGCGGGCCCGTTCTCGGCGTACCCGTCGTTCAACGTGCCGCCGCAGATCATCGCGGCCGCCAAGGCCGTGGGATACCAGGCGTGCACCACGGCAAGCAACCACACCATCGACCAGGGCACGGCAGGACTGGTCCGGACGCTGGACGCGCTGGACGCTTCCGGGCTGCAGCACACCGGCTCGTACCGGACCGAGGCGGAGTCGAACGGCATCCTGATCATGCCGACGGCCGCCGCCGACATCGCGGTGATCCAGGGCACGTACGGCCTGAACGGCCAGATTCCGGAACAGGACTGGCAGGTGGACATGCTCGATGCCCCGACGATGATCGCCAAGGCGAAGAAGGCGCGGCAGCTCGGCGCGGACATTGTGCTCGGGGTCATGCACGCCGGGGACGAATACGCCAGTGTCCCGAATGCGCAGCAGCAGGAGGTGGCCCACGCGCTGGTGGACAGCGGACAGTTCACCATGATCTACGGGCACCACACGCATTCAGTGCTGCCGATTGAAAAGTACAAGGGAACATGGATTGTCTACGGCCTGGGCAACGGCGTGACGGAACTCTCGCCGGTCTATGCGGTCAACAACGAGGGTCTGCTGGTCCGTGCGCAGTTCAGCCAGGATGCAGCGGGCAAATGGACGGCGGCCGACCTCGGCTGGGCGCCGTCAGTCATTGTCAACGCGCCCTACCGCTGGTGTTCCGTTGCTTCTGACGCACCGCAGGGCGTCTGTGCAAGCCCAGCGGCTGACGCCGAAACCCGGCAGCGGACCAAGGCCGTCGTGGAATCGATGGGGGCCGCGAAGGCGGGGGCCCACGAACTCCTGATCAGCAAGGAGAAGTAGGCCCCTGTTCAGCGCGGCCGGCGGGCCGCGTGTTCCCTGGCAAGCACGGCGAAGTGGTCGTCCGGTTCGCCTGGCGTGAAGGACCCGTACTTGCGTTCGGCGGCGTTCCGGATCAGGAAGTCCGCGATGGCCGGGTTCTTGGGGAGCAGCGACCCGTGAAGGTAGCTCGCCACGATGTTGCGGTAGCGGGCGCCCTCATGGCCGTCCCTGCTGTTGTTGCCGGTTCCTTTGTCAACGGTGCCCAGGGGCTTAACGCCCGGGCCGAGGGTCGTCTGGCCGCTGTGGTTTTCGTAGCCAAGGACCTCGCCGAACTCGGGGGTGGTCACCTTCACGTTGCCGATCAGGCGTTCGTCCGTTCCATGGGTCTCCACATCCAGGATTCCGATGCCCGGAATAACGGTGCCTGAGCGGGTCTTGAAGAAGTGCCCGAACAACTGGTAGAGGCCGCAGATCACCAGCATGGGTGCGTCGTCCTCCGCAAGGCCCCGAAGGGTGTCCGCCCTCATCTGCAGATCGTCCTGGATCACCAACTGGCCGCTGTCCTGCCCGCCGCCGGCGACGATCACATCCACCTCGTCGGGGAAATCGTCGCCCGGGTTGTATTCAAGCAGTTCCGGCGTGTAGCCGTGCCATTTAAGCCGCTGCTGCAGCACCAGGGCGTTGCCCCAGTCACCGTAGATGTTCATGTCGCGCGGATAAAGCTGAAGGACCCGGATGGTCCCCTTGCTGCCTGATGTCCCGGGGGTCATGAGACCACCTCCACTGTGGTGATTTTGGAGAGCTCACGGCGGATGGCGAGCATGGCCGTATATGTGCAGAATACGCGCTTCGGCTTGTCCTTCGCACCGGCGATAAAGGCGGCCAGCGCAGGGGCAATCTCCGTGTCGACAGAGCGCACGGCCACTTCGTCGTACTGCAGGCGCAGGGCCATGTCATAGGCGCGGGAGCCGCTGACCTGGTCCACGCCGTCTTCCCGCAGTGATTCGAAATCGACGTCCCACAGCCAGGACATGTCCCGCCCGTCCGCATAGTTGTCGTTGATTGCGATCATGGTGGCGTACCCGCCCGAGGGAAAGGACTTCAGGCCCAGTCGGAACCCGCTGGGGTTCTTCACGAGCACGAGGTCCAAAGGCAGCCCGTCCACCACCAGGCTTTCGCCGCGGCCGAAGGCGGGAGCCACCTTGGACAGCGCGTCGAGCAGGGCAGCGTGGTCCGCCGTCGCAGCACCGCTGCCGCAGATGCTGCGGGCCAGCACCAGGGCCGCAGCGGCGTTGAAGATGTTGTAGACGCCGCGGAGCTTCATTGAGGTGGTGACAGTGGCGCCGTCGTACTCGAAGTCGGCGCTGTCGGCACCCACCTTGCGAAGCACGACGTCGGCAGCCGGCCTTTGGGGGACAGCCGCCGGAGTGGGGCTGCCGGGCCCGGCGCGCAGCTCGTCGTCGCTGGGAAAGGTGCCCAGCAGGGAATCGTCGAGGCCGAAGTAGCGGACGTCAGGTCCGTGCAGTGTCTCGGCGATCCGCGCCACCCGCGGATCCTCGCGGTTCAAAACCACCGTCCCGGTGGTCTTTTCGGCAATGTGCTGCAGGAGCTGGGCCGTCTTGTCGATTTCCCCGAAGCGGTCCAGCTGGTCGCGCAGCACGTTCAGCAGGAGGCTGTAGCGGGGCGGGACCCGGTTGACGAAGTGCACTGCATGGGCTTCATCAAGCTCAAGCACCGCAATGTCGGCATCTAGGCGTCCCCGCCAGTCGACGTCGCCCAGCAGGGCAGCGGCAACGCCGCGCGTGAAGTTGCTGCCGGTGCGGTTGGTGAAGACCTTCAGGCCCTGGCTTTCCAGGAGCTCCACCACCATCTTCGTGGTGGTGGTTTTGCCGTTGGTTCCGCTGACCACCGCCACCCCGTGGGGGAGGGTGGACAGTGTCCGCTGCATGAAGCCGGGATCGATTTTTTCGACCACCAGACCTGGAAAAGCGGAGCCTCCGCCCCTGAGCCGGGTGACCCGGCGGACGAGCTTGCCGAGCGGAACGCTGAAGGAAAACATGCTCTGTAATATATCCCAGTTGAGGCATGGAACGGGCGGCCGCCCTGCTGGCGGGGGCCGGATCCAGCTTCCGGGACACTATGATTATTGGATGACCAATCCCCTTTCTGCCGCGCAGCCGCGCGTTCGTCCAGGTATCGGTTCAGGATTGCGCATCGGCGTCCTGGCGCTCCAAGGCGACTTTCGCGAGCACCTCCGTTCCGTGGAGGCATCCGGCGCTACCGGCGTCGGGGTCCGCCGTCCGGCGGAACTTGACGGCCTGGACGGGCTCATTATTCCCGGGGGAGAATCCACTGCCATTGACAAGCTGGCGCGGGCCTTTGAGCTCGCTGAACCGCTGCGGAAGCACATCGCCGAAGGGTTGCCCGTCTACGGGTCCTGCGCCGGGATGATCCTCCTCGCCCATGACATTGCGGACCCCGCCACCGATCTTGCCGGCAATCCGCAGCAGACCTTTGGCGGCCTGGATATCACCGTGCGGCGCAATGCCTTCGGGCGCCAGCGGGAATCTTTCGAGACCGACCTTGAGTTCAAGGGCCTGGACTTCAGCGCCACCGAACAGGGTGTCGCTCCCGTGCACGCCGTTTTCATCCGCGGCCCGTGGGTGGAACGGGTGGGGCCGGACGTCGAGGTCCTTGCCCAGGTGGAGCCGGCAGACCCGGCCCATGCCTCCCACGCAGCCGATCTGCAGGGGACAGCTAGAATTGTTGCAGTGCGTTCCGGCCAACTGCTGGCCACCTCCTTCCACCCGGAAGTGACAGGGGAGAAGCGCGTGCATGAACTTTTTATCCGCATGATCAGAGGAGAAGCGTAAAGCATGTCAGGCCACTCCAAATGGGCAACGACCAAGCACAAGAAGGCCATCATTGATAGCCGCAGGGCAAAGTCGTTCGCCAAGCTGATCAAGAACATCGAAGTCGCGGCGCGCATGGGCGGCCCGGACCTTGCCGGCAACCCGGGGCTGGATCTGGCCGTGACCAAGGCCAAGAAAACTTCGGTGCCCAACGACAACATTGACCGCGCCATCAAACGCGGTGCCGGGCTCACCGGCGAAGTCGTTGACTACACGGAGATCATGTATGAAGCCCGCGGTCCCCAGGGCTCCGCGCTCCTCATCGAGTGCCTCACCGACAACAAGAACCGCGCCGCCTCTGAGGTGCGTCTCGCCATTTCCCGCAACGGCGGCACCATCGCCGACCCCGGATCGGTCAGCTACCTGTTCACCCGCAAAGGCGTTGTCACCTTGCCGAAGAACGGCCTGAGCGAGGACGACGTCCTCATGGCAGTCCTCGACGCCGGCGCCGAGGAAGTCAAGGACAACGGTGACACCTTCGAAATCCACTCGGATCCGAAGGACCTCCAGGCCGTCCGCGACGCACTCAAAGATGCCGGGATCGAATACGACACCGACGAAGCTGAGTTCGTGCCGTCCATGGAGGTGCCCCTCGACCTGGATGCCGCCAAGAAGTTCATGAAACTCGTTGACGCCCTGGAAGACCTGGACGACGTCCAGAATGTCTACAGCAACGCCGACCTCAGCGACGAAGTGCAGGCCGCGCTGGAAGCCGAGTGATCCTGAAGCCCTGCTGTGATTTCGTGGCCCGGCCTTGACGCTGCGTGTCCTGGGCGTCGATCCCGGCCTCACCCGCTGTGGCATCGGCGTGGTGGACGTGGAAAAGAACCGTCGCGCCACCATGGTGGCGGTGGGCGTGGTGGGGACCTCTGCCGAGGAGACCCTCGATCAGCGTCTGCTGGTCATTGCCCTCGCCATCGACGAGTGGCTCGACCGGTATGAGCCGCACGTGCTGGCCGTGGAACGGGTCTTCTCCCAGCTCAACGTCAGTACCGTCATGGGCGTCGCGCAGGCTTCGGGCGTTGTGATAGCAGCAGCCGCCCGGCGGGGCATCCCGGTGGCGCTCCACACGCCGTCGGAAGTCAAAGCGGCGGTGACGGGCAGCGGAAACTCCAACAAGGACGCCGTCACGAAGCTCGTGACCAAGATCCTGCGGCTGGACGCCCCGCCGCGGCCGGCAGACGCCGCCGATGCCCTCGCCCTGGCCATTACCCACGCTTGGCGGGCCGGCAGCGGGGCTGCGGTTGCCACCACCGGACCGGGCAGCAGTTCGCTGACTCCGGCCCAGCGGGCGTGGGCAGAAGCGGAAGCAAAGGCGCGGCGCGCCCGGTAAGTGTCCGGGTATATGGCCGGGGAACTTGTTAGGGTATTCGTAGATATGTTCGGATAGTCGGTCGGAAACCTCACATTGGTCCCTCCGGCGGTAGTTCAGGAGCCCGGCCTTGATAAGTTTTCTTCGCGGAACGGTAGCGCACGTGGGCCTGTCCACCGCCGTGATCGACCTTAACGGCGCCGGGATGAGCGTGAACGCCACTCCGCGGACCCTCAGCCGACTCCGGGTTGGCGAGGAGGGTCAACTCTTCACCTCACTGATCGTCAGGGAGGATTCCCTGACACTTTTCGGATTTGCGAGCGACGACGAGCGCGAGGTCTTCGATGTCCTGCTCAGCGTCAGCGGCGTGGGGCCGCGGCTTGCCCTCGCGGTCCTGGCGGTCCATGATCCGGAAGCCATCCGCGTCGCTGCGCACACCGGCGACAGCAAAACGTTCACGAAAGTTCCCGGAATCGGCCCTAAGGTCGCCGGACGCATCGTGCTGGAACTGGCCGGCAAGCTGGTTCCCCATGGCACTGCGCCGAGTGCAGCCCCTGCCCCTTCCGGGGAAGCGGTCTGGAAGCCGCAGGTGGTGGCCGCCATGACCAGCCTCGGCTGGTCGGAAAAGGATGCCACCGGCAGCATCGACAAAGCCCTGGCCGACGCGCCCGACCTTGCCGACCAGGGCAATGTCGCCGAAATACTCCGGACCACGCTGCGGTGGCTAGGCCAGGACGGCGCCCGTGCCGGCAACAGGGTAGGCAGCCGTGGCTGAGCCGTCCCTTGTCGCCGGTGGGGAAGAACCCGAGGAAAAGGCGATCGAGGCCGCCCTGCGGCCCAAGAACCTGCACGATTTCGTGGGCCAGCACCGTGTCCGCAAACAGTTGTCCCTCGTGCTGCAGGCGTCCCGGATGCGTGGCCGCAGCGCCGACCACGTGCTTTTCTCCGGTCCGCCGGGCCTGGGCAAAACCACGCTGGCTATGATTGTCGCAGCCGAGATGAACGCACCCCTCCGGATCAGCAGCGGTCCGGCGATCCAGCATGCGGGGGATCTAGCCGCTATCCTTTCCTCGCTGTCTGAGGGCGAGGTCCTATTCCTTGATGAAATCCACCGGATGTCCCGCCCCGCGGAGGAAATGCTCTACATGGCGATGGAGGACTTCCGGGTGGACATTGTGGTGGGCAAGGGCGCCGGAGCCACGGCCATCCCGCTGGAACTGCCGGCATTCACCCTGGTCGGCGCCACCACCCGCGCCGGGCTGCTGCCTGGACCCCTGCGTGACCGGTTCGGTTTCACCGGTCACCTGGAGTTCTACTCCGTGGAGGAGCTGGAGTTGGTCCTGCGCAGGTCCGCCGGTCTCCTGGACCTGAAGGTGAACTCGGCAGGGTTCAGCGAAATCGCCGGACGGTCCCGCGGGACGCCGCGAATCGCCAACCGGCTGCTGCGAAGGGTGAGGGACTGGGCCCTGGTGCACGGCATTGAGCAGATCGACGCCAGATCCGCCTCGGCCGCGCTGGACATGTACGAAGTGGACAAGCGCGGCCTGGACCGGTTGGACCGGTCCGTGCTCGAGGCGCTCATCACCAAATTCGGCGGAGGGCCGGTAGGCCTCTCCACGCTGGCGATCGCCGTCGGCGAGGAACCCGAAACGGTCGAGACCGTTGCCGAGCCGTACCTGGTCCGGGAGGGGCTCCTTGGCCGGACGCCCCGGGGACGCATTGCCATGGCCCCGGCATGGACACACTTGGGATTCGCCGTTCCCGACGGCGTCTTCGGGCAGGAGGCTCTGGACCTGTTCGGATCGGACCCTGAAGATGAACAATCCACTGCGGACTGGATCTCGAACGCCCAATAACAGCGGCCTTTCAGCTTTTCCCTCTAGACTGGAATGACGCTCGGCACGTCCGTGTCTTCGTTTCCGCGGCCCGCCCTCCGGGGGACGGCCGACCCGGGCATGTATTCTGCCCGGGAGTGCGGCGCGAAACGGACGCTGCTGTCAACCAGCTACGCAAGTACAGAATGGAACTTCCACGTGTTCGGAAATATAACTGCCCAGGCCCAGCCTCAGGCCGGTGGCGGCATCGACATCATGACCATCCTGCTGTTCGTCATGCTCGGCATCTTTATCTTCATGATGTTCCGCCGCAACAAGAAGACTCAGCAGCAGCAGGCCGCGCTGCAGTCGCAGTTCGCTCCCGGCGTTGAGGTCATGACGAGCTTCGGCCTTTTCGGCCGCATCGTCTCGATCGATAACGAGGAGAACAAGGTTGTACTGGAACTGTCTCCCGGCAACCTGGCCACCGTCCACCGCCAGGCCGTCACCAAGATCCTGGAACCCGCGGCGGCTGACACCACCCCCGTGCCGGACGACGCTTCCTCCCTTACCGTCGACACCGAGGGCAGCGCGCCGACAACGGCCGAAGCCCAGGACGACGCCGCGAAGCGCAGCAACGACGAAGGCAAGAAGGACATCTAGTCCACCGGCGCGTTAGCGCGCCGCTTATTATCTCTTCGGCCGCGGCCCGCCGTCGGGACGGGCAAGCAGCCCGCACCGGCGGCTGCTCCGTAATAACAGAAAGATCGACAATGGCACGAACTGGCCACAAGAAATCAGCCATCAGGGTGCTGGTCTGGCTTGGCGTAATTCTGGCTGTCATGACGGCCGTCCTCGCGGGCGGCACCATGGCCGGACAAGCCAGCTGGACCCCCAAGCTGGCCCTTGACCTTGAGGGCGGCACCCAGATGATCCTGGCGCCCAAGGTGGAGGGCGGTTCGGACATCAACGAAGAGCAGCTCAACCAGGCGGTCGCGATCATCCGCCAGCGCGTCGACGGTTCGGGTGTCGCTGAGGCTGAAATCAGCACCCAGTCCGGCCGCAACGTCGTGGTAAGCCTTCCGGGCACGCCCTCCTCGGAGACCCGGGCGCTGATCCAGGCGTCGGCCGATATGAACTTCCGTCCTGTGCTGTTGAACGGGCCCGGAACGCCGGTTCCTGCGGCAGAGCGCACCCCGGAGGCGAAACTGCCCAAGCCCACCGCCAAGCCGGAGAACGGCAGCGATTCGAACTGGATCACAGCGGACATCATGAAGCAGTTTGAGGCACTGGACTGTGCCAATCCTGCACAGGACAAGCAGGAGCGCTCGGATCCCGCCAAGCCGCTGGTCACCTGCGAGCCGGCCACCGACGAGACCCCGGCGATCAAGTACATCCTGGGCCCGGTTGAGGTCAAGGGCGTCGAGATCCAGGGTTCTACGTTCCAGCTCCAGCAGGGCGCCCAGGGTGCTGTCACCAACGAGTGGGCAGTCAACATCCAGTTCAACGCCGAGGGCACGGCCAAGTTCAAGACGGTCACCGAACGGCTTAACCAGTTCTACGTGGCGGCCGGCGGAGAGACCGGTACCGATCCCAAGTCGCAGTTCGCCATCGTCCTCGATGACCAGGTCATTTCCGCTCCGCGGGCCCAGGCCGTGATCACCGACGGCCGGCCGCAGATCACCGGCGGGTTCACCGAACAGTCCGCCAAAGCGCTGTCCGACCAGCTGCGCTTCGGCGCGCTGCCCATCAGCTTCGACATCCAGAGTGAGCAGCAGATTTCGGCGACCCTGGGTGGTGAGCAGCTCCGGATGGGGCTGCTGGCAGGCCTTATCGGGCTGTTGCTCGTGGTTGTCTACTCCCTGTTCCAGTACCGGGCCCTCGGCTTCGTCACCATCGCCTCGCTGGTTGTGGCCGGTGCACTGACTTACTTGGCGATCGCCGTTCTTGGGTGGACGGAAAACTACCGTCTGTCCCTGGCCGGCGTCGCCGGTATCATCGTCGCCATCGGCCAGACCGCCGACTCGTTCATTGTTTACTTCGAACGCATCCGTGACGAGCTCCGTGAGGGCCGCGGCCTGGTTTCGGCCGTCGAGAACGGATGGAAGCGGGCCAAGCGCACGGTCCTGGCCTCCAAGGCGGTCAACCTCCTGGCGGCACTGGTGCTCTATTTCGTGGCCGTCGGCAACGTGCGCGGCTTCGCCTTCACTCTCGGCCTGACCGCCATCGCCGACCTGATTGTCGTCTTCATGTTCACGCACCCGACCCTCCAGCTCCTGGCCCGGACCCGCTTCTTCGGCGAAGGCCACCGGTTCTCGGGCCTCGACCCCGAACGCCTGGGCGCCGTCCCGCTCTACAGGGGCGCCGGCAGGATCCGGACCCCGGAGGAAAGGCCCGCCGTCGTGCGCGCCAAGAATACGGGAGCGTCAGCCGAGGCGGAGCGCCGGATGACGATCGCAGAACGACGCCTCGCGGAAAAGCAGCAGCAGCTTGCGGGTTCCTCCAAGGGCGCCAACAAGGAGGGCAAGTAATGGCTAGAAGCTTTGCGACATTCGGTAACGAGCTCTACACAGGAAAACGCTCCTACGACTTTGTCGAGCGGAAGAAACTGTGGTTCCTGATCGCGCTTGCCGCGGTGGCACTGTCGATCCTTATCCCGGTGGTCAAGGGCGGGTTCAACCTGGGCATCGAGTTCCGGGGCGGCTCGGAATTCACCGTTTCCAACGTCAAGAGCACGGACGCGGGACTCGGCGAAAAGGCCGTGGAAGACGTCGTCCCGGGCAGTGTTCCGCGCGTCGCCAACGTCGCCGGGACCACGATGCGCATCCAGACGGACAAGCTCTCCGACGACGAAACCCTGAAAATCAAGGAAGGCCTGACCACTGCCTACGGCGTCACCGACAACGAGGTGACCTCGACGTTCGTCGGGCCCACCTGGGGTGCCGATGTCACCAAGCAGGCGCTCATCGGCCTGGTGATCTTCGTGGGGTTGGCGACCGTCCTCATGGCGCTGTACTTCCGGACCTGGAAGATGTCCCTGTCGGCCATCGCGGGCATGGTGGTGACGATGTTCATCACGGCCGGCGTGTACGCCCTCAGCGACTTCGAAGTGACGCCGTCGGCCATCATTGGCTTCCTGACGGTGCTCAGCTATTCCCTGTATGACACCGTGGTGGTGTTCGACAAGATCCGCGAAAACACGGCCGACATCGACATTTCCACCCGGCGGACGTTCGGCGAGGAAGTCAACCTGGCCGTCAACCAGACCCTCGTCCGTTCGATCAACACCATGATGGTGGCCATTCTCCCGGTGGCTGCGATCCTGTTCATCGGTGCAGGCCTGCTGGGTGCCGGAACCCTGCGGGACCTTTCGCTGGCGCTGTTCGTCGGGATCCTGATCGGCACGGCAGCAACGATTTTCATCGCAGCGCCGATGTATGCGTGGCTGCGTCAGAACGAGCCCGAACTGGTCAAGCAGGCAAAGCGTGTGGAGCACCGCCGTGCAGACGCAGCTGCCAGGGCTTCCGCCGAACCAGCCAAGGCCTGACAGTCTCAAGCTGAAGGCCGGACGCCGTCGATTCGACGGTATCCGGCCTTTTGCGTCGGTGTGCTGTCGTTCGGCGACGTTCCGGTTATCAGGCAGGCCCGCGGCGGGAATAGACTGGAATAATTAAACGGGTCGTGAGGGGTGCTTCATTGGAAGAACGTTCGACGTCGGCGCCAGAGGCTGCCGGTCATGACAGTCGGGGCCAGGGCCCGCAGACTGGTCTCGTGGCTGCCGGACGTCCCGGCCCGGGTGTGCCGGTGGACAACTCCGGCGTGCGTCCCACGTTTCCCGGCCGGCGCGAGCGTACCCGGTCCCGGCTCGCGAGGCTGACCGGCCGCGGCACCGCGACATATTCGCCCATCCTGGAGCCCCTGCTCCGGACCGTCCGCGCGAACAATCCCAAAGAGGACTTCGACCTCATCCAGCGCGCTTTCGTGGTGGCCGAGCAGAGCCACCGCGGACAGAAGCGCAAGAGCGGCGATCCATACATCACGCACCCCGTGGCGGTGGCTACGATCCTCGCCGAACTCGGGCTCAGCGGGACCACGCTGGCCGCTGCGCTGCTGCACGACACCGTCGAAGACACTCCCTATACCCTCGAGGACCTGAAGGCCGACTTCGGACCGGAAGTGGCCATGCTGGTGGACGGTGTCACCAAGCTGGACAAGGTCAGCTTCGGCGAGGCCGCGCAGTCCGAAACTGTCCGCAAGATGGTCGTGGCGATGGCCAAGGACATCCGCGTGCTGATGATCAAACTGGCCGACCGCCTGCACAACGCCCGGACGTGGCGCTTCGTGTCCGCCGAGTCATCGGCGCGCAAGGCACGCGAGACGCTCGAGATCTTTGCCCCCCTCGCGCACCGCCTTGGCATGAACACGATCAAGTGGGAACTCGAGGATCTCTCCTTTGCCGCACTGTATCCCAAGGTCTATGAGGAAATAGTCCGTATGGTGGGTGACCGGACACCTGAGCGCGAAAAGAGCCTGAGCGTGATCCGGAACCAGATCGCCGAGGACCTTCGCGTGGCCAAAATCAAGGCCACCATCACCGGGCGGCCGAAGCACTATTACTCGATCTACCAGAAGATGATCGTCCGGGACAAGGACTTCGACGACATCAACGACCTCATGGGCGTGCGCGTGCTGGTGGACTCGGTGCGCGACTGTTACGCCGCGCTGGGCACCCTGCATTCGCGCTGGAACCCCCTTCCCGGGCGGTTCAAGGACTACATCGCGATGCCCAAGTTCAACATGTACCAGTCGTTGCACACCACCGTGATCGGCCCGGGCGGCAAGCCTGTGGAGATCCAGATCCGCACCCACGAGATGCACCGGCGGGCCGAGTACGGCGTTGCCGCCCACTGGAAATACAAGGACCAGCCCAACCGCACGGCAGCGGCGCCAGGCAGCCCCCGCGACGGGGACATGGGCTGGCTGCGGTCACTGGTGGACTGGCAGCAGGAGACCTCTGACCCGGGTGAATTCCTGGACTCGCTGCGTTTTGAGATCAATGCCAGGGAAGTCTTCGTGTTCACGCCCAAGGGCGAAGTCATGGCGCTGCCGGCCGGCTCCACACCCGTGGACTTTGCCTATGCGGTGCATACCGAGGTGGGCCACCGCACCATCGGTGCCCGGGTCAACGGGAAGCTCGTGCCGCTCAACAGCGAACTGAACCACGGCGACTGGGTGGAAATCTTCACGTCGAAGGCCGAAGGGGCCGGACCGAGCCAGGACTGGCAGCACTTCGTCAAGAGCGCCCGGGCTCGGAACAAGATCCGCCAGTGGTTCAGCAAGGAACGCCGCGAGGAGGCCATTGACCGTGGCAAGGAGCTGCTGACCCGCGCCATGCGGAAGCAGAACCTGCCGCTGCAGCGCCTGATGACCCACGATGCGCTGGCGGCAGTGGCCGAGGAATTCAAATATGTGGACATCTCCGGGCTGTACGCCGGCGTGGGCGACGGACACACCTCGGCGCAGCACGTCATGGAAAAGCTCGTCGACATGCTCGGCGGGAACGAGACGCCGGAAGACGACCTCACCGAGGTCAGCATCCCCACCCAGGTCAGCAAGGCGCGTTTCTCCGACTCCGGCGTGGTGGTCCGGGGCGTAGGCGACGTCTGGGTCAAGCTGGCGCGCTGTTGCACTCCGGTGCCGCCAGATCCCATCCTGGGGTTCGTCACGCGGGGCTCGGGCGTTTCCGTGCACCGGACGGACTGCACGAACATCTCCGACCTGAAGGACCAGCCGGACAGGATCGTGGATGTTGACTGGGCACCGACGCAGTCCAGCGTGTTCCTCGTGGAGATTCAGGTGGAGGCCCTGGACAGGAAGTCGCTGCTCTCGGACGTCACCCGCGTGCTTTCGGAGAACCACGTGAATATCCTCGCCGCGAGTGTGCACACGTCAACGGACCGTGTGGCCATCTCCAAGTTTGCCTTCGAGATGGGTGATCCCAAGTACCTGAGCCACGTGCTTAGCGCCGTCCGGCGGATCGACGGTGTCTTTGATGTCTACCGGACCACGGGGAACCGCCGGCGAAGCTAGGGCCAGTTTGTCCAGGGCCGCCTTCTTGTGGGGCAGCCTGGGCGATGCCTCCACTGCCAGCACCAGCAACCGGATACGGACATCAAGTTCGGGCCTTTCCAACAGCTGGCGCAATGCCGGGACGGCACGCTCGGCGTCCACGTGCAGGGCGATGTCCAGTGCGGTGCGCAGCGGGCTGGAAACCATCAGGCCGCCGAGGCTGACGACATCAAAGGGACCGAGCCGTACCTCATGGAGCGTGCAGCCGCGGGTTGCGCGCAGGCTGGAAATACGGCGCTTGGCATCCACCAGGAGGGCCATCCGGTCCGGTTCACGGGCGCACCCGTAGATCCAGGCAGCCGTCATCCGTCCCGCCACCACACGTTGCCGGATGGCAGGCGGCACCGCATTCGCTGCCGCGCGTGCCCGCAGCTGGGGCGAAGCCTCAACGCCCGGCACGGTGTAGCCGTGCTGGTGGAGCTGCGTCAGCACGCCGTCGGCCGCCATGGACTGCAGCTCGGGCGACGAAAACAGCTGCCCGGGCGCGTAGAGGTCCAGGAACTGGCCGGGGGAGTCAGCGGCGCCCGATGCGAGTGGGACCGACGTGCGCGGAGACGCCCTGCCGGGCGTTGTAGACGCTTCCATCCAGCCATCGTGCCTGACGGGCCGGAACGCGTACAGGCCCCGCCCCGGTCATGTGGATAACCGGGGCGGGGCCTGCAGAACTCTGACTAGGAGAGCTCGCTGGCGGATCGCTGGATCTGGTCCAGCCAGGCCTGGCGGGCGTCAAGGGCTTCGCGGGCGGCCTTGATCTTGCGCTGGTCCCCGGCCTTCTCGGCCTTCTCCAGGTCGTCCCTGAGTCCGGCGATGGCGGACTCGAGCTGGCTCAAGGCGCTGTTGGTGCGGGCTTTGGTCTCAGGGTTGGAACGCTGCCAGTTTTCCTCCTCGGCCTGCCGGACGGCGTCCTCTATCCTGCGCAGTCCTGCCTCGACACGTCCCATGTCCGCGCGGGGCACCTTTCCGGCGTCCTCCCAGCGGTCACGGATGGACTGCAGTGCCTTCTTGGCGGCACTGAGGTCCTTGACGGGAAGGATGGTGTTGGCCTCCTCGAGCAGGGCTTCCTTCACTTTGAGGTTGGCGGCGTATTCCTGGTCGATCTCGTCGTTCGCGGCCTGCCGGTTCGTGAAGAAGACGTCCTGGGCGGCACGGAACCGTGCCCACAGCGCGTCATCGTCCTTGCGGCTGGCGCGGGGGGAGGCCTTCCACTCGTCCATCAGGCGGCGGTATTCACCTGCAGCGAATCCCCAGTCCGTCGAGGAGGACAGGGCCTCAGCCTCGGCGATCAGCTTTTCCTTCGCGGCCTTGGCTGCCGAGTTGTTGCTGTCCAGCTGGGAGAAGTAGGCGCGGCGGTGGCGGTCAAACACGGTGCGGGCGGCACGGAACCGCTTCCAGAGGGCGTCCTCATTGCTGCGGCCGAGGCGGACTCCGCTCTTTTGCGCGGCCTTCCAGCTCTCGAACAGTTCGTTCATCCTGGCGCTGGAGGTCTTCCACTGGATATGGGCCGGATCTGTTCCCGAGATGGCTTCGGCTTCGGCGACGATGGCTTCACGCGCGGCCAGTTCGGCTGCGCGGACGGCGTCGTGCTGTGCCTTCTCTGCCTTTTCGAGCTCGGTGATCTGTGTGGCCAGCGTGTCCAGGCGGCCTTCAGCCGAACGGATGTCGCCCACCATGTTCCGCTCAGCCAGCTGCTCGCGCAGGTGCGTGACGGTCTTCTGCATGTCCGTGGTGGGGGCCTTGGACGCAACCCGCTGCTCCAGCAGAAGGATCTGGGCCACGACGTCGTCGTACTTCCGGGCAAAGTAGGCCAGGGCCTCGTCATCGCTGACGTCCGGGTACTGTCCGACCGGGTGTTCCTCGCCGTCGATGGTCAGGAAAACGTGGCCGTCTCCTTCAACACGGCCCCAGCGGGCCGCTTCAGCGAGCGACGTAGCCGACGGCGCGGTCACCGGCGCGACAGTGGCCGCGGGGCCTGCCTTCGGGCGCGCAGCAAAAGCTGCCGGTGACGGGGCGGGCCGCGGCGACGGGGCCGGGTGGGCGGCGGGCGACTCCGCGCGTGCCTCTTCCGCAGGTTCTTCTCCAGCGTCCTGCGCGGGTGCCTCAACCGCAGCTTCTTCTCCAGCGTCCGCCGGTGCCTGTTCTACCGAAGCAGCTTCCGCAGGAGCAGCGTCTGCCGGCGCAGCCTCCTCCGGAGCTTCTGCCGGCTGCGTTTCGTCGGCCTGGGTACCTTCGGCAGCTGCCTCCCCGGGCCCGGCCGGAGGAGCCGGAGCCTCAATCAGGTCTGCTGCCGCTGTTTCGTCGGATTTCTGACTGTCTGTCACCGCTAAAAGTCTTTCGCTTGGAGGAAAATACTCTCGTAATTCACCTGGGGCCGCCTGGGGACCCGGGCTTCTTACTTCAGAGAAAACGAGTCTATCGTGACTGGTTCCACAGGCGTGCCGTCGGTGGCATTTTCGCCCTGCTTAAGACCTGCCGCCGCAATCTTTGTGACCACGTCCAGTCCGGAAGTCACTTTGCCTACGACCGTGTAGCCGCCGGCGGCGTCAGACGGAATCACAGTGTCCTTGTACACAATGAAGAACTGTGTCCCGTTGCCATAGGCGTTTCCGCCGGTCCGGGCCACCGCGATGCTGCCGGCCGCATACTTGTTGTCCGCGGGCGTGTTTTCCAGCGGACCCCAGGTGTAATTGGGGTCGCCCTGCCCGTCACCGCTTTTGGAGCCGCATTGCAGCACGCCGAAATTCTCGGCGGTGGTGAGCCGGTGGCAACTCACGCCCTTGTAATAGCCCTGATCGGCGAGGGACTTAAACACAGCTGCGGCCTGCGGTGCTTTAGTGCCATCCAGCTGCACTCCCACGGCCCCGCGATTCAGTTTGAGTTCACCGGTGAAGACCTTGCCCGCTGCTGTTTCGGGCTTGGGAATGTTGGCGGCGTTGGTGGCCGGCGCTGACGGCGTCGCGGAAGGGGACTGCAGCCCCGCCTCGGCAGCCGCGAATTCCTCTTCGGTCGGGTTTCCGGAGTAGACCGCGAGCTGAAGCACGACGGCGAGTATCACCGCCGCCGTTCCCGCGCCGCCTGCAACCAGGTTGTCCCGCCTGCGCCGCTTCTCCTGGTCGCGGCGAAGCTCGCGCTTGGCTTCCATCTGCTGGATACGCCGCTTGGCTTCACGCATATCGCGTGGAGATGCCGCCACAGGTCCTCCTCGTTTATCGGGCTGCCCCGGGGTCGCCCGCTGAAGGCATCCCCGGCTGCAGCTGCACGGCGGCAGCCTGTTCCGGCGCCTGCATTAGAGATGCAGGCGCCAAAAGCATAAACTGACTGCCGCACATAGTTTATGCATGACAGCCTGGACTCCCGCCCTTGCCCGCCGTTTTTGATCAATGGCGATTTCGGAATGCTGGGCAGCGGACTCCGGCGGTCGGTTACCTGAGGAGAAATTCCACCATGGCACGCACAGCCTCCCTGTCCGGATTCCCCGAGTGGCTTCCCGAGGAGCGGCTGGTGGAGCAGCATGTCCTGGACAGCCTGCGGCGAACCTTTGAACTGCACGGTTTCTCCTCCATCGAGACCCGCGCAGTGGAGACGGTGGGCCAGCTGCTGCGCAAGGGCGAGATCGACAAAGAGGTGTATGGTCTCAGCCGGCTTCAGGACGACGAAGATGAAGCCGCAACTGGCGCAGGCAAAGGGAAGCACGACCCTCACGCGCTTGCCCTCCACTTCGATCTGACGGTTCCGTTCGCCCGGTACGTCGTGGAGAACGCCGGTTACCTCGCGTTCCCGTTCCGCCGTTACCAGATCCAGAAGGTGTGGCGCGGCGAGCGTCCGCAGGAGGGCCGGGCCCGCGAGTTCACCCAGGCTGACATTGACGTGGTGGGGGACGGTGACCTGCCCTTCCGCTACGACGTCGAGATCGCGCTGGTCATCGCCGAAGCGCTTGGCGCACTACCGATTCCGGATTTCCGTCTGCGCATCAACAACAGGAAGCTGGCCGAGGGTTTCTACCGGGGCATCGGGCTGGACGACACTGCCGGCGTGCTGCGCAGCATCGACAAGCTGGAAAAGATCGGTCCGGCCAAGGTTGCGGAGCTGCTCAAGACCGAGCTCGGTGCCACCGATGACCAGGCGCAGGCGGCGCTCAAGCTGGCCGGCATCCGCACCGAGGACACGTCCTTCGTGGCCCAGGTCCGTTCCCTCGGGGTGAGCAACGAGCTCCTCGAGGAGGGCCTGGACGAGCTCGAGCAGGTCATCGAGGCCGCCGTGAAGAGGGCACCGGGCAAGGTCATTGCCGATTTGAGCATCGCCCGCGGGCTTGACTACTACACGGGAACAGTCGTGGAAACCGTGCTCGTCGGCCACGAGCAGCTCGGATCCATCTGCTCGGGCGGCCGCTACGATGCCCTCGCCAGCAAGGGCAACCGGAAGTTCCCCGGCGTCGGGCTCTCAATCGGCGTGACCCGGCTGGTGTCCCGCATCCTCAGCCAGGACCTGGCAAAGGCGTCCCGCTCCGTCCCCACCGCCGTTTTGGTCGCCCTCAATGCGGACGACACCTGGGGCGAGGCCCAGGACGTCGCCACGCAGCTGCGCAGCCGCGGCATCGCCACCGAAGTCGCCGCGAAGGCGGAGAAGTTCGGAAAGCAGATCAAGTTCGCGGACCGCCGCGGCATTCCGTTCGTCTGGTTTACCGATGACGACGGCAAGCACCAGGTGAAGGACATCCGTTCGGGCGAGCAGGTCGACGCCGATCCGGCGACGTGGACGCCGTCGGACGAAGACCTGTACGTCCGGGTCACAGGTGGCTCCCCGGAGTAGACCCGTTCCAGCCGGTCGTGACGCTCAGCTCGTGTAGCTCAGGCACTGCTCAGCTGGTGCTGCGGCGGCCCCGCCGCTGCAGCACCAGCGCCCGGCCCGCCACCCCGGCTGCCAGCACCGCCGCCATGGTCAGGACTGATGACGGCGGCAGCGTGAAGGCCAGGACCAGACAGCCCACAAGCCCCGCTGCATTGAGCCAGCGCGGAGCGTGCCATGGCCGGTCCGCAAGGCTGTATGCCGCCGCGTTTGCCACCGCGTAGTACACGAGGACGCCGAAGCTGGAAAAGCCCACCACGGTCAGTACGTTGCTGGTCAGCAACAGCACAATCACGACGGCGGCAACGGCCAGTTCAGCGATGAATGGCACCGTGTGGCGTCCCCCGACCCGGGCGAGCGGGCCCGGCAGATCCCCTTCCCGCGCCATGGCCATCGCCGTGCGTCCCACTCCCGTGATAAGTGCCAGCAGCGCGCCAAGGGATGCCGCAGCGGCTCCGCCCTGCACGAAGGCCGCGCCGGCAGCCAAATCCGAGTTCGTCACCGCCTCCAGCAGCGGGGCGGGCGAGGCGGCGAGCTGGGGCAGGGGAAGGTGCCCCAGCAGCAGCAGCGCCAAGGCCAGGTAAATGCCAAACGCTGCCGCGAGGGCGCCCAGGATGGACCGCGGGATGACCCTGGCAGGGTCTTTCACCTCTTCGCCGAGCGTGGCGATGCGCGCATACCCGGCGAATGCGAAGAACATCAGGCCCGCGGCGGGAAGGACACCCCAGGCGCTGCCCGAGCCGTCCGGGACGGTAGTGGAGGGCGACGGGCCGGCATCCGCGGGATGAGGCCCAAGGATGCTGGCCACAGCCACAAAGACGAGGGTGGCCAGAACGATGCCCAGCAGGATGCGCGTCAGGAACGCCGTCCGGGTGATGCCCAGAAGATTGACCACTGTCAGTACGGCCACGGCCGCGATGGCCACAGGGACGGCAAAATCCGGCGAGACATACTGCCCGAATGTCAGCGCCATTGCTGCGCAGGACGCCGTCTTGCCGGTCACAAACCCCCAGCCGGCGATGAAGCCGGGCCATTCTCCGAGCTGCTTGCGGCCATAGACATACGTGCCGCCGCTTTCCGGGTATTTGGCTGCGAGCTGGGCGGACGCCATGGCGTTGCAGTAGGCCACGGCACCTGCGACGACGATGGAAACGACGAGCAGCGTTCCCGCCAGCCCGGCGGCCGGGGCGAACACCACAAAGACGCCGGCACCCAGCATGGATCCGAGGCCGATCGACGTGGCATCGAACACACCGAGCCTCCGTTGCAGGTGCTGATGCTTCGGCATGGCGGGGCAGGGACCTTTCCAGCGGGTAAACTCGGACGGGATCGTTCCCGCAACGATCCTAATAAAACATCTGTCTTCCTTCTGAAAGGAATGTTGTGCTGCGCACACATGACCTCGGGTCGCTTCGCTCCGAGCATATTGGACAAACCGTAACCCTGGCCGGCTGGGTAGGTCGCCGTCGTGATCACGGTGGTGTCGCATTCGTCGATCTGCGTGACGCTTCGGGAGTCGCCCAGGTCGTGGTCCGTGAGGAAGAGGTGTTCCACGGCCTGCGCAACGAGTACGTCCTGCAGGTGACCGGCACGGTGTCCAAGCGCCCCGAGGGCAACGAGAACCCGGCACTCGCCACCGGCGAGATCGAGGTCATGGCAGACAAGGTGATCATCCTCAACACCGCAGAACCGCTGCCCTTCCAGATCGACGAGCACGTGGAAGTCGGCGAGGAGGCGCGGCTCAAGCACCGCTACCTGGATCTTCGCCGTCCCGGCCCCAGCCGCAACCTCCGCCTCCGTTCAGAGGCCAACCGCGTCGCACGCGAGCTCCTGCACCGCGAGGGCTACGTGGAAATCGAAACCCCGACCCTGACGCGTTCGACGCCGGAAGGCGCCCGCGACTTTGTGGTCCCCGCGCGCCTGGCCCCGGGTTCCTGGTATGCGCTGCCGCAGTCGCCGCAGCTTTTCAAGCAGCTGCTGCAGGTGGGCGGCTTCGAGAAGTATTACCAGATCGCCCGCTGCTACCGCGACGAGGATTTCCGCGCCGACCGTCAGCCGGAGTTCACGCAGCTGGACATTGAAGCCAGCTTCGTGGAGCAGGACGACATCATCTCCCTCGGCGAGAACATCGTGCAGGCGCTCTGGAGGCTGATCGACGTCGAGATCCCGACGCCGATCCAGCGCATCACCTATGCGGACGCCATGGCCCGCTACGGTTCCGACAAGCCGGACCTCCGCTTCGGCCAGGAACTGACCGAGCTGACGGAATTCTTCAAGGACACCAACTTCGGCGTCTTTAAGGCACCCTACGTCGGCGCCGTCGTCATGCCCGGCGGCGCGTCGCAGGCGCGGCGTGCCCTGGACGCGTGGCAGGAGTGGGCCAAGCAGCGCGGGGCCAAGGGCCTGGCGTACGTGCTGTACAAGGAAGACGGCGAGCTGGCCGGCCCCGTGGCGAAGAACCTCACCGATACCGAACGTGCCGGCCTGGCCGACGCGGTGGGCGCCAAGCCCGGCGACTGCATCTTCTTCGCCGCCGGTGAGAAGACGCCGTCCCGTGCGCTGCTCGGCGCGGCCCGCGTTGAGATCGGGCACCGCACAGGCCTGATCAACCCCAACGACTGGGCCTTCTGCTGGGTGGTGGACGCGCCGATGTTCGAACCGGCCGCCGCTGCAGTAGCGTCCGGAGATGTCGCCGTCGGCGGCGGCCAGTGGACAGCTGTCCACCACGCCTTCACCTCGCCCAAGCCGGAGTTCCTGGACACCTTCGACAAGGATCCGGAATCGGCGCTGTCCTACGCTTACGACATCGTCTGCAACGGCAACGAAATCGGCGGCGGTTCCATCCGTATCCATGAGCGCGATGTCCAGGAGCGCGTCTTTGAACTCATGGGACTCGACCGGGCGGATGCGCAGACCAAGTTCGGCTTCCTGCTCGAGGGTTTCAAGTACGGCGCCCCGCCGCACGGCGGCATCGCCTTCGGCTGGGACCGCGTTGTGGCTCTGATGGCAGGCGTGGACTCCATCCGCGACGTCATCGCGTTCCCGAAGTCCGGCGGAGGCCACGACCCCCTCACGGACGCTCCGGCGCCCATCACCCCGCAGCAGCGCAAGGAAGCCGGCGTCGACTTCAGGCCCGAGGTCAAGAAGCTTGAGGGGAAACAGGGAGAGTAGCTTCAACAGGCTCAGTGGCTTCAACAAATGAGCCTCAGGGGCTCCCCGGAAACGGGGAGCCCCTTCTTTGGCTAACGCACCCGGCAGCCGCGGACGGAGGACCTCGATGACGGCCGAATCAATGCCCGGCCTGGAAGTGCTGATGGATGCCGCGTGGCCCGCTCCTGACCGCCTCGACACAGGGGAGTGGGTGCTCCGGGCAGCGGAGGGCGTCACGCAGCGGGCGAACTCCGTCTGGCCGCGCGTGCCCGCTGCGGATCCGGCGGCCGCCGCACGGCAGGCAGTTGCCTGGTACCGGAAGCGCCGGCTGCCGGTGATCTACCAGGTCTTCGACAACCCTTCCGCGGCCCCGCTGAACTGCCTGCTCGACCGGCAGGGCTTCACCAAACAGTCCGAAACGCTCATCATGGCCCTGGGGCCGGCGGAGGCGGTCACGGTCGCCGCGGATGCCGCCGTCGAAATCTCCGAGCAACCTTCCGCGGAATGGCTCGAGCTGTGGTGGTCCGTCGATGGCCGCGGGGGTGCCGCCGCGCTCGAGACCGCCCAAGGGATCCTCACCGGATGCCCGTCGGTGTATGCCTTGGTGAGGGACGACGGCGGCAGGCCCGCCGCCGTCGGACGGCTCGCTCTTCCGCCAGATGGGACCGACAAGCCAGGTGGCGCAGGCAAATACGGTGGCTTGTACTGCATGGCCACCCGGCCCGATGCCCGGCGCCGCGGTCACGCGACGCGCATTCTGCAGTCATTGCTGGTGGCCGGCGGGGCACGGAAGCTGGATGGCTACTGGCTCCTGGTTACCGCAGCCAACCCGGGCGCCAGGGAACTGTATGCCCGGTCAGGATTCCGGGAGACAGGCCGCTACTTCTACCGGCAGGAGCGGCCCAAGCGGCACCTGACCGGCTGCTAGGCGTGGGCGCCGGGCCGCCGTTTCGACGGTTCCCTGCCCACTCGACGCCGCGAAGCATCGAACCGGCAGGGAACCGTCGAAATGGCAGGATCGAAGGCGGGGGGCGAAGGCTGCAGGTGGCGGCGGGTGTGGACGCCCGCTAGGCCGGAGGATCGTTCACCGTGACCCGCACTGCGCAGGCGTCCGCCGCGGCCTTCCTCAGCACGGCGGCGCGCGGATCGGGGACATCCAGGTAGGCCAGGCGGGATACGCGGGCGTAGGCCTTGAGGGCAGGCTGGCTGAGCACCTGGTCCGCCAGCGAACGGTCGCCGCCAGGCACGAGATACTCAAAGGCGTGTCCGTTATAGACATGCCTCGCCTGTTCAGCGACGGCCTCCACCATCGCATCCGCCTGGTTGGAGCGCCGCCGCGCGAACCTTTGCTGGGACTGGCCCCCGGCGGCCGTCCGGGACTGCACGTACTTGGAGCCTGTTTTGGATGCAAGGATGACACCGCCGCTGGCGACGGCCGCACCGTATCCGCCGCGGCGCACCAGCAGCAGGCCAATGGTGCGGGGCTGGGAGGCCAGCGAGGCCAGCCGCTCCACGAGTCCGGCCCCGCGACCCGGCCGGCCGTCATCCGGCCAGGGCGCCTGCAGCAGGGCGCTGGCGCCGTCAGCGGCTAGCAGCCGCACGCCGTCGTCGTGGTCCTCAATCTCAAGCGCGCCGTGGCTGGCGCCGAACCGCTCCACCCAGCCGGCCAGCCGCGGGCCTGGCACAAACGCTGTCCGGGTCGGCGGAGCGGGACGTCCTGCTGGTGTACCGCTGTTTGGCATTGCCGCATCCTCTGCTTTTCGTGCCCGGACTTGCGTGACCGGGCTCGGTCACCGGATCTTGCCCGCTGAATCTATGAGTAGCCTATCTATGTGGATGATCTCTTCGGCTCCGGGCGGGGCAACGACGACGACGACGGCGACGACGGCGACGACGGCGGCAGTGACGCCGTCAGCGCGGGCACTGCCGCCAGTGGCGGCGGACGCTTGCCGTCGGGGACACCGGGCGGGTTCCGGACCGCCTCGCCGCGCAGCCCGCTTGCCGTCCGGATGCGGCCGCGCACCATCGACGACGTCGTGGGTCAGCAGCACCTGCTGGGACCGGGTTCACCGCTGCGCCAGCTCGCGGCCGGCGCAGACGCCGGGGGTCCGGCCGGCCCCAGCTCCCTCATCCTCTGGGGGCCGCCGGGCACCGGAAAGACAACCCTGGCGCACGTGATTGCCAGGGGACCAGGGCGGAAGTTCGTGGAACTCTCGGCCATCACCGCCGGAATCAAGGATGTCCGCAGGGTGATGGATGAGGCGCTGACGGCCCGGGACCTGTACAAGACCACCACTGTGCTGTTCCTGGACGAGATCCACCGGTTCAACAAGGCCCAGCAGGACGCGCTGCTGCCGGGCGTCGAGAACCGCTGGGTGGTGCTGGTGGCGGCTACGACCGAGAACCCGTCCTTCTCCGTGGTCTCGCCGCTGCTCTCCCGCTCCCTGCTTCTCACCCTCAAGCCGTTGACCGACGCCGACATAGAAGGCCTGCTGGTGCGGGCCGTCGAGGATCCAAGGGGGCTGAACGGGAAAGTCCGGCTGACTCCGGAGGCTCTTGACCACCTCGTGCGGCTGTCCGGCGGGGACGCACGGCGGGCCCTGACAGCACTCGAAGCGGCGGCCGGGGTTGCGTACGGCGACGCTGACGACGTCGGCCTTACCAAACCCGACGAAGCGGACGGTGAGGACACAAGCGGTGCGGGTGCGGGTGAGGACACGGCCATGGCGGCTGCCGGTGAGCCGGTGACAGTTGAGCTGCGTCACACCGAACGCGCGCTGGATGCCGCGGCTGTCCGCTACGATCGCGCCGGAGACCAGCACTATGACGTGGCCAGCGCCTTCATCAAATCCATCCGGGGCTCCGACGTGGACGCGTCCCTGCACTACCTCGCCAGGATGCTGGAGGCGGGGGAGGACCCGCGCTTTGTGGCCCGCCGCATTGTGATCTCCGCCGCAGAGGACGTCGGCATGGCGGACCCCACAGCCCTGCAGACCGCCGTGGCTGCGGCCCAGGCGGTCCAGCTGATCGGCATGCCGGAGGGCCGGATAGTCCTTGCCGAGGCCGTGGTCCACCTGGCCACCGCGCCAAAATCAAACGCCGCGTATATGGGCATCAACAAGGCAATTGCCGATGTACGCGCCGGGCTGGGCGTCGGCATCCCCCCGCATCTGCGCGATGCGCACTACCCCGGTTCCAAGCAGCTGGGCCACGGGGTGGGCTACAAGTACGCTCACGATGCCCCGCATTCCGTGGCCAGCCAGCAGTATCCGCCGGACGACCTCGTGGGGCGCGACTACTATGAGCCCACCGGCAACGGAGCGGAGCGTGACATCGCGGTGCGGTTGGAGCGGCTGAGGAAGATCATCCGGGGCAAGTGAGCCCCGTGGTAGGATGGATGTTTGTCTGGCAAGGCACGGACGCAAAATCCACTGTATTTCAGCATTTCATGCTGTTGGTGAGGTTATGCCTGTGCCCAGTAGCAAAAGGCAGCGGTTGGCCGATGCTCTCCATCGTGGAGGCCAGTAACACTGACACACCGCAGATATTGGAAGGACACAAGTGGCTAACAACACTCGTGCTCGCCGTCAGGCCCGCCTCTCGCGGTCCCTCGGCATCGCTCTGACCCCCAAGGCCGCCAAGTACATGGAGCGCCGCCCGTACGGCCCCGGTGAGCATGGCCGTGCCCGCAAGAAGCAGGACTCCGACTACGCCGTTCGTCTGCGCGAAAAGCAGCGCCTGCGCGCCCAGTACGGCATCCGCGAAGCCCAGATGACCCGTGCCTTCGAAGAAGCACGCCGCACCAAGGGCCTGACCGGTGAAAACCTGATCGAACTGCTCGAAATGCGCCTTGACGCCCTCGTGCTCCGTGCCGGCTTCGCCCGCACGATCGCCCAGGCCCGCCAGCTGGTTGTTCACCGCCACATCCTGGTTGACGGCATCCGCGTTGACCGCCCGTCCTTCCGCGTCGGCGAGGGCCAGCTGGTCCACGTTCACAGCCGCAGCGAAACCATGCCTCCGTTCCAGGTTGCAGCAGCCGGCGCACACCGCGACGTCCTGCCCGCCGTTCCGGCCTACCTGGACGTCAAGCTTGACGCCCTGCAGGCACGCCTGGTTCGCCGCCCGAAGCGCTCCGAGGTCCCCGTGACCTGCGAAGAGCAGCTCGTCGTCGAATTCTACGCACGCTAAATCTTCGGCAGCGTTCCAAAGAAGCCCGTGGCAAGCGCCGCGGGCTTCTTTGTATGTAAGGTACTTGGGGGACATCCGCGGTTGCAGCACGCTGCCGCCGAGCACGATGTTCCGTTCCACGGAGTTTCAAGGAGATGAACGTCTATGTCTGGTGGCGATATTGCCGGCCTGATCGCGGCCGGGGTATTTGCGCTCCTGGTCCTGTTGCTTGCTGTTCCCATCCTCAAGCTGGGGCGGGTCTTCGATGAGGTGCGGACCTCGATCCGTTCCATCAGCGACGGAGCGACGCCCCTTATGGACGAAGTCACGGCGACCGTCTCCACGACGAACCAGCAGCTGAAGAAGGTGGACGGCATCGCGTCCAACGTTTCGGACGCCTCGGCGAACATCTCGGCGCTGTCCTCCCTCGTTGCCGCCACGGTGGGCTCCCCGCTGATCAAGGTGGCCGCCTTCAGCTATGGCGTGCGCTCCGCCCTGGCCGCCCGCAAAAAGCCCGCCACCGGCCGTCGCAGCCGCTAACCATCCGGAGAATTGATATGAAGAGACTTGTCTGGATGGGAATCGGCGTGGCCATCGGTGTCATCGCGTTCCGCAAAGTCACAGAGGCGCAGGCAAACCTGGGGCCGGAAGGCCTGAACCGGGCGGTAGGGCGGCTGGCTGACGGCGTTTACGATTTCGCGGATGCCGTCCGCGCCGGAATGCGGGAGCGGGAAACCGATCTGCGCAGCGCGCTCGGCGTCGAGTCCCAGGACCTTGCCCGCCGCTAGGCACGGCCGCGCGGCGGAAACGCGCGAGAATTAAACCAGCGGGTCGGCTACGCGGGCCTGCATCTGAAACAAAACTGTCACGCGCACCGCGTGAACCAAGAAGGGTATGAAATCAGCTCATGAAGTCGCAGGAGATCACAAAGCGCTGGGTGGACTTTTTTGTCAGCAAAGGCCACACCGCGGTTCCCTCGGCGTCGCTGGTCTCCAGCGACCCGTCCCTGCTGTTCACGGTTGCGGGCATGGTCCCGTTCATCCCTTACCTGACCGCCCGTGAGGAAGCCCCCTACTCCCGTGCCACCAGCGTGCAGAAGTGCATCCGCACCGGTGACATCGAGGAAGTGGGCAAGACCGCCCGCCACGGCACGTTCTTCCAGATGTGCGGCAACTTTTCCTTCGGCGACTACTTCAAGGAAGACGCCATCAAGTTCGCCTGGGAACTGCTCACCACGAGCGTGGACGACGGCGGCTACGGACTTCCGCCGGAACTGCTCTGGGTGACCGTCTACGAAGAAGACGACGAAGCCAAGGACCTCTGGCTGAAGAACACCGGCGTCCCGGCCAGCCGGATCCAGCGCATGGGCAAGGCTGACAACTACTGGCACACCGGCCAGCCCGGCCCGGCCGGTCCCTGCTCGGAGATCTACTACGACCGCGGCCCCGAATACGGCGTCGAAGGCGGCCCCATCGCCGACGAGAACCGCTACGTCGAAATCTGGAACCTGGTGTTCATGCAGTACCAGATCGACAACGTCCGCTCGAAGGACGATTTCGACATCGTGGGTGAACTGCCCAAGAAGAACATCGACACCGGCCTCGGCATGGAGCGTCTCGCCATGATCCTGCAGGGCGTCGAGAACATGTACGAGACCGACCAGGTCCGGCCCGTGATCGACAAGGCCGCCGAGCTCTCCGGCAAGGAATACACCTCCGCCGAAACCGTGGACGACCCCCACCACACGGACGACGTCCGCATGCGCGTCGTCGGCGACCACATCCGTTCAGCCCTGATGCTCATCGCCGACGGTGTGACGCCATCCAACGAAGGCCGCGGCTACGTGCTGCGCCGGCTGATCCGCCGGGCTGTGCGTTCGATGCGCCTGCTCGGCGTCGAAAAGGCCTGCCTGCCGGACCTCCTGCCCGCATCCCGAGACGCCATGAAGGGTGTCTACCCGGTGGTGGAGACGGACTTCGACCGCATCAGCCGCATTGCCTACGCAGAAGAAAAGGCCTTCCTGCGGACCATCGCCTCCGGCACTGCGCGCCTCGAAGACGCCGTCAACGAATCCAAGGCCGCCGGGCGGCCGCTGTCCGGAGCCGACGCCTTCACCCTCCACGACACGTACGGGTTCCCGATCGACCTGACCCTGGAAATGGCTGAGGAAGCCGGCCTGAAGGTGGACGAGCCCGAGTTCCGCAAGCTCATGCTCGAACAGCGCAAGCGCGCCCAGGCGGACGCCAAGGGCAAGAAGGGCGCCCACGCCGACGTCAGCGCCTTCCAGGAACTGCTGTCCGAGGGCGAAACGGTTTTCACGGGTTACACCGAGCTCGAGGGCGAATCCCGGGTCCGCGGAATCCTCAACGCCGGCCGCAAGGTCTCCCAGGCCGCCACGGGCGATGAGATCGAACTGGTCCTCGCCGAAACCCCGTTCTACGCGGAAGCCGGCGGTCAGGCTGCCGACACCGGCCTGATCACGGGCGACGGCTTCGTCGTCGAAGTCCTGGACGTGCAGCGTCCGGTGAGGGGCCTGAGCGTCCACAAGGCCGTTGTCCGCGAGGGCGAAATCGCCGCCGACGCCCTGGTCAGGGCCGCCGTGGACCGCGAACGGCGCCATGCAGCCGAACAGGCGCACACCGGCACGCACATCGTGCATGCTGCCCTGCACCAGATTCTGGGCCCGCAGGCCACCCAGCGCGGCTCGTACAACAAGGCCGGCTACCTGCGCTTCGACTTCGCCTGGGGCGAGGGCCTTAGCGCCGCCACCCGGTCCGAGATCGAAGAGGTCTCCAACCTCGCCATCCGGAACAACTTCCGGGTGGACACCAAGGTGATGCCCCTCGCCGAGGCCAAGGCCCTCGGCGCGATGGCGCTGTTCGGCGAGAACTACGGCAGCGAAGTGCGCGTCGTGGAGATCGACGGCGCGTGGTCGCGCGAGCTGTGCGGCGGAACGCATGTCTCGAACACTTCACTTATCGGCAGCCTGTCGCTGCTCGGCGAGCAGTCCGTAGGCTCGGGAAACCGCCGTGTGGAGGCCTTCGTGGGCATGGATGCATTCCGGCACCTTGCCGCGGAACGCGCCCTCGTCACGGAGCTGACAGAAATGCTGAAGGTGCCGTCCGGCCAGCTGGCCGACCGCATCGCCACCACGCTGACTAAGCTCAAGACGGCGGAAAAGGAGCTCGAGCGGCTCCGCAAGGAACAGCTCGCAGCGGCGGCCGCCCAGCTGGTCGGGACCGCCCAGGACGCTGCCGGCGTCCGCGTCATTGCCCATGATGCAGGGCAGGTCGGCGGAGCCGATGACCTCCGGGGCCTGGCCCTCGACCTGCGGAACCGTCTCGGGTCAGAGGCGTCCACGGTGGCGGTCGCCGGCGTCAGCAACGACCGTCCGGTGATTCTCATTGCAACCAACGAGGCTGCCCGTGCTGCGGGCGTCAAGGCTGGCGCGCTTGTACGGCTCGCGGCCGGCATCCTCGGCGGCGGCGGAGGCGGCAAGGACGACGTCGCCCAGGGTGGCGGCACCGACGCGTCCAAGGTCGGCGCTGCGCTGTCTGCAGTCGTCGATGCCGTAACGCGGCGCTAGCGGATCCGTGACCTCACCTGCTGAATCCGGCGTCTACCCCCAGGGCATCAAACTGGGGGTAGACGTGGGTACCGTCCGGGTCGGCGTCGCCATTTGCGACAGCGATGCCATCCTGGCCACGCCCCTGAAAACCCTTGACCGCAATCCGAAAAAGAACTCGGACGTGCGGGTCATTGCCGCCCTTGCGGCGGACCGGGGCGCTGTGCAGATTTTCGTCGGCCTCCCGAGGACCATGAAGGGCGAAGAACACGCCTCAGCCCGCATGGCCACGGAGTATGCCCAGCTGCTGGTGCAGGCACTCGAGCGCGCCGGATTGGACGTCCCCGTGCACCTTGTGGATGAGCGCCTGAGCACGGTAACGGCACACCGACACCTGCACCAAGCTGGCATGAGCAGCAAAAATCACCGTAAAGTGGTGGATCAGGTTGCTGCTGCGGGGATTCTGCAGCACGCCATCGATATGCAAAAAGCCAGGGGAACGGATGTGGGGAGCCGCGTACGCGCGCTTCCGCAGCCGGGGCTGACCGGTGACGCCGCAACGCAGAATGGTGCGCAGGCCGTCCCGGGAAAAGACACGCAATCTTCAGAAGATGGAAGGCTACAGTGAGCCCGGTCAATAGCGACGACTCCTCCGGCAGGAACCTCAGGGGTACCGGACGGCCGCTGACGCGCAAGGAAATCCGTGCCCGTGAGAAGTCCCGCACCGCGGACGCCGCGGACCTTGTGCCTGAACAGGCCTACGAGTCCGGAAACGATGCCCCGGACGCTCCGGACGTCCCGGAACGCAGCCCGTCAGTGCCGGCACAGCCGCGGCTCGAGCCAACCGTCTCCGGCGTGCTGCCCGGGGCCGCGGCTTCGCCAGTCCCGTCCCCTGACTCGGTGGCCCCCACGCTCGGCGTTCCACTGGTTCCGCCCGTTCCGCCGACCATTCAGGAACCGAGCATTCAGGAACCGGCCAGCCAGGCGCCCGCCTCCGACGCGCCGAGTGAGGGCGCACATGGCGTGCACGCTGACCCCGGCCACCATGCTGACCACCATGCCGCCGCGCACCGCGCAGCAGCCCACCGGGCCGCTGCCGGCGACGCCGCCGATTACACACACTCAGACCACACACACTCAGACCACGGGCAGGCTGACCCTGCACAGACCGGCCACGATGCCGTCCATCACGCAGGCGCCGGTTACGCCGATGACGGTTTCGGCGCCCCGGCGATCCACGCCGACGAGGCCTACCACCATGCAGCGCCTGCAGACGTGGACTACGCGGCGTACCACCACGACGTCCACCACGAGAGCTACGAGGACCATGTGCCGTACGAAGATGAGGCTATGGGCCATCAGCTGCTCGCCAGCCGGCAGGGCGCGACACCGGTTCCCCGCCCCTCCAAGAAGGTCCGCAGGCGGCGCCGCCTCGTGGCGCTGCTGCTCACCTTGGCCCTTTTCGTCACTGCCACCGTCGTCGGTGCCCAGTTCCTGAAGCCGCTGCTTGGTACCGACAAGCCCAGCGATTACCCGGGACCCGGCACGGGACAGGTCAAGCTGTCAGTCCAGCCTGGCGAAGGGCCGGTGTCGGTGGCCGCCAAGCTCGAAGAAGCCAGAGTGGTGGCAAATGCAGACACGTTCATTTCTGCGCTTAGCGCCTCGGGGGGCACACTGTCTCCCGGCGAGTACGACTTCAAACAGGAAATGAAGAATTCGGACGCCGTTGCTGTCCTGCTGAACGAGGGGCAGGCCAAGGTCATGTACTTTGCACTGAGCGCCGGGCTCAGGATCAACGAGTCTCTGGAGGCGATCTCTGAGGGCTCCGGCATCCCCGTGGGGCAGCTTAAGTCGTTGAGCGATTCTCCCCAGCAGTTCGGACTCCCGGCCAAGGCAAAGAACCTTGAGGGCTACCTTGCCCCGGGCGAGCACCGGTTCCCGGTGGGATCCACGCCCAAGGACATCCTCACGCAGCTTGTCAAGATCACCCAGGACGAGCTGAAGGCCCAGGGCGTCACCGACCCGGCCAAGCAGTATGAGGTCGTGACGGTGGCGAGCATCGTGCAGGCGGAAGGCGGCCAGGCAGAGTACAAGGATGTTGCCGGAGCCATCTATAACCGGCTCAAGCCAAACAACACAGAGACGGCCGGGCTGATCCAGTCCGACGCCACGGTCACCTACGGCCTGGGCCGGAAAAGCTTCCACATTACCGAAGAGGAAAAGGCGGACAAGTCCAATCCGTACAACACGTACGCGATCCAGGGACTGCCCGTGGGCCCCATCGGTTCACCGGGCAAGACTGCCATCGATGCTTCGGCCAAGCCGAACAAGAATGAATACATGTACTGGGTGACCATCAACCTGGACACCAAGGAGACAAAGTTCTCCAAGACACTGGCGGAGCACCAGCGTTACGTTGATCAGTACAACGCCTGGTGTGAGGCCAACCCCGGCCGTTGCGTATGAGCCGCCGGGCGGCCGTCCTCGGTCATCCGATCGGCCACTCCAAGTCTCCCGCCCTCCATCTGGCCGCTTACGCGGAGCTGGGGGACGAGATCGATTACAGCGCCATTGATGTGACCGAGGAATCCCTGCCGGCCTTCATGGCTTCCGTACGAGGCGACCAGCGCTGGTGCGGGCTGTCCGTCACCATGCCCCTCAAGAAGGCCATGGTCCGGGAGGTCGATGAAATCCGCGGCGTGGCCCGTGTACTCGGCGTCATCAACACCGTGGTGTTCGACGGCGAAGGCGCATCCCGCCGGCGGATCGGGTACAACACGGACGTTGCCGGCATCGTCAACGCGCTTCGCAATGCCGGTGCCGCCGAAGCGCCCGCCGCGGCGGTGCTTGGCGGCGGGGGGACTGCGGCAGCCGCTGTGGCTGCGCTGCAGGAGCTCGGCGCCGCGTCCGTGGACGTCTATGTCCGGGACACTGGCCGGGCCGCGGAAGCCAGGGCTGCCGCCCGGGGCCTGGCGATGGACATCGCCGTGCGCCCCATGACTGAAGCCGTCAGCGGCATGCTGGCCGCCGACGTCGTCATATCCACCCTGCCGCCGCGCGCCGCCGACGGAATGGCGGGCGAACTGGAGGGGCTTGGCGTGACAACGGAGGGTGTCCTGCTGGACGTCGCCTACGACCCCTGGCCCAGCCGCATCGCCGCCGCGTGGCAGAAAGGCGGGGGGAAAGTGGTGCCCGGCCTAGAGATGCTGCTCTACCAGGCCGTCGAGCAGGTCCGCTACTTCACGGGTCGCGAGGATGCCGTCAGCACCGAAGTCATAGATGTGATGTGCGACTCAGTCGGGGCACCCCGACGCGTCTTCTGACCGCCCCACATGGCAGGATGGATGCTATGTTGCGTTGGTTGACTGCCGGTGAATCCCATGGCCCGGCCCTCGTCGGAATTATCGAAGGCGTTCCCGCCGGTGTTGAACTCACCAGCGGGCAGATCGCCGATGCCCTGGCGCGCCGCCGCCTCGGTTACGGCCGCGGTGCCAGGATGAAGTTCGAGCAGGATGTGGTTACCATCCTCGGCGGCGTCCGCCACGGACTGACTCAGGGCGGGCCCATCGCCGTCCAGGTCGGCAACACGGAATGGCCCAAGTGGGAGCAGATCATGTCTGCCGATCCCGTTGACCCCGAGTCACTTGCAGACCAGGCCCGCAACGCTCCGCTGACCCGTCCGCGGCCGGGGCACGCAGACTTCACCGGGATGCAGAAATACGGCTTCGACGAAGCACGGCCCGTCCTCGAACGTGCCAGCGCGCGCGAGACTGCCACGCGTGTTGCCATGGGGACGGTCGCGGCGCAGTTCCTGAAGCACCTCGGCATCGAACTCGTAAGCCACACCGTGTCCATCGCCAGCGTCACGGTTCCCGAGGGCCGGCCCCGTCCCGTCCCGGACAACGTCATCGCGCTCGACGCCGACCCGCTGCGGTGCTTTGACCGCGAAACCTCGGACGCCATGGTGGCCGAGGTGGACGCCGCCCACAAGGAAGGCGAAACCCTCGGTGGAGTGGTGGAGGTGCTCGCCTATGGGCTCCCGCCGGGACTCGGCAGCTACGTCCACTGGGACCGCCGGCTTGATTCACGCCTGGCCGCCGCCCTCATGGGTATCCAGGCCATCAAGGGCGTGGAGGTGGGGGACGGGTTCCTGACCGCGGCCCGCCGCGGTTCTGCCGCGCACGACGAAATCGTCAAGGACGCCGACGGCAGGATTATCCGCACCACCAACCGCGCCGGCGGCATCGAAGGCGGCATGAGCATTGGTGACGTCCTGCGTGTGCGGGCTGCCATGAAGCCGATCGCCACGGTTCCCCGCGCCCTGAAAACCATCGATATCAGCACCGGCGAGCCCGCCAAAGCCCACCACCAGCGCTCCGACGTCTGTGCCGTCCCGGCCGCCGGTGTCGTGGCGGAGGCCATGGTTGCCCTCGTCCTCGCGGAAGCCGTCACCGAGAAGTTCGGCGGGGACTCCGTGGCGGAGACGGCCCGGAACATCAGGGGCTACATCGAGAACATTCCCGCGTCCCTGGACTCGATCGGACAGTAGTGCCCTTCAGCAATACACCCCGCACGGGCAACCGGCCAGTCGTGCTCATTGGCCCCATGGCCGTGGGCAAGTCGGCGATCGGGCACCAGCTGGCACAGCAGCTCGGTGCCCCCTTCGTGGACACCGACGCCGTCATCGTGGAGAACCACGGCTCCATTGCCGACATCTTCGCGGGACGCGGCGAGCACGCGTTCCGCGAGATCGAAGCGCGGACCGTGGCGCGCGTCGTCGAAGAAGCCACCGGCACGTTAACGGTCATCTCCCTCGGCGGGGGCTCTGTCCTGGATTCCGGAACACAGCAGCTGTTGGAGCGCTGTACCGTGGTGTACCTCGAATGCGATGCGGATACCGTCGCCGCCAGGATCGCCAGGAATTCCGGACGTCCGCTGCTGGCCGGTGACGGAATCCGCCGCTGGAAGACGCTGCTCGCCGCCAGGAAGCCGGTTTACGAGCGCTTGGCGGACATTGTCCTGGACGTCCGGCGCGGTTCGGTACCGGAACTGGGACGCCGGCTCGAGGAAGCGCTGCACGCCTACGCTGGAGCGACCGGCGATACAGGTGCCGGCGGGGCAGCGACGGGCGGCACAGGCACGGGCGGCACAGCCGACGGCGCCATCGGGAACACCACCGCGGCGGCCTCCGCCACGGAGAAAACACGCGCGGCAAACACCGCCGCGAATACTGCGGCCAGCGCCATCCCGGCCGCAAAACAGGAAGTTGAAAAGTGAGCGAATCAACTGTCATCAAGGTCACCGGCGAATCGACTGGGGACAACTACGACGTCGTAGTCGGACGAGGCCTGCTCGGCACCTTGCCGGAACTGCTCGGTGAGCGGGTCCGTCGCGTCCTGGTGATCCATCCCCGGGCCCTCCGCCTCACGGGCGACACCGTCAGGGACGAGCTGGAGGCCGCCGGCTTCACCGCCCTCACCGCGGAAATCCCCGATGCCGAAGAAGGCAAGCACATCCAGGTGGCCGCCTTCTGCTGGCAGGTGCTGGGACAAAACGACTTCACGCGGTCGGACGCCGTCGTATCGGTCGGCGGCGGGGCCGTCACCGACCTCGCCGGATTCGTCGCCGCCACATGGCTCAGGGGAGTCAAAATCATCCATATGCCCACCAGCCTGCTCGGTATGGTGGATGCCTCCGTGGGTGGCAAGACCGGCATCAACACGGCCGAAGGCAAGAACCTCGTGGGTGCCTTCCATCCGCCCGCCGCCGTGCTGGCGGACCTGGACACGCTGAACACCCTGCCCAAGAACGAGCTGATCTCCGGCATGGCCGAGGTTATCAAGTGCGGCTTCATTGCCGATCCCGCCATCCTGGACCTCGTTGAACAAAACCCGGATGCCGTCACCGACCCGCAGTCGGAGGTCCTCCGCGAACTCATTGAACGCGCCATCGCGGTCAAGGCCCGCGTCGTGTCCGAGGACCTCAAGGAATCCGGGCTGCGCGAAATCCTGAACTACGGCCACACCCTGGGCCACGCGATCGAACTCGTGGAGCGCTATTCCTGGCGGCACGGCGCCGCGGTATCGGTAGGCATGATGTTCGCCGCAGAACTGTCCCGCAGCGTGGGCAGGCTCGGAGACGCCGACGCCGACCGCCACCGGAGCATCCTGGAATCCCTGGGACTTCCCGTCACCTACCGCCGCGACCGCTGGCAGGGCCTGCTGGACGGCATGCGTCGCGACAAGAAGTCCCGCGGCGACCTGCTCCGCTTCGTGGTGCTCGACGGCGTCGGAAAGCCCGGGATCCTGGAGGTCCCCGACACCTCCCTGCTCTTTGCCGCCTACCAGGAGATCGCGTCCTGATGAGCGACATCACAGGTGAAACCATTGAGTGGCCCGACGGAGGCTTCCCCGGCATCAGGATCAACCCGGAGGAACTGATTCCGGAGATCACCGGCCCCGAGGCTTGTGCCGCAGCGCTGGAGGCGTCCACGGATCCGGCAGACCGCGTGTTCGTGCTGCTGGTGGAGGGGCACGCGTGCGATGCCGCTGAACTGCTGGCGGAGGCGCGCTACAAGGACCCCGAGTCGTTCCGGCTGAGGACTTTCGAGGCTGAAGTGCTGCGCGTCTCCCACCGCTACGACCTTGCCGTTGAGCTCTACAGGCAACTCCTGGCAGAGGCGGCGGGAACCCCCAACGAGGCGCTCGTGTACCAGTATCTCGGCAGGACCCACTTCGCCGCGGGAAACATCGGCGCCGCCGTGGAGTCGTTCGCCCGGGCGCTGGACCTGAGGGTTGAACAGTCGGCCGATGCTGCGCTGATCTACTCGTCCACGGTGGCGCTGCAGCGTGCCCGGGACGTGCTCGAACTGGCTTCCTGACCGGCGGCGGTGGGCCGGGCTGACGGAGCCGGTCCACATTTCCGTTAGAATGGTTCTTGGATTTTTGATAAACACACGCTGGCGGCGCCGTTCGGCAGGCCGGCTTGGCATATACGGCTGGCAGCCAGAGGCAGTCAGATAGAAACCAGAGGAAACCAGTGGCAACCACAAACGACATCAAGAACGGGACCGTCCTGAAGCTCGAGGGCCAGCTCTGGAACGTCATCGAGTTCCAGCACGTCAAGCCTGGCAAGGGTGGAGCGTTCGTGCGCACCAAGATGCGCAACGTCATGTCCGGCAAGGTGGTCGACAAGACATTCAACGCCGGCCTCAAGATCGAGACCGCCACTGTGGACCGCCGCGACTACCAGTACCTGTACCAGGATGGCGCGGACTTCGTGTTCATGGACACCCAGGACTACGACCAGATCACCGTCTCCGGCGCCACGGTGGGCGACGCCACCAACTTCATGCTCGAAAACCAGATGGTCAACATCGCCATCCACGAAGGCACCCCGCTCTACATCGAACTGCCGCCGAGCGTTGTCCTCGAAATCACCTACACGGAGCCGGGCCTGCAGGGCGACCGCTCGTCCGCCGGAACCAAGCCGGCCACCCTGGAGACCGGGTACGAGATCCAGGTGCCGCTGTTCGTCGAGAACAACACCAAGGTCAAGGTCGACACCCGTGACGGCAGCTACCTGGGCAGGGTCAGCGAGTAGTGAGTGCCCGCGGTAAAGCCCGTAACAGGGCCTTGGACGTCCTCTTTGAGGCTGAGCAGCGCTCGGTTTCCGCGTTTGACGTGCTGCGCGCCCGGCGTGAGAAGACTGACCAGATCGTCAACCCCTACACGGTGGAAATCATCGAGGGTGTCGTGTCGCTGCAGCCGGCAATCGATGAGTTCCTCGAAACGTACTCGCAGGGCTGGACTCTCGAGCGCATGCCCTCCGTTGACCGCATCATCCTGCGCATCGGCACCTGGGAGCTCCTGTACAACGACGACGTACCTGACGGCGTCGCCGTCAGCGAAGCCGTGGCCCTGGCCAAGACGCTCTCAACGGATGAATCGCCGTCGTTCATTAACGGCCTGCTCGGCCGCCTCCAGCAGCTGAAGCCCTCGCTGCTGGCCTGACGTCTGCAACGAAAAGCCCCGGCCATTGGCCGGGGCTTTTCGCTGCTCTGTACCGGGCGTTTGAACGGGGTTCTGTACCGGGCTGCTGTGAGTGGCGGCCTGCCCTTTTGTTGGCCTTGCCTAATGCCCGACGGCGGCGCGCAGCGCCATCAGGTGGTGCAGCTGCTGCAGCTCTTCCTGCTGGTGGGACTGCACGTCCCGGCCACTCAGGATCCGCTGGCGTATGAAGGCCAGCTGGGTTGCAGCCTTCACGAAGGCCTTCATCTGGGGACCGCGGTTGTATGCGCTGGCCCATCGGACCGCCTGCCGC
Organism: Arthrobacter sp. NPDC093139; assembly: GCF_044754165.1. Classification (NCBI taxonomy): domain Bacteria; kingdom Bacillati; phylum Actinomycetota; class Actinomycetes; order Micrococcales; family Micrococcaceae; genus Arthrobacter; species Arthrobacter sp. NPDC093139. The sequence continues at coordinate 275,918 of NZ_JBIVOO010000001.1, forward strand.
CTGCCGCCGGCGGTGGCGAGCATGCCGACCTCGGCGGGTGTGAACCAGCCCGCTGCGGCGTATTCATGCAGCCGCTGGCGGGTAAGGCGTGACTCGGCGACCCGCAGGGCCACAATGCAACCCACGGCCAGCAGGAAAATGGGGACCTGGACCAGAACATACTGGGCCAGGAAGTCCTGCCCCATGCTGTTCCAGCGGTTGTGCAGGACCATGGCGGGGATGAGCCCCACGGCGAACCCCGCAACGGAAACACCCGAGTGCCAGCGGCGTGCAGCGAAACCCATGATCAGGCCAGTGGTTCCGGTGAAGATCGCGTGCGCGAAGGGTGACATGACGCCGCGGAGGAAGAAGATCTGGGCGAGGTCGCTGCCGGGAGTGCCGGACTCGGCGATGGCCCGGCCGAAGTAGAGGATGTTCTCCGTGAAGGCAAAGCCCCCGGCGATGGTGAAGGCGAACACCACACCGTCCACGGGGCCGTCGAAATGCCGGCGGGCGAGCAGCAGCAGGAGGAGCAGCCCCAGGGATTTCGCGAACTCCTCGACAACGGGGGCCTGGACGGTGGTCATGAAGTCCCGGAAGGACGCCTCGTCGGACGTGGGCGCCGCGAGTGCGAAGACCGGCTGGATGAGCAGCGTTACGGCGATGGACACCGCCGCGCCCCAGGTAAACGCGAACAGGAGCAGCCGTTTCGGCTCAGGCTCCCAGCGGTCAATGATGTGCACGGCAAAGAGCACGGCCCCCAGCGGAATCAGTGAGGCGACAAATCCGATGGCGAAGCCGGTGACGCCGGTGTTGGCCAGCAGGAAGGGGACCACCAGGAACAGGCTGACGAAAGCGAGGACGATTCCTCCCACCACCAGGGACAGCACCCCGGAGGACGGGCGGGCCGCAACGGTCGTTGCCAACTCAGGAATGACTTGGGCCACCGAGCCGCCGCGGTGTCCTGGCGCGGGACGGTAATCCTGCTGGCGGACATGGCCCATCCAGCTGGGGTTCGTCTGCTCATGGAACTGCCACTGGGTGTCTCCGGGGCGGTTGCCGGACGGTCCGGGTGCAGGCTGCTGCGGGTTCATCGACATAGTCATGAGCCTATCGGCAGACGGGCGACCCGGATGTGACGGATGACGCCTTCCCGCGGGCCGATTGGCAAATGTCCGTGTGGTAATTTGGGAAAGCAATGTTCCTTTTTTAATTCCGTCCCGTGAGGCGGGGAAAGGGGAGACGAGCGTTGACTCCTGTCACACAGGCACCGGTGCCGGCCAGGGTTGTACTCAACCAGGCTGATATTGACCGTGCACTCACTCGTATCGCCCATGAGATCCTCGAGGCCAACAAAGGCTCCCAGGACCTGGTGCTGCTGGGCATTCCACGCCGCGGCTACCCGCTGGCCGTCCGGCTCGCCCAGAAAATCGCCGCCGCAGACCCCGCCGTGAACGCCGCCGCCATCGTAGGCCAGCTTGACGTCACGATGTTCCGTGACGATCTGTCCCACCAGCCCACCAGGCCGCCCCACCGCACCCAGTTGCCGCTCACCGGCATCGACAACAAGGTTGTTGTCCTGATTGACGACGTGCTGTACTCCGGCCGCACCATCCGCGCCGCCCTGGATGCCCTCGTTGACCTCGGACGGCCCCGCATCGTGCGCCTTGCCGTCCTCGTCGACCGCGGGCACCGTGAGCTTCCCATCCGGGCAGACCACGTGGGCAAGAACCTTCCGACTTCCTCCTCCGAAAAGGTCCGCGTACGCCTCGAGGAAACCGACGTCATTGACGGCCAGACTGTCAACGAGGTCGTCATCGAGGGCGGCGCATGAAGCACCTGCTGTCCACCGAAAACCTGAGCCTTGCCAACGCCGTGCGGATCCTCGACACGGCCGAGGAAATGGCGGCCGTCGGTGACCGCGAGGTCAAGAAACTTCCCGCGCTGCGCGGCCGCACGGTGGTGAACCTCTTCTTCGAGGATTCCACCCGCACCCGGATCTCGTTCGAGGCCGCCGCCAAACGGCTTTCCGCGGACGTCATCAACTTTGCCGCCAAGGGGTCATCGGTCTCCAAGGGGGAGTCCCTCAAGGACACCGCCCAGACGCTGTCCGCGATGGGTGCAGACGCCGTCGTGATCCGCCACTGGGCCTCCGGTGCCCCGCACAGGCTCGCCGCGACCGACTGGATTGACGCCGCCGTCATCAACGCCGGCGACGGCACGCACGAACACCCCACGCAGGCCCTGCTGGACGCCTTCACCATGCGCCGGCATTGGGCGAAACTCGCGGGCCTGCCATCCACCGGCGCTGACCTGAAGGGCATGCGCGTAGCGATAGCCGGCGACGTCCTGCACTCACGGGTTGCGCGGTCCAACGTATGGCTGCTGCGCACGCTGGGAGCCGAAGTCACCCTCGTGGCGCCGCCCACTCTGCTGCCCATCGGCGTCGAAACCTGGCCCTGCAAGGTCAGCTACAACATGGACCAAACGCTCGAAAAGGGCGTGGACGCCGTGATGATGCTCCGGGTCCAGGGCGAGCGGATGAATGCCTCGTACTTCCCCTCCACCCGCGAGTACTCGCGCCGCTGGGGCTTTGACGACGCCAGGCTCCGGGCGCTGGACACCCTCGGACTCAAAGACACCATCATCATGCACCCCGGGCCCATGAACCGTGGGCTGGAAATTTCCGCCGCCGCCGCCGACTCGCCCCGTTCCACCGTGCTCGCACAGGTCCGGAACGGCGTGTCCATCCGCATGGCCGCCCTGTACCTGCTGCTCTCCGGGGATACCCGCGAACCAGCCGCTACCCTGAAAGAGAGCAAGTAATGGCTGATCAGACCGCCAGCAATGGCACGAAGAGCAACGGCACGAACTCCAGCGGAACCTACCTCATCCGCGGCGCGTCGATCCTCGGCGAAGGTGCGGAGGACCTGCTCATCCGCGACGGCGTCATCGCCGGGCGGGGCAAGGACCTGTCGGAGGCAGACGCGGCCAACGCCACGGTCATCGACGCCGACGGCCTCATCGCGCTGCCGGGCATGGTGGACGTGCACACGCACCTCCGCGAGCCGGGCCGCGAAGACGCCGAGACCGTCGAAACCGGAACCCGGGCGGCGGCGCTGGGTGGCTTCACCGCCGTGCACGCCATGGCCAACAGCACCCCGGTTGCCGACACGGCCGGGGTCGTGGAGCAGGTCCACAGCCTGGGCCGCGCCGCAGGCTGGGTGGACGTCCGCCCGGTGGGTGCTGTCACCGTCGGCCTGGCGGGGGAGCAGTTGGCCGAGCTCGGCGCCATGGCCGACTCCCGGGCGCAGGTCCGGATGTTCTCCGATGACGGCATCTGCGTCCACGATCCGGTCCTGATGCGCCGCGCCCTCGAATACGTCAAGGCCTTCGACGGCGTGGTGGCCCAGCACGCGCAGGAACCCCGCCTCACCGCCGGTGCGCAGATGAACGAGGGTGAAGTGTCCGCGGTCCTGGGGCTGACCGGCTGGCCGGCAGTTGCCGAGGAAAGCATCATTGCCCGCGACGTCCTGCTCGCCCAGCACGTCGGATCCCGGCTCCACGTCTGCCACGTGTCCACGGCCGGATCGGTGGAGATCATCCGCTGGGCCAAGGCCCGCGGGATCAACGTCACCGCTGAAGTGACGCCCCACCACCTTCTGCTCACCGACGAGCTGGTCCGCAGCTATGATCCCGTGTACAAGGTCAACCCGCCGCTGCGCACCAACGCCGACGTGGAGGCCCTCCGGGCTGCCTTGGCCGACGGCACCATCGACGTCGTGGGCACCGACCACGCTCCGCACCCGAGCGAACACAAGGAATGCGAGTGGGCACAGGCGGCCATGGGCATGACCGGGCTGGAAACCGCCCTGTCCGTCGTGCAGCACGCCATGATCGAGACCGGCCTCATGACCTGGGCGGATTTCGCCCGGGCGACCTCCGTGGCGCCTGCCGGAATCGGCCGTCTCGCAGACCAGGGCCGTCCCCTCGAAGAGGGGGAGCCCGCCAACATCATCCTGGTGGACCCCGCAGCCCGCTGGACCGTTGACCCCGCCGCCATGGCCACGATGGGGCGCAACTCGCCCTTCCGCGGCATGGAACTCCCCGGCAAGGTGGTGGCCACGTTCTTCAAGGGGCACCCCACCGTCCTTGAGGGCAAACTCAACACCCCCTACCGTTATCCCGCGGAAGCTCCGGTATCCGGCATGGCGGGCGCGAACTGATGGAGAAGGAACTCCTTGCCGGGCTGATCACGGCGGTCCTCATCGCCGTCGCCCTTGGCCTGATCTGGATGGGGTGGCGCAACCGGCTCCGGCGCCAATCGGACATCGAGCCGCTTCCTCCCGTTCCCGCCGAACTGGGCGAGCCGCTGCTGACGGCCGAGGGCCAGTACGTCGCGTCCACCACGGCCGGCGACTGGCTGGACAGGATTGCCGTGCACGGCCTCGGCATCCGCACGAACGCACAGCTCAGCGTGCATTCCCAGGGCGTGCTCCTGGACCGCTCCGGTGCCGCGCCGCTGTTCATCCCGGCAGCCGGGCTGAACGGCGTCCGGCAGGACAGCGGCATGGCCGGCAAGTTCGTCGAAAAGGACGGACTGCTCGTCCTCACCTGGGCGCTCGGCACCCACCAGCTGGACACCGGCTTCCGAACCCGCCGGGCCGCGGACAAACAGGCCCTCTTCCAAAAACTTCAAGAACTAATCTCCGCAGGCCCGCAGGCCGATGCCCAGAGTGGAAAGTAATACAGTGACGGACAACAACACAGCAAGCTCCCCGGCCGCCCTGGTCCTCGAAGACGGCCGCATCTTCCGCGGCAGCAGCTACGGCGCCCAGGGCACCGCGCTCGGTGAGGCTGTCTTCGCCACCGGCATGACCGGCTACCAGGAGACCATCACCGACCCGTCCTACGCCCGCCAGCTGGTGGTGCAGACGGCGCCGCACATCGGCAACACCGGCGTGAACAGCGAAGACGCCGAGTCCCGCCGCATCTGGGTGGCCGGCTACATCGTCCGCGACGCCGCCCGCCGCCCCTCCAACTGGCGCTCAGAGCGCAGTCTCGACGACGAACTCGTGGAGCAGGGCATCGTGGGCATCCAGGGTGTGGACACGCGGGCCATCACCCGGCACCTGCGCGAGCACAAGACCATGCGCGCCGGCATCTTCTCCGGCAAGGCGGCAGAGGCCACGGAAAAGGAGCTCCTTGACGCGGTCCTGGCCAGCGCCCCGATGGAAGGCGCCCGGCTGGCCGAGGAAGTCAGCATCGACGAGGCCTACGTCGTGGAGCCCAAGGACCACGGCTGGGAAGGCGACGCGCGGTTCAGCATCGCCGCCATCGACCTCGGCATCAAGGCCATGACGCCGGTCCGGTTCGCCGAGCGCGGCGTCCGCGTCCACGTGCTGCCCGCCACCGCCACCATCGAGGACGTCAAGGCCGTCAACCCGGACGGGTTCTTCATGTCCAACGGTCCCGGCGACCCTGCCACGGCCGACAACCAAGTCAAGCTGCTCCGTACCGTGCTGGATGAGAAGCTGCCGTACTTCGGCATCTGCTTCGGCAACCAGATCCTGGGCCGTGCCCTGGGCTTCGGGACGTACAAGCTCAAGTACGGCCACCGCGGGATCAACCAGCCCGTCATGGACCGCCGCACCGGCAAAGTGGAAATCACCTCACAAAATCACGGCTTCGCCGTCGACGCCCCGCTGGACGGCCCCACCACAGCGCCCGAAGAGCGCTACGGCCGGGTCGAAGTGAGCCACATCAGCCTCAACGACGACGTCGTAGAAGGGCTCGCGTGCCTGGACATCCCGGCCTTTTCGGTCCAGTACCACCCCGAGGCAGCGGCCGGGCCGCACGACGCCGCGTACCTTTTCGACCGCTTCATCGAGCTGATGGAGGGCACGCGCAACGGCCGCACCGCCAATCTGTCGGAGAAGCCGGCAGACGATCAGAACACCACCGATTCCAAGACTGAGGACAAGAAGTAATGCCCAAGAGAACTGACCTTAAGAGCGTCCTGGTCATCGGTTCCGGCCCGATCGTGATCGGCCAGGCCGCCGAATTCGACTACTCCGGCACCCAGGCCCTTCGCGTCCTCAAGGATGAGGGCCTGCGGGTCATCCTCGTCAACTCCAATCCGGCAACCATCATGACGGACCCCGAGTTCGCGGACGCCACCTACATCGAGCCGATCACTCCCGAGGTGGTCGAGAAGATCATCGCCAAGGAGCGCCCGGACGCCGTGCTGCCCACCCTGGGCGGCCAGACGGCCCTCAACACTGCCATCGCGCTGGACAAGAACGGCGTGCTGGAGAAGTACAACGTGGAACTGATCGGTGCCAACATCGCGGCGATCGAACTTGGCGAGGACCGGGAGAAGTTCAAGGGCGTGGTGGAGCGGTGCGGCGCGGAATCTGCGCGCAGCCACATCATCCACACCATGGACGAGGCCCTGAAGGCAGCCGACGACCTCGGCTACCCCATGGTGGTCCGCCCGTCCTTCACCATGGGCGGCCTGGGCTCCGGGCTCGCCTACAGCGAAGACGACCTCCGTCGGATCGTCGGCCAGGGCCTGCAGTACAGCCCCACCAGCGAGGTGCTCCTGGAAGAGAGCATCCTTGGCTGGAAGGAATACGAACTCGAAATGATGCGGGACAAGAACGACAACGTCGTTGTTGTCTGTTCCATCGAGAACTTCGATCCCGTGGGCGTGCACACCGGCGACTCCATCACCGTGGCCCCCGCGCTGACCCTCACGGACCGCGAATACCAGCGGCTGCGCGACATCTCCATCGCCGTCATCCGTGAAGTCGGCGTGGACACCGGCGGCTGCAACATCCAGTTCGCCATTGATCCGCAGACCGGCCGTGTGGTGGTCATCGAGATGAACCCGCGCGTTTCCCGCTCCTCGGCCCTGGCCTCCAAGGCCACCGGCTTCGCCATCGCCAAGATCGCCACCAAGCTCTCGCTCGGCTACACCCTGGACGAGATCCCCAACGACATCACCCAGAAGACCCCCGCGTCCTTCGAGCCCACGCTCGACTACGTGGTGGTCAAGGTCCCGCGGTTCGCCTTCGAGAAGTTCCCCGCAGCCGACCCCACACTCACCACTACGATGAAGTCCGTCGGCGAAGCCATGGCCATGGGGCGCAACTTCACCGAGGCCCTGCAGAAGGCCCTGCGGTCGCTGGAGCAGAAGGGCTCGCAGCTGGACTTCAGCTCCGTACCCGAATGGGAAGTGCCGGAGCTCATCGAAAAGGCCAAGCGCCCGACGACGGAACGCCTGCACCAGGTGCAGCGCGCCCTGCTCGGCGGCGCCAGTGTGGAGGAACTCTACGAGGCCACAAAGATCGATCCCTGGTTCCTTGACCAGCTCCAGTTGCTGAACGAGATCTCCCGCGAGATCCGCCAGTCAGGCGCGCTCACGCAGGAGATGCTGCAGCGCGCGAAGCGCCACGGCTTCTCCGATGAGCAGATCGGTGCCCTGACGCACAACCCGGAGGCCGTGGTCCGCGGAGTCCGGCAGGCCCTGGGGATCCGTCCCGTGTACAAGACCGTGGACACCTGTGCTGCCGAATTCGCGGCGTACACCCCGTACCACTACTCGTCGTACGACGAAGAGGACGAGGTTGCGCTGCACTCCAAGCCGTCCATCCTGATCCTCGGCTCCGGCCCCAACCGCATTGGCCAGGGCATCGAGTTCGACTACTCCTGCGTCCACGCCTCCATGGCGCTGCGCAAGGCCGGCTACGAGACCGTGATGGTCAACTGCAACCCGGAAACCGTCTCCACCGACTATGACGTCTCCACCCGCCTGTACTTCGAGCCGCTGACCCTCGAGGACGTCCTTGAGGTCATCGCCGCCGAAGAACGCACCGGCGGCGTCATGGGCGTGTTCGTGCAGCTCGGCGGCCAGACCCCGCTGAAGCTCGCCCAGCAGCTGGCCGACGCCGGCGTGCCCATCCTGGGCACCTCGCCGGAAGCGATCGACCTCGCCGAGCACCGCGGAGCCTTCGCCCGCGTCTTGGACGAAGCCGGGCTTATTTCCCCGAAGAACGGCACGGCGGTGTCCTTTGAGGACGCCAAGAAGATCGCCGACGAGATCGGCTACCCCGTGCTGGTGCGTCCGTCCTACGTGCTGGGCGGCCGCGGCATGGAAATCGTCTACGACGAGCCCAACCTGTCCCGCTACATCGCCAACGCCACGGAAATCACCCCGGACCACCCGGTGCTGATCGACCGGTTCCTGGAGGACGCGGTTGAGATTGACGTCGACGCGCTGTTCGACGGCAAGGACATGTACCTCGGCGGCATCATGGAGCACATCGAGGAAGCGGGCATTCACTCCGGCGACTCCGCCTGCGTCCTGCCTCCCATCACCCTGGGCAGCAACGTGCTGGAGCGCGTCCGGACCGCCACCCGTGCGATCGCCGAGGGCGTGGGCGTCCGGGGCCTGATCAACATCCAGTTCGCCCTGGCCTCCGACGTGCTGTACGTGCTGGAAGCCAACCCGCGTGCCTCGCGGACCGTGCCGTTCGTCTCCAAGGCGACCGGCGTGCAAATGGCGAAGGCGGCTGCCCTGATCGGCACCGGCGTCACCATCAACCAGCTCCGCAGCGCCTACAAGATTCTCCCGGAATCCGGCGACGGCTCCACACTGCCGCTGGATGCGCCCGTTTCGGTCAAGGAAGCTGTCCTGCCGTTCAGCCGCTTCCGCACTCCGGAGGGCACTGTGGTGGACTCGCTCCTCGGGCCGGAAATGCGCTCCACCGGTGAAGTCATGGGCATCGACAAGCACTTCGACACCGCCTTCGCCAAGAGCCAGGCCGGAGCGAACAATGCCCTGCCCACGGAGGGCAAGATCTTCGTCTCCGTGGCCAACCGGGACAAGCGTTCGGTGATCATGGGCGTCAAGCGGCTCTCCGATCTCGGTTTCGAGATCGTCTCGACCGGCGGCACGGCCGACGTCCTGCGCCGCAACGGCATCCAGGCCACGCCGGTCCGGAAGGTAGCCGAGGGCAGCAGCGCCGAAGGCGAAGGCACCATCGCCGACCTCGTGATCGCAGGCGAAATCGACATGGTGTTCAACACGCCGTCCGGCGGCGAAGCCCGCAGCGACGGCTACGAGCTCCGGGCAGCAGCCACCTCCATTGGCATCCCCTGCATCACCACGGTGGCCGAGTTCAACGCTGCCGTCCAGGCCATCGAGGCACTGCGTACGTACGAGTGGTCCGTCACGAGCCTGCAGGAGCACGCCGCCAATCTCAAGGCGTCCTGGCATGCCTGAGGGTGCAGGAACCCGCAGTCCGGAAGCTGCAGAAACGGCCGGCCGGGAGTCCTTCGGCTCCCGGCTCGACCGGGCCATGGCTGAGCGCGGCCCGCTGTGTGTCGGCACCGATCCGCACCCGGCGCTGCTCAGCGCGTGGGGACTGAACGACGACGCCGCCGGCCTGGAGCGCTTTTCCCTGACGGTCCTGGAGGCCGTGGGTTCCCTCGCTGCCGCCGTCAAGCCGCAGGTGGCGCTCTACGAGCGCCACGGCTCCAAGGGCATGGCCGCCCTGGAGCGGACGCTGGCCGCCGCGGCTGACGCCGGCGTGCTGAGCATCGCCGACGCGAAGCGCGGGGACATCGGATCCACGATGGCGGCGTACGCCGACGCCTGGCTGCGCGACGGCTCAGCCCTGGCGGCCGACGCGGTGACCCTGAGCCCGTACCTCGGCTTCGAGTCACTGCGCCCGGCGCTGGACCTGGCGGCCGACTACGGCCGCGGCGTCTTTGTCCTGGCCCTGACGTCAAACCCGGAGGGTGCCTCGGTACAGCACGTCGGCGGCAGCGATTCTGTTGCGCGGCGGATTGTCGAGGCTGCGGCCGGAGAAAACAAACGGTACGGCGGGACGCTCGGCTCCGTTGGACTCGTGGTGGGGGCCACCGTGGGCACGGCACTGTCGGACCTGGGCCTGGACCTCGGCGCCGTCCGCGGACCCATCCTGGCCCCCGGGCTGGGTGCCCAGGGCGCCACGCCTGCAGACCTGCGACAGACCTTCGGAGCCGCGTACCCGCAAGTGCTGGGGACGTCCAGCAGGGACATCCTCAAGGCCGGGCCTGGCGTCCGCAACCTGCAGGACGCCGCCACAAGCACACTGGACGGGCTCCGCGCCGAATAGTCCATTGATTTCTGCCGCCGCCGAGGAGTAGGTTCAGGACAAGTCCAACGGCCCAGGCCGTGGATCCATAGGCGACCCCCGGGGGATGACCGTGACATTGCGACCCTTGTCAGCCCAGGAACGTGCTGATGCGCTCAAGAAAGCCGCCGCTGCCAGGGCCGCCAGGGCCGCCGCCAAGGAGAGGCTCAAAACCGGAGACCTGTCCATCGCGGAGGTGCTGGACTCGGGAGGCAGCGAGGACGCCATCGCCCGGATGCGGGTGTCCGAGCTGCTGGAGGCCCTGCCCGGCATCGGGAAGGTGCGGGCGGCCGCCATCATGGAGACCGTGGGCATCGCAGCGTCGAGGCGGGTGCGGGGGCTGGGAGTGCACCAGCGCCGGGCGCTGGTAGATTTTATGAACGAGAAATAGATTCATCCGAAACAGATTCATCTGAAGACTGCCCAAAGGAATACGTGAGCAAGAAACCCGGACTGACAGTCCTCGCTGGTCCTACGGCTGTTGGCAAAGGCACCGTGTCCACCTATATCAGGGACAACTACCCGGAGGTCTGGCTGTCCGTTTCAGCCACCACCCGTGCTCCGCGGCCCGGTGAGATCGATGGCGTGCACTACTACTTCAAGTCCAAGGAGGAGTTCGAGTCCCTCGTGGCCGCGGGAGAATTCCTGGAATGGGCCGTGGTGCATGGGCAGAACACCTACGGCACGCTGAAGAGCACGGTAAAGCAGGCCATCGCCGAGGGCCGCTCTGTGCTGCTGGAGATCGACCTGCAGGGGGCGCGCCAGGTCAAGCAGGCCCTTCCGGACGCGCAGTTCGTGTTCCTGGCACCGCCCAGCTGGGAAGAATTAGTGCGCCGTCTGGTGGGCCGCGGCACGGAATCGGCCGAGGAACAGCAGCGACGGCTGGAAACCGGTAAAGTAGAGCTTGCTGCTGAACCGGAGTTCGATCACACCGTCATCAATGACGACGTTCGCCGGGCAGCGGACGAGCTTGTTTCACTCATGGGGCTGACCCCGCACCCGCGCTAACCGCAGAAGCGATCAGCCCGTTAGAAATTTGGAGAATTCGTGTCCACGAACCTTGAAGGCATCATCAACCCGCCGATCGACTCGCTGCTCAAGGCAGCCGATTCCAAGTACGGCCTGGTGATCTTCGGTGCCAAGCGAGCACGTCAGATCAACGCTTACTACGCCCAGCTCCACGAGGGCCTGTTCGAGTACGTCGGCCCGCTGGTCGACACGAAGCTGAACGAGAAGTCGCTGTCCATCGCCCTGCGCGAGATCAACGAAGGCAAGCTCGTCTCTACGCCCATCGAGGCGTCCGAGTAACATCCGCAGAGTAAAAGACCGCCTGTTGACGGAGATCACGTGCGCATAGTCCTCGGAGTCGGGGGAGGGATTGCCGCCTACAAGGTGGCATCGCTCCTCCGGCTTTTTACTGAAGCCGGCCACGACGTAACCGTCATCCCCACCGAAGCGGCAACCCGCTTCGTCGGCGTGGCAACCTGGGAGGCGCTCTCCGGAAATACGGTCAGCAACAGCGTCTTCGACGACGTCCACCTCGTGAACCACGTGCGCCTGGGCCACGAGGCAGACCTGATCGTCGTGGCCCCTGCCACGGCCGACCTGCTGGCCCGCGCGGCCACAGGGCAGGCTAACGATCTCCTGACAAATACCCTGCTGATGGCCGGCGGCCCCGTTCTTTTTGCCCCCGCCATGCACACCGAGATGTGGCTGCACGCCGCCACCCAGGCCAACGTCGAAGCGCTGCGCAGCCGGGGCGTCACTGTCCTCGAACCTGCCAGCGGCAGATTGACCGGTTCTGATTCCGGGCCCGGAAGGCTTCCCGAACCCGAGGCAATCTACGAAGCGGCCATGGCCCTGGTCCACGGACTCCGTGACGCCGTCCCCGGCTCTCCGGAGGCTCCGCTCTTCCCCCTCGCCGGACGGACCGTGACCATCAGCGCGGGAGGAACACGCGAGCCGCTGGACCCGGTGCGGTTCCTAGGCAACCGTTCCTCCGGAAAGCAGGGCGTTGCCCTCGCCGAGGCAGCCAGGGATGCCGGAGCCAATGTGCGCCTCGTGGCCGCCCACATGGAGGTCCCCGTTCCGGCGGGTGTCGAGTTGGTGGAGGTCGAAACTGCCCTGCAACTCCGGGAAGCCATGCTGACGGCGGCAGCCGGTTCCGACGTCGTCATTATGGCCGCGGCCGTGGCGGATTTCCGCCCGGCGGACGTTTCCGGCACCAAAATCAAAAAACGGGATGACCACGCCGACCCCGTCATCTCGCTCGTCCGCAACCCGGACATCCTGCATGAACTCGTAGCGGTACGCGACGCCGGCGGAAACAGCCAGCTTGTGGTGGGCTTTGCTGCCGAAACCGGTGATGCCCAGGGTGACGTCCTTGAATACGCCGAAGCGAAGCTTAAGCGCAAGGGCTGCGATCTCCTGGTGGTCAACCATGTGGGCTCGGACAGGGTCTTTGGCCAGGACCACAATTCCGTGATCATTCTTTCCCGCGCCGGTGCCGAACCCCAGTCGGCGTCGGGCTCCAAGCACGACGTCGCCGCCGTCGTCATTGACCGCATCAGCGCCGAGCTGAGCAGGGTCTTCCCCCGAACCTGAGGGGCGTAAGCAACGTCTCCTTAGCATGGGGACACACGCTGCGGCCCGGCCGATTGCCAACCAGTAAGGTAGTTGAGTGACTTTACCGCTGCACATTCCTGAATCCCACGGGTCCGTACCCTCCGCGCTCCGGCTCTTCACCTCCGAGTCGGTGACTGAAGGCCACCCGGACAAGATCTGTGACCAGATCAGCGACGCCATTCTCGACGCCCTGCTGGCCAAGGATCCGGAATCGCGGGTCGCCGTGGAAACCATGGCCACCACAGGCCTGGTCCATGTTGCCGGTGAGGTGACCACGGATGCCTACGTTGAGATTCCGCAGATTGTCCGCGAGACCATCCTGGGCATTGGCTACGACTCGTCGGCCAACGGTTTCGACGGTGCCCGCTGCGGTGTGTCAGTGTCTATCGGCCAGCAGTCCAACGACATCGCGGGTGGGGTCTTCAACTCCCTGGAAGCCCGGGAAGGCCGCCAGGAGGATGACTACGACCTTCAGGGCGCCGGGGATCAGGGCCTCATGTTCGGCTACGCCAGCGACGAGACGCCGTCCTACATGCCGACCCCGATCTGGGTCGCCCACCGCCTCTCTGAGCGGCTCACCGAAGTACGCAAGAGCGGCGAACTCTCCTACCTGCGCCCCGATGGCAAGACCCAGGCAACCATCGGCTACGAAGGCGACCGTCCGGTGTCGGTCGAGACCATCGTGATTTCCAGCCAGCACGCCGAGGGTTTCAGCCTCGACCAGCTCCGCGCAGACTTGGCCGCGCACGTGATCGACCCCGTACTGGCCCTCGCGGACCTGGACATCTCACGCACCGCCAACATCCTGAATCCCGCCGGCGCGTTCGTCATCGGCGGCCCGGTGGGAGATGCCGGCCTCACCGGTCGCAAGATCATCGTTGACACGTACGGTGGCATGGCCCGCCACGGCGGCGGAGCGTTCTCGGGCAAGGACCCGTCAAAGGTGGACCGTTCAGCTGCCTACGCGATGCGCTGGGTGGCCAAGAACGTTGTGGCGGCGGGACTCGCCAAGCGTGCCGAGATCCAGATCGCCTATGCGATCGGCCAGGCCCGCCCGGTGGGCACCTACGTGGAGACCTTCGGCACAGAAACGGTCGACCCCGCAAAGATCAGCGCGGCGATCGCCGAGATTTTCGATCTCCGGCCCCGTGCCATCATCGACGCCCTCGACCTGAAGCGTCCCATCTACGCCAAGACCGCCGCTCACGGCCACTTCGGCCGCGACGACCCGGACTTCACCTGGGAGCGCCTGGACCGCGTGGACGACCTGAAGGCGTACTTTAACGCCTGAGCTGCGGCGGAAGACGCCGGGACCGGAATCCGTGCACGGAAGACGCCGGGACCGGAAGCCGATGCCCGGGGACCGTCCGCCAAAAATGTCCTCCCCAGGTGATTGGCTGGTGGTTGATCCGGGACAGAGGCAGGCGACATGGCACCGAATGCAGGGCAGGCAATGACGAACGAGCCGCAGCAGCTATCCCTGCTCCAGGGCTTTCCCGCCAATCCCAAAACTGCGCCGGGGCCGCCCCTGGCGGCCCGCCTTCCGGTGGCCCGTGTGCTCATCGAGTCACCGCTGCCGCACCTGGACCGGCCGTTCGACTACAGCGTCCCAGCGGAGATGGCCGACGCCGCTCAGCCGGGCGTACGTGTCAGGGTCAAGTTCAGTGGACAGGAACTCAGCGGCTACGTTCTTGAACGGATCGCCGAGTCCGACGCCGGCCAGGCGCTGGTGCCGCTCCACAAGGTCATTTCCCCTGTCGCCGTCCTGACACCCGGGCTCAGGGAGCTCGCCAACCGTGTTGCGGCCCGCTACGCCGGCACTGTCAGCGATGTCCTGCGCGTCGCCATCCCCCCGCGGGTTGCCAAAGTGGAGAAGGAGCTTGTGGCGGGCGATACGGGCGGGCACCCTCCCATCGAGGCGGGGATGGCCCCACTGCCCTCAGAACCATCCGGCGCCGGCCCGGCCTGGACGGATTACCGGAACGGAACTGCCTTCCTGCGCCACCTCAGCGCCGGCGGATCGCCGCGGGCCGTGCTCAGCGCACTGCAGGGTTTCGGTCCCCGCAGCTGGCCTCGGCTGATCGCCGAGGCCGTGGCCGCGGTTCGGCAATCCGGACGCGGCGCTGTTGTGGTGGTACCCGATTATCGCGACCTGGACCGCATCCAGGCAGTGTTGGAGGAGCTGCTCCCGGCCTCCGACGTCGCCAGGCTAACGTCGGACGACGGCCAGACGCCGCGCTACCGCAGTTACCTCCAGGTCCTCAACGGCACCGCCGGCGTGGCCGTGGGGACGCGCTCGGCGGCCTATGCCCCCGTTCGGAATCTCGGTCTCGTGGTGTGCTGGGATGACGGCGACGACCTCCACATCGAGCAGCGCTCTCCCTACGCTCACACACGGGAAGTGCTGCTTCTCCGGGCAGAGCAGGACAGCGCGGCCTGCCTGCTTGCCGGGCATACGCGCAGCACCGAGGCGCAGCGCCTCGTGGACGCGGGCTGGGCCATGCCCGTGGATGCCGAACGCGCTGTTGTCCGCAGGAGCGTACCCCGCCTCCTCAACACCGCCGATAGCTTTGAACAGGAGCGTGATCCCCTTGCCCGAATCGCCCGGCTGCCAGGCGCGGCCTGGCGGACCGCCAAGGAGGGTCTGGAACGCGGCCCCGTCCTGGTCCAGGTGGCCCGCGCGGGCTACGCGCCCTCCCTTGTCTGCGATGCGTGCCGTGAACCGGCCCGCTGCCAGTCGTGTCAGGGCCCCTTGGCAATTGCCGGAGCCTCCGGCAGTTCCGCCGTGCCGCAGTGCCGGTGGTGTTCGGTCCCGGCGCCTGCGTGGCGGTGCAGCCACTGCAACAACACCCATCTGCGCCGCGGTGCCACAGGGGCATTGCGCACCGCGGAAGAACTCGGCAGGGCCTTCCCCGGAAAAGCCGTGGTGACGTCCTCAGGAGACCACGTCAAAGCGGCCGTGCCAGGTGTCGCATCGCTCGTGGTGGCCACCGTGGGCGCCGAGCCCGTGGCTGACGGCGGTTACGCAGCGGCCCTGCTCCTTGACGGTGACTCCCTGCTGCGGCGCGAGAACCTGCGGGCGGGGGAGGACGCCGTACGGCGCTGGTTCAACGCTGCTGCTCTGGTGAGGCCCGCAACGGAGGGCGGAATCGTGGTGATCACGGCCGACGATACCGCCGCTGTGGGCGCGTTGCTGCGGTGGGACCCGGCGGGCTATGCGCAGCGGGAACTGGGCCTCCGCACGGAACTGCAGCTTCCGCCCGCTGTGCGGGTGGCCTCCGTGACCGGCGGCCGCACCGCCGTCGGGCATTTCACGGGATCCGTGACGGGGCGGCTGAAGGCGGAAGGAGTGGAGCTGCGCGTTGCCGGCCCCGCGCCGCTGCTGACGGGACACTCAGCTTCCGCAGGTAAAGCGGGAGCGAATACGGCGAACGCCGCAAGCGAGGATGTCCGGACGCTGCTCTTCATTCCCTATGGCCAGGCGGCCACGGTGACCCGGATTCTGCGGGCGGTGAAATCCGCCAGCGCGGCGAAGCGCACCGACGACCCCGTCCAGCTGAGGCTGGACGGGGTGGACATTCTCTAGCGGAGTTGCTTTTTGCTGCGGAGGGCCACGACTTCCGCAGCCACGTCCACCAGCTGCTGCGCGGAGGCGTCCCAGCTGAAGTCGCGCGCCCGTTGCGCCGAGCGCCGCGACACGTCCTGCCAATGCCGGACGTCGTCCAGGCTGTGCACCGCCGCGCTGAAGGCCGCCGGAGAATCCGGATCCACGTAGGTGGCAGCGTCGGCGCCCACTTCGCGGAAAATCGGAATATCGCTGGCGATGACGGGGGTGCCGAGCGCCATTGCCTCAACGAGAGGCAGGCCGTAGCCCTCGGCCTTCGACAGGCTGACAAGGGCGGTGGTGCGCTTGAGCAGGGCGGTGTACTCCTCGTCGGTCACGCCGTTGTGGAAGACCACCTTCGCGCCGGCCGGCATCCGGGATTCCAGTTCGGCCTGCCGCTGCGGAGTGATCCGGCTCAGCAAGTGGAGGGTGTGTCCGGGCAGGTCCGCCATCCCGGCAAGCATGGTCTCGACGTTCTTGTACGGCATGAACGAACCCATGTAGAGGAGGGTCTTCTCGGCGCCCGTCTCCGGGTCGCGGGGGAGCTGGGCGGGCTGCGGGGCGTTGCTGACGATCCGGACCGGACGGTTCGTCAGCCGGTACTTGGCCATCAGTGCCTCGGTGGTGCGGCTGATGGTAGCCACAATGTCTGCCCGGTTGAGCAGCAGCCGCTGGGGCCAAAACGCTTTGTGGTACAGCCGCCACAGGACGCGCACCGGGGCCGGCAGGAAACCCGGCGGCGCCGGGTGCTCGTAGTAAATCAGGTCATGCAGCGTCAGCACGAGCCCGTACCTGCGGCCCCACGTGCCCATGGTCTGCATGGGGCAGACCACGACGTCGGCGCCCAGCTGGTTCACTGTCCTTGCGACGAACAGTTCCGTGGGGGACAGCGGGCTGTTGATCAGCGTGTACGGCACGTCGGGCAGCAGGGCGAGCTGCCGGAGGTCGCTGATCAGCATGGACACGTCCGCGATTTTCGAGGTTGCGGCGATGAGGCTTGCCCCGTAGCGGCTGATGCCGTCGTGGTGGTCCGTCCGGGTGAAGCGGGCGTCGATGACAATTTTCACGCAGCGTGGTCCTTCAGGAAGCGGCGGATGAAACCCGCGGCAGGTTCCGGAGTTTCGTAGTGGATCAGATGCCCTACGCCGGGAATCACCTCCAGTGTGGCGTCCGGAAGGGTGCCTGCGAGTTTGTGCTGGTCGCTGAGAAGCGCGATTTCGTCCTTTTCACCGGCCACCAACAGGACAGGCAGTGTGAGCTTTTCGGCCACCTCGGTGACGTTGCTGCTGACGGATGCCGTGAATGATTCCAGCAGGCTCTCGCGGTTGGCGAAGGCGCTGAAGTAGGCTTCGTGCTGCCCGTGGATGAACCGCAGGAGCTCTTTGTCTTTGGTTTTCGCCATGGCAACGCTCATCACGCGCACAATGAGCCGGCTGCGGAGCAGAAGCAGGCCCATGGGGCGGGGGAGCCGTGCGGAGAGCCGGTAGTACAGAACCGCGAGCCGGGTCATGAGTCCTTTGGGGCCCTCCAGGGCGGGCGCGGCTATGGGGTTGATGAGGATCAGCGGCCGCACAGCGTGCGGATTATCGGCCACGAAGTGGGCGGCGATAATGGAACCGAACGAGTGCCCCAGAAGGACTGTGTCCGTCCCGAGGCCCAGTGCCTCCATGAAGTCACTGATGAACTCCCCGTACCGGCGGACGCTGTGTTCTCCGTCGACAACCGCTTCAGAGCTGCCGAAACCGGGAAGGTCGGGCATGATGAGGCGCATTTCGGGCAGTTGGTCCGCCACCCGAAGCAGGCCGTGGTGGTCGCCGCGGAAGCCGTGGATGACCAGGATGGTCCGCGTTTCCGGGGTTGTCCGGACGGGCTCGTATGTCCAGTACGCCACAGTGCTGCCCCGGAGGTTGACCTCGGACGCCCGGGTCCGGGCGGCAAGGTTTCCGCTGAAGAGGGACGCGCCGGTGGACGGCTCGGAGTCTGCTGTTTTCATGCGGTGTGGTCCTAGTTGACGTTGTCAGGGTGGGAGCCGGTGCGGTGGCCGCGGTCCAGGCCTGCGACGTCAGCCATGTCCAAGGCGGACAGTTCAAAGCCGAAAATGTCGAGGTTCTGGCGGATCCGGTCCCAGGAGCTTGCCTTGGGGATGGCGACGTGTCCCAGCTGCAGGTGCCACCGCAGAATGACCTGGGCCGCCGTGATCTTGTGCTCGGCGGCGAGCGCCAGGATGTCCGGATCCCCCAGGACCTGTCCGCGGCCCAGCGGGCTCCACGCTGCGGTGACGATGCCCAGCTCCCGGTGCTTTTCCCTCAGTTCCGTCTGCTGCAGCCAGGGATGGAGCTCGATCTGGTTGACGGCAGGCACAACTTCGGCGGTCTCCAGGAGCCGGTCCAGGTGCTGGGCCTGGAAGTTGGATACGCCGATGGCCCGCACCTTGCCCTCCCGGTAGAGCGTCTCGAGCGCACGGTAGGTTTCCTGGAACAGTCCGCGCTTGGGGCACGGCCAGTGGATCAGGTACATGTCCACGTATTCCAGGCCCAAATTGATCATTGATCGGTCGAAGGCCCGCAGCGTGGCGTCATAGCCGTGGTCGTCGTTCCAGACCTTGGTGGTGATGAACAGGTCTTCCCGGGAGGTGGGTGGTGCGGATTCGCCCGAGCCCCCGCGTGTCGCCTCCACGCCGTACAGTGAAACGATGCCGCGGGCCACGCCGGATTCGTTGCCGTACATCGCCGCGGTGTCGAAGTGGCGGTATCCGGCTTCGAGGGCCATGGTTACCAGCTTTGCTGTCTCGTCCCGGGGGACCTTGTAGAGCCCGAATCCCAACTGGTCGATCAGCACGCCGTTGTTCAGGCTGAGCCGGGGTGAGGTAGTCATGGCTATGACTCTACCGATATGGCTGGCCTGCCGCGCGAAGTCGGTCAACGGTGCCGGTGACCGTGGCACCGGCGATATCCTTGATAGATGAGTGACACAGCCAAGTCCGCAGTCACCTTTGATGGCCGCTTCGCCAGGGAGTTTGCGGAGCTGGCGATTCCGTGGCGGGCGGAAGATGCCCCCGACCCGCAACTGCTGGTGCTCAACGAACCACTCGCCGCCGATCTTGGTCTCGACCCCGCCTTCCTGCGGAGTCATGAAGGGTTGCTTCTGCTGATCGGCAACGCGGTCCCCGCGGAGGCCACTCCGGTGGCTCAGGCCTACGCCGGCCACCAGTTCGGCTGGTACGCCCCCCGCCTCGGCGACGGGCGTGCCCTTCTGCTCGGAGAGATTGCGCACGCGGACGGCCAGCTTCGCGACATCCACCTCAAAGGCTCGGGGCGCACTCCCTTCGCCCGGGGCGGGGACGGCTGGGCCGTGGTCGGGCCGATGCTGCGCGAATACCTCGTGAGCGAAGCGATGCATGCGTTGGGCATCCCCACCACACGCTCCCTAGCCGTGGTGGCGACGGGGCGCCAGGTGCAGCGAGAGACCCTGCTCCCAGGGGCCGTGCTCACCCGGGTCGCGAGCAGCCACCTGCGCATCGGCAGCTTCCAGTACGCACGGGCCACCGGCAACGTGGCTCTGCTGCGCCGCCTGGCCGACCACGCAATCACGCGTCACTACCCGGCCGCGGCGGAGGGCGAGAACCCCTATGCTGTCCTGTTTCAGGCGGTGGTGGCCGCCCAGGCGTCCCTGGTGGCCCGGTGGATGCTGGTCGGGTTCGTGCACGGGGTCATGAATACAGACAACATGGCCATCTCGGGGGAGACCATTGACTACGGCCCGTGTGCCTTCATGGAGGCATTCGACCCGGCCGCGGTCTACAGTTCCATCGACGAGGGCGGACGGTACGCCTACCGCAACCAGCCTCTGGTGGCGGAGTGGAACCTTGCCCGGCTGGCCGAGTCGCTCCTGCCCCTTCTCCACGACGACGAGGAGAAGGCTGTGGAATTCGCGGTGGAATCACTCGGCGGGTTCCGCCGGCAGTACAGTGCCGCCTGGTCGGCGGGCATGTCGGCGAAGCTGGGACTGCAGGATGGTTCCGACGACGACGTGGCGTCGGGTCTCGTCGACGAGATCCTGGCCCTCCTTCAGGCGGGGCACGTCGACTACACATCGTTCTTCCGGCGCCTCGGGAGGGCCGCCCGGGGCCAGATCGAGCCTGCGCGGAGCATGTTCCCGGAACCCTCCGGGTTCGACGGCTGGGTTCAGCGCTGGCGCGCCCTGGACCCGGACGCCGACGCGATGGACCGGGTCAATCCTGCGTACATTCCCCGCAACCATCTGGTGGAGGAAGCCCTCGACGCCGCCACCGCAGATGACCTGGCTCCATTCGAGCGGCTCCTGGACGCGGTAACCACGCCCTTTGCGGAGCGGCCCGGCCTGGAGCGCTACGCGGCTGCCGCCCCGGAAGATTTCGGCACCTACCGGACCTTCTGCGGCACCTGAGGCCCCAGCGCGGCTTCCTGTTGCTCGGCTTCCAGTCCCCGCAGGGGTTGCTCAGCTTCCTGTGAAGATTTGCGCAGTTGGATCAAGCGGGGGCAAGGATTTTCCTAGCTTATCCACATAAGCGGCTATCTCGATTCCTCCGGCCTGCCCGTCATGTTCCCATGGTAGAAACGACCGCCACGCAGAAGCATCCAGGCGGCCTTCATGGGGGAGAATCCGTTGGCAAAACATCTGGCACAGGCCGCTGTCCGGCGCGCGGCCCAGCATCGTCGTCACGCCGTTCGGCTGGCCGTAGCGGGCACCGCTTTCCTTGCGGCAAATGCCGTTGGTTTCCAGGGCAGCGGCGCAGTCCTTTCGTCCGGGGAGGTGGCAGCCCAGATGACTGGTAACGTCTCAGTGAAAAGGCCGCTCGGCTCCGCCGCCGTTGCGCTGGCTGCGCGGGATTCCGCTCGGGGCGACGGCGCCATTTCGGCACCGGCCGGGGCAGTTCTTTCCTACAGCCGAACCGAAGTCCTAACCAGGCCGAAGGAAGTGGTCCGGAAACTCGATGCGGCGCAAGCCCAACAGCGGCGTCCCTCAACCGGAACCCTGATGGCGCCACTGGAGGTCCTTAACCGCAGCTCACACTTCGGGTTGCGAAAAAGTCCGATCACCGGCTCGGCGGGGGAGTTCCACTGGGGTCTGGACTTTGCCGCCGCCTGCGGAACGCGCGTGTACTCCGCGGATGCCGGCGTAGTGCGGGCAGTGGGATGGCATCGGTGGGGTGGCGGCAACAGAGTGGAAGTCGATCACGGCAACGGCCTCATCACCACTTACAACCACCTTGAAGGCATTGGCGTCAAGAAGGGCCAGTCGGTAGAGGCCGGGGAAGTAATTGCCAAGGTCGGGACCACCGGTGCATCAACAGGATGCCACCTCCATTTCGAAACGGTTCTGAACGGCAGCCACACGGATCCTGCGAAATGGACGCTGCTGCCGCTGCGCCCATCGCCTCCCTTTGCCGACGTCGCTATGACGGACTACCGGAAGGCCGGCCGTACGCCGGACGAGCCCGCGTGGGCGGTCCCGGTCACTAAAGGCCACCACCATGACGCGGCGGACCACGAGCATGAAGCGCCGAAGCGCACTGCTTCAAAGGCGAAGAAGTCCTCTACTCCAGCCAAAGCTGTTCCCGCCCCTGCGCCGGCCAGGACGCCCGCCCCAGCGCCGGCCAGGACGCCCGCCCCTGCGCCGGCCAGGACGCCTGCCCCTGCGCCGGCCAGGACTCCGGTCCCTGCGCCGACTAAGGCGGCTCCTAAAGTCGCACCTGCCCCCGCTGCTCCTTCGCCGGCCCCTTCGCCAAGTGCGGCACCAAGCTCCGCACCGGCTCCAAAGCCCGTTCCTGCCCAAGACGTCACGAAGGAACCTGCAAACCAGCCGCTGCCGGACTCTGAACCAACAGCCGTGCCGTCTGCTGCCGGATCACTGGCCGTGGCGGAGCTGCCGGCCACGGCGCCGGCGACGGAGGGCGGCGCCACGTCCACTCGGCCGTGAAAGCCGGGAGCGCAGGCGGCCCTGTTCACTTCCCGTCGAGACTGACCAGCCGGCGGGCCGACGCCTCGTCCAGGATCAGGTCGGTGGCGAGGCCGGCCGCCAATGCTCCACGCAGCCCGTTGATCTTGGATGCACCGGACACCACGCAGATCCGCCGGCGGACCTGGCGTAATTGGTCAAGGGAAGGTCCGGTGGAGCGTTCGTTGAGCGTGATGCCGTCGGAGGAGCCATCGGCCCGGAAGAACACTGTGGCCACGTCCCCCACCACGTCGGAGCTGGCCAGGACGTTCAGGTCGTCCTCGTCGAGGTAGCCGCCGGCATACACGTGGCTGGGATAGTCCGCGTCCACGGAGCCGACACCGAAGATCGCAATGCTCATCCGGGCCTGCAGATCCAGGATGCGCTGAACGCTCCGCTCATTCCACATGGCCGTTTTTGTTGCCGCGTGGTCGAAGAAGGCCGGTACGGGAAACTGCTCTACCCGCGCCCCGTATGCGCTGCCGAAGCGGCGCATGATGTCGCTCGCGTACGTGATGCCTGTGGTCTGCATATTGCCCGCCCCGTTCAGTTGCACCACGATGGTGTCGTGGATGATTTTCCGCGTGAGATGCCGGCTGACGGCGCTGAGTGTGGCCCCCCAGGCCACGCCGATGATGGCGTTGGAATCCACGAGAGGGCCAATGGTCCGGGCGGCCTGCATGGCCACGCGGTCGAGGGTTTCCGCCTCATTGAGCGTGTCCAGGACCGGTACCACGTGCACGTCCACGCCGTATTCCGACCGGATCAGCCGCTCCAATTCGGGGCCCGTGTCCAACGGACTGCGGATCTGGATCTGCACCAGGCCCGTTTCGCGGGCCGTCGAAAGGAGCCGGGAAACCGTGGAGCGGGAGGTGCGCAGCTCCCGGGCTATTGCGTCCATGGTGAGGTCCTGCAGGTAGTAGAGCTGGGCAGCCCGAAGGGCTTCGGAATGGCGTGGGCGGGGCACCTCGGCTCCGTTCTGCACGTTTGTGCATAGTGCTTGACGATATTTTCCAATACTTCGAAGAATAGGGGATGCAAGGCAGTCCGTTCCACAGCGTGCCGCCGACAACAACCCAACCCAAAGGAGCAGTTTTGGGATTCAAGGATTTATCCGGCCATCCGTTCACCTCCGGCGCAGCGCACACCGCAGCGCACACCTCAGCGCGTGCATCCGTGGCCAGCCTTCGGCAGCGGCCCCATGCCCGCGTGCTGGTCGTCGGAGGCGGCATCAACGGGGTCGGCACCTTCCGTGATCTGGCCCTGCAGGGCGTCGACGTGGCGCTCGTGGAGCGCGGTGACTACTGCCAGGGCGCCAGCGGCGCCTCCTCGCACATGATCCACGGCGGCATCCGCTACCTCGAAAACGGCGAGTTCCGCCTCGTCCGCGAATCCGTGGTGGAACGCAACCGCCTCCTACGGATCGCGCCCCACTACGTTAAGCCGCTGCAAACCACCATTCCGATATTCAGCACCTTCTCGGGTGTCCTCTCGGCACCCCTGCGTTTCCTGACGCATAAGCAACAGGGCAAGCCCAAGGAACGCGGCGCCTTCCTTATCAAGCTCGGGCTCAGCCTGTACGACTCCTTCTCCCGCGACGGCGGCAGCGTCCCCCGCCACCAGTTCCGCGGCCGCAAGAAAGCACTGGCGGAATTGCCGCTCTTGCACCCCGGGGTCAAATACACCGCCACGTACTTCGACGCCTCCGTCCACAACCCGGAGCGCCTCACGCTTGACGTCCTCCAAGACGGCGAGAAGGCCGGCGCCGCGAATGCGACAGGCAGCGCCCGTGCCAGCAACTACCTGTCCCTAACCTCGGCCAAGGAACAGTCAGACGGCTCCAGCACCGTGGAACTGCGTGATGAACTGACAGGCGAGGTCTTCGACTTCACCGCCGACGTCATTATCAACACGACCGGCGCCTGGGTCGATCTCACCAACCAGGCGATGGGCGCCGCGTCTTCGTTCATGGGCGGCACCAAGGGCTCCCACATCGTCCTCGACCATCCCGGCCTGTTGGCCGCCTGCAACGGCCGCGAAATTTTCTTCGAGCACACCGACGGCCGGATCGTCCTGATCTACCCCATGGGCGACCGCGTCCTGGTGGGCACCACAGACGTCGAAGCCGACATGTCTGAAGATGCCGTGTGCACGGAAGGTGAGATTGACTATTTCTTCGACCTCATCAGCCACGTCTTCCCCGCGATCTCCGTAAACCGGGAACAGATCGTCTACACGTTCTCCGGCGTCCGCCCCCTGCCCCGGCACGACGCCACCCAGCCGGGGTTCGTCTCCCGTGACTACCGCATCGAGCGGCGCGCCCCGGAAGCCGGCGGCAGCGGCGCCGTCGTACTCAGCCTGGTGGGAGGCAAGTGGACGACGTTCCGGGCACTCGCGGAACACCTGAGCAATGATGTCCTCGCCGAATTGGGGATGGAACGGAAGGTCTCGACGGCGAAACTCGCCATCGGGGGCGGAGCCGGCTTCCCGGACTCTGACGCCGGGATCCAGCAATGGATCAAGGCGAATATGAACGGAGCCCGCGACGCCGACAGGGCCGCCGGCCTGCTGACGAGATACGGCACCCGGGCGGCGGCCGTCATCGAGTATCTAGACGGCGGCCCGGACAGCCTGCTCCGTTCGACCCGGGAACTGAGTGTCCGGGAGTTGGAATTCATGGCGGCACATGAGCAGGTCGGCCATCTCGTCGATGTCCTGGTTCGACGGACCTCTCTGGCGTTCCGCGGGCTGGTCACCGGCGAGTTGCTGAACGAGGTCGCGGAGATCCTGGCGGGGCCGCTGGGCTGGGACGCGTCAGAGCGCGCCGCCGAGATCCACCATGCAGAGGAGGTGCTTAGGCGGTACCACGGCATCGAGATCCATAGCCTCGTCGCCTAGGGCGGCACCACAGTCCTTCAAACCCGCGAAGGGCTGACAACACTAAACAAGGAGTCAACGATGTCTCTTGGACTGGTTTTTCTTTCCGAAGTCTTCGGAACCGCGATGCTGACCCTGCTGGGTTGCGGCGTCGTAGCCAACGTGGCGCTCAGGGGCACAAAGGGCAACAACGGCGGGTTCCTGATGGTCACCTGGGGGTGGGGCATCGCCGTGTTTGCGGGCGTTTATGTTGCCGCGCAGTCCGGTGCACACCTGAACCCCGCCGTGACCCTGGGCCTTCTCGTCAACCGCAAGCCCGAGTACGCCCCCGGGGTTCCTGTGGACGCCCTGTCCACGCTGACCTACTTCGGGGCGGAGCTGCTGGGTGCCTTCCTCGGCGCCGTTCTGGCATGGCTGGCACACAAGCAGCATTTCGACGCTGAACCCGAACCGGCCAGCAAGCTGGGTGTATTCTCCACCGCCCCGGCCATCCGCTCCGCGCCGTGGAACCTGGTCACCGAAATCATCGGCACGTTCGTGCTGGTCTTCGTGATCCTCACCTTCGGCGGCACCCCCTCGGGGCTTGGCCCGCTGGCGGTGGCGCTCCTGGTGGTTGGCATCGGCGTATCCCTCGGCGGACCCACCGGTTACGCCATCAACCCCGCCCGGGACCTCGGACCGCGCATCGCCCATGCTGTCCTGCCCATCAAGGGGAAGGGCTCCAGCGACTGGAGCTACTCGTGGATCCCCGTGGTCGGCCCCCTGATCGGCGGCGCACTGGCAGGCGTGGTCGGGTGGCTTCCCATCGTGTTCACCGCTGCTACTTAACCCTGAAGCACAGCATTTCCCTGATCCGCAGCACACATTCCTTCAGCTACACCATTAGGACAAGGACGTCATCATGAGCCAGTACGTAATCGCCATCGACCAGGGCACCACCAGCACCCGGGCCATCGTCTTCGACCAGACCGGCAACATCGTCTCCTCCGGGCAAATGGAGCACGAGCAGATCTTCCCGCAGGCCGGCTGGGTGGAACACAACCCCGCAGAGATCTGGAACAACACCCGTGAGGTCATCGCCTCCGCATTGTCCAAGGCGAACCTGACCAGGCACGACATCGCCGGTGTCGGCATCACCAACCAGCGGGAGACCGCAGTGGTGTGGGACAAGACCACAGGCCAGGCTGTCTACAACGCGATCGTCTGGCAGGACACGCGCACCCAGCCGATCGTGAATGAACTGGCCAAGGACGGCGGGGCGGACCGCTTCAAGCAGAAGGTCGGCCTGCCGCTGGCAACCTATTTCTCCGGCACGAAGATCAAATGGATTCTGGACAACGTAGACGGTGCCCGGGCGAAGGCTGAGGCCGGCGACCTGATCTTCGGCAACACGGACGCCTGGGTGCTCTGGAATCTGACCGGCGGTGTAGATGGCGGGGTACACGTCACCGACGTCACCAACGCGTCCCGGACTCTGTTCATGGACCTGGACACACTGCAGTGGGACGAGGAGATCCTGGGCATCTTCGGTGTCCCCGCCACCATGATGCCGGCCATCAAGTCCTCCTCGGAGGTCTACGGCACCGTCCATACATCCCAGCTGCTGCGCGAGGTTCCGGTCGCGGGCATCCTCGGGGACCAGCAGGCGGCCACCTTCGGCCAGGCGGCGTTCCAGACAGGCGAGGCCAAGAACACGTACGGCACCGGCTGCTTCCTCATCTTCAACACCGGCGAGGAGATCGTCCACTCCAAGAACGGCCTCCTGACGACGGTGGGGTACAAGCTGGGGGACGCCGCGCCGCACTACGCCCTGGAAGGCTCGATCGCCGTCACCGGGTCACTCATTCAGTGGCTGCGCGACAACCTCGGCATGATCAGCAGCGCGCCGGAAGTGGAGACCTTGGCGGCATCCGTGAAGGACAACGGTGGCGTCTACATCGTTCCGGCCTTCTCGGGCCTGTTCGCTCCGTACTGGCGCTCGGATGCACGGGGCGCCATCGTGGGCCTCACTCGGTTCGTCAACAAGAACCACATCGCCAGGGCTGCCTTGGAGGCCACCGCCTTCCAGACCCGCGAGGTGCTGGATGCGGTCAATGCGGACTCTGGCGTTCCGCTCACCGAATTGAAGGTCGACGGCGGCATGGTCGCCAACGATGCCCTCATGCAGTTCCAGGCAGACATCCTGGGCGTCCCCGTCATCCGTCCGAAGGTGGTGGAGACCACGGCGCTCGGCGCAGCGTACGCCGCCGGTCTCGCCGTCGGGTTCTGGAAGGACCTCGGTGAGCTGTCCGCCAACTGGTCCGAGGACAAGCGCTGGGAGCCCACGCTGGACAAGGCCGAGCAGGACCGCCAGATGCGGTTGTGGAGGAAGGCTGTAACCAAGTCCATGGACTGGGTCGACGACGACGTGAGGTAATCGCCGGGACGGGTCCAGCAGTGGCCCACTAGCGGCCCCGGATCCGTGGAAGCCACGGATCCGGGGCCGCTGCCTTTCTTAGGAATCACTCAGTCGTCGTCATCGTCACCGGGGGTGGCGACCTGCGCACGCGGTGTTTTGGCGTACACATCCTTGCTGACCGTGTATCCACGCCTGTCGAGCTTGAGCGCCTGGCGGTTGATCTCCCGCAACTTGTCGTCGCTCAGCTTCTTGATCTTCACGAGGTCCATGGTTTCCCGTTCCACGCCGCCCACGGCCGTCACCTTAACCAGGCCCGTGCCTTCCGAGTAGAACTTCCGCTGATGGCCAGCGCTGGCCGGCTCGAGTGGGTTGTATTCGTCGATCACGAGGACATCCTTGTAGTGGCCGGTGGGGACCCGGACCTGCTGATGCTTCTTCAGGACGTCACCGCAATCCAGGAAATCCACTTCCGGGGCGTAGGCCTGGACATAGTGGGGGTCGTTGATCCGGGGCTTGGCCTTCATCGCAATGCCCGCCTGTGCCTTGTCGATCCCGTGGATGAACGTGCTGGGAGCGCCGACGAATTTGCCGTTTTCGAACTCCTCCGGATACTCCCCGAACAGCCACACGTCGCCCCTCCTGGTCTGGGCGAAGAAGGCAAGTTCGGACTCCACAAGCTCGCCGTCGCTGTAGTCCCTGTCCCACATCACGAGTGTCTTTACGCCGCCCACCACTTTGGTGAGGCCTGTAACGGTGTGGACGACCGTCCGCACCGTAGTCTCGGTGGCGGTCTTAACGGTGCCCGTGGTCGTGTACTGCATGCCCGGCTTGAGCGGGAACCATTCGTTGTCGATTTTCGGTTTCTTGGGGAAAGCCGAGCGGTCGAACTTGATGGCGGATCCGGGTCCGCAGAGCTCGGGGGACGCGGCCTTGCCGCCCGCGGCGGCCCCGGACGCTGACGTGAACGTGGCCAGAAACAGCATGAGCACTGAACCCAGTGCGGTCAGGCGTCTCTTGTGCTGGAACATCTCGATTGCCTTTCTCCAGGGGATTTATGGTCCGGTTGACGGTAGGGAAGTCCGGCTGAGTGGAGACCAGGAAGCGTCAAAGACGACGTAATCGAAGATTCGGGGCGGGCCCGGGGAACGCGGCATCATTATGCGGCGGATGTGCGGGACTATTCGTCCGGAAACAGGCAAACGGGTCCACTGCAGGCTCCTCAAGCCGAGACCTTTGCCATACCCCCATACACTTTGTTGAAATCGTGGACCTGCTACGGCGGTTTGGCAATGGCTTTTCGGTTCCCACCATGCCGCCCCGGGCCATGCGTTCTGGAGTGACTCTTTTCAGCATGAATCCCGCGGAGAGGCTAGAGTAGGTTTATGCGTGCGATCCTCCTGCTTAGCTAGCCGCCCGGTATCCCCGAACTACGGACTACCGAGCGGCCGCCCCTCCATGTCGAGGGGCTTTTGTGTGTCCGGGACTCGTTCCCGGCAGGCGGCAGTGGATCAGACCGTTGTGACAGACAGACGTCATGACAGAACAGAAGAGGGCAGCAGTGAGCGTTCAGCCGGAGACCGAGACCGGAACAACAGCAGGTGGAGCCGAAGCCCCCGAGGAGGGTGCTTACAGCTTCGCGGCCATGGAGGCCCGGTGGCCGCAAGTGTGGGAGGACCTGAAGGTCTTCACGCCCGTCGATGACGGTTCGCGCGAGCGCCGCTATGTCCTGGACATGTTCCCTTATCCATCGGGCGACCTCCACATGGGGCACGCCGAGGCTTTCGCCATGGGCGACGTCGTGGCGCGCTACCTCCGCCAGCAGGGCTACGACGTGCTGCACCCGATCGGCTGGGACTCCTTTGGCCTTCCCGCGGAGAACGCCGCCATCAAGCGCAACGCCCACCCCAGCGAGTGGACCTACGCCAACATTGAGACCCAGGCAGCGTCGTTCAAGCGCTACGCCATCTCTGCTGACTGGTCACGCCGCCTGCATACGTCCGACCCGGAGTACTACCGCTGGACCCAGTGGCTGTTCAAGCGTTTCTACGAGCGCGGCCTCGCGTACCGCAAGGACTCGCCCGTGAACTGGTGCCCGAAGGACCTGACCGTGCTGGCCAACGAGCAGGTGGTCAATGGGGCCTGCGAGCGCTGCGGCACGGCCGTGACCAAGAAGTCGCTGAACCAGTGGTACTTCAAGATCACCGACTACGCCGACCGGCTGCTGGATGACATGTCCGAGCTTCAGGGGCACTGGCCCGAGCGGGTACTGGCGATGCAGCGGAACTGGATCGGCCGTTCTGAAGGCGCCCATGTCCGCTTCGTGATCGAGGCCGCGGACGGACGTGCCGAGCGGGAAGTCACAGTCTTCACCACGCGTCCGGACACCCTGTACGGTGCCACCTTCTTCGTCGTGGCCGCGGACGCGCACCTGGCCCTGGATCTGGTCACCCCCGAACAGCACGACGCACTCATGGCTTACCGTGAAAAGGTCAAGGCCCTCTCGGACATCGAACGCCAGTCCACGGAGCGCGAAAAGACGGGCGTGTTCACGGGCCGCTACGCCATCAACCCGCTTAACGGTGAAAAGCTGCCCGTCTGGGCCGCTGACTACGTCCTGGCCGACTATGGCACGGGCGCCATCATGGCCGTCCCCGCGCACGATCAGCGCGACCTCGACTTCGCCAAGGAGTTCGGCCTGCCGGTACGCGCTGTGCTGGACACGGGCGAGGAGGACCCCGCCACTTCCGGCAAGGCGACGGCCGGGGAGGGCACGCTCATCAACTCCGGGCCGCTGGACGGCATGCCCAAGGCAGAGGCCATCCCGGCGGCCATCGAAATCCTTGAACAGCAGGGCACCGGAGAGAAGTTTGTGAATTTCCGACTGCGTGACTGGCTCTTGAGCCGCCAGCGCTTCTGGGGCACACCGATTCCCATCATCCACTGTGCCGAGTGCGGCGAGGTGCCGGTACCCGACGAACAACTGCCGGTGACGCTTCCCGAGGACCTGCGGGGGGAGGCGCTGTCCCCGCGGGGTACCTCGCCGCTGGCCGCGGCCGCCGAATGGGTCAACGTCGAGTGCCCGAACTGCGGGCGCGCAGCCCAGCGGGACACGGACACCATGGACACGTTCGTTGACTCGTCGTGGTACTTCCTGCGCTTCGTCTCGCCGCACTTCACCGACGGTCCGTTCGATCCCGCGAAGATCAACGACTGGATGCCGGTCGGACAGTACGTCGGCGGCGTCGAGCACGCCATCCTGCACCTGCTCTATGCACGCTTCTTTACCAAGGTCATTCATGACATGGGCCTCCTCGAAGCTGATGAGCCCTTCAGCGCCCTCCTGAACCAAGGGCAGGTCCTGAACGGCGGCAAGGCCATGAGCAAGTCGCTGGGGAACGGCGTGGACCTGGGCGAGCAGCTGGACAAATTCGGCGTGGACGCCGTCCGCCTCACCATGATCTTCGCTTCCCCGCCGGAGGACGACGTCGACTGGGCGGACGTCTCGCCGTCGGGATCCGCGAAGTTCCTGGCCCGCGCCTGGCGGTTGGGACAGGACGTGACCAGCAAGCCCGGCGTGGACGTCACCACCGGCGACCGTGCCCTGCGGTCAGTAACGCACCGCACCATCGCCGACGCCGCGGAACTGCTGGACAACAACAAGTTCAACGTTGTGGTGGCCAAGCTGATGGAGCTGGTCAATGCCACGCGCAAGACGATCGACACCGGCGCCGGCAGCGGGGACCCCGCGGTCCGCGAAGCAGCCGAAGCGGTGGCTATCATCCTTAGCCTGTTCGCTCCGTACACTGCGGAAGACCTGTGGAACGTCCTGGGGCACCCTGCCTCCGTGGCGAACGCCGGATGGCCGGCCCACGACGACGCCCTGCTGGTGCAGGAAACGATCACCGCCGTCGTGCAGGTCCAGGGCAAGGTCAGGGACCGGCTCGAGGTTTCGCCCGGCATCACCGAGGATGAACTGCGCGAACTGGCGCTGGCCTCGGAAAATGTCCAGCGGGCACTTGATGGCCGCGGGATCCGTACGATCATCGTGCGGGCCCCTAAACTGGTCAACATCGTCCCGGCCTAGCCGGGCCAACTCGCCAGCCGGGCACCGGCCGCCGGTTTTCACCGGCGGCCGGCCCGAACCGCAGGAGGTGCCGTGATCGATCGTGAGCCGGGCGCCTGGCTGTGGTTGAAGGACCACCTGGCCCGCCTCCGCCAGGCAACCGTACCCGGGCGGGTACCGTCCGCGGCGGAGCCCGCCGTCGTCGTGCGGACCGCCGTGGTGACGGACTCCGCTGCCGCGCTGCCCGCTGAGTGGGTGAGGGGCTTCTCCCGCGACAGGCGCCTTGCGGTGGTGCCCATGCCGGTCATGGTGGGCGATGAAATCTACGGTGAGGGCGAGGACGACATCACCGAGACCATCGCGGTTGCCCTTGCCGCGGCCACGCCCGTCAAGACCTCCAGGCCATCCCCCGGCCAGTTTGAGCAGGCATATCTGGCGGCCGCCCGCCACGGCTACGAGGCGGTCGTGTCCATCCATATCTCCGGCGATCTCTCCGGCACCGCCGATTCCGCCCGGATCGCATCCGCACGCGTCGGCATTCCCGTCGAGGTGCTGGACACCCGGACCGTCGGCATGGCCCAGGGACTGGCGGTGCAAAGCGCTGTAGTGGCCGCGGCTGATGGGCGAACCGCCGCGGAAGTGCGGCGGTTCGCCGAGGAACGTCTCTCCAAGACCAAGGTCTACTTCTACGTCCCGAGTCTGGAACAGCTGCGGAGGGGCGGACGGATCGGGGCCGCCGCCTCCCTGTTGGGAACCATGCTCGCCATCAAGCCGATCCTCGCGGTCGACGGCGGCAAGATCGTTCCGCTCGAAAAGATCCGTTCCGCCGCCAAAGCCATCGCCCGCCTGGAGGAACTCGTGGTGGCGGATGCCGCGGCCAGACCGCCAAAGGAGGCCAGGCTGGCCATCCACCACTTCGGGAACCAGCCGGAAGCCGAACTCCTCGCCTCCCGGCTCGCCGTCGCTCTGCCGGACAGCCCGCCGGCACAGATCAGCTCCCTGCCGGCGGTGCTCGCGGCGCACGCCGGGCTCGGTGTCCTCGCCGTCATTGTCAGCGAGAGCACCGTCTGTGGTGCCGCCGTCCTCAGCCAGGCACAGGGCACAGCGGAAGCGCCGGCTCCGCATGCCGGACAGTCGGGGCATCCCGTTCAGTCAGGGCTGTCAGGGCAACCAATCCAGCCAGGTCAGTCGGTTCAGGCGGATCCTGGGAAGGCCCGCTGACGGTCTATCCACATACAGCGGTCCACACCTGTCGGGAAGGAACCGTCGTCTCCTACGGTGGTGCGTATGTCACGCCGGACCGCTGGACCTGCAGCCAGCGCTGCGCCGCGCCCGGACACAGGCAGGCGTTCACGCGCAAGCAGGGTTACGGCTCCCGGCCTTCAGCCTGCGGATCCTGGCGCTGGCGAACCTGCCGCCCGCCTGGCCGCTCGTCTGGGCCCGCCGCAGGGGAGCAGTTCCGGTGCCCGGGCCGCTGATACGACGGCCGGTGACACGACGGCGGCCGATACTGTGCCAGATCGTGCGGCGGCGGCCGACACGAAGGGCGGTGGTGAAGAGCCTGCGGGTCTGCTGGAACTGGGCAGCGGCAGGGGATTCGCCTACGGCAACGCCAACGGGGCCGGTGCCGGTCACGTAGCTTCCCCGGGCCCGGCGGTTTCCCGCGTCAGGTGGCGTCTGGGGCTTCGGGCTACCGTGCTGCTCGGCGTCATCTCGCTGGCAGCAGGCGGGTGGCTTTGGTGGCGGGTAGCGGCCACAGCCCAGGAAGTCGTGCCTTTGACCGCGGTCAGTCAAACGGCCAGGGCTTCCGAGCCAGGCGCGTTCCCCGCCGAAAGCGGGAGACGGGAGGATGACGGCGGCGCTGATGGAACGGAAGAAACCGCCGGTAGTGCGGCTACTGCCGGCCCAGGCTCCGGCCACAACGCGTCCACGGGACCCTTTGTCGTACACGTCGCCGGAGCGGTGAAGAAGGCAGGGGTGGTAAGAGTCCCCAAGGGAAGCCGCGTCCATGACGCCATTGCAGCAGCCGGCGGGGGAACGGCGTCAGCGGATCTGAACCGGCTCAATCTCGCCACTGTGCTGGAGGACGGCCAGAAAATATACATCCCGCGCCACGGTGAACCGGGGCAGCCGGACGCCCTGCAGCAGGGGGCACCCGGTGAAGCGCCGGCAGATGCTCCGGACGCTGCGGCCAAATCCGGGACCCCAGGCGCAGGGGGCGGCGGCGAATCCCCGGCGACGGACAAGATAAATCTGAATACGGCTTCCCTTGAAGAGCTTGGCAGCCTGCCGCGGGTCGGGCCCGTGCTGGCCCAGCGCATCATTGACTGGCGCACAGAGCAGGGCCCGTTCAAAACGGCCGAGGAGCTCGACGCCGTGGACGGCGTGGGACCCAAAATGTTGGAAACGCTGCTTCCGCTGGTGACTGTCTGAGATGGACAGCGGCCAGTCAGCGCGAACCAGCAGATGGCACCGCTATGTGCAGGCTGCTGTGCGCGGCACGGCTGAGCAGGGCGGGCCCGGAGGGGCTCCTCCGGCGGCGGCTCCGGCTCCGGCCGGAACCGCAGCTGTAAGACAGCCTCCATCGGTGCCCCTGCAAATCCTCCGCGAGCGGATCTTGTCCAGGCTGGTTCCCGAGGAGCGGGCCGCCAGTCCGGCCGGGGAGAGGCGGCGCCGTGTGGACCTTCGTTTGATCCCGCCTGCCCTTTTCGTGTGGGCTGCCGCCGGCGCCGGGCCCTGGTTGCACGCCACATGGCTCCTCGGGCTGTCCTGCGCCGTGGCCGCGGTCTCGGTCCTGCTGGCGGTAACGGTCATGCGGCGGCACAGGACTGGAGGGTATCCCGGCCGGAGCTTCCTGCTGACAATGGCAGCCGCGATGCTGCTGTCCGTCGCCGCCGCGGCGCACTCGGCGGTATCTTCGGCACAGAAGCATGATGGGCCTGTGGCAGAGGCCGTTGCGGCCCGTGCATCATGCCTGGCCGAGGTTGAAATCGCGGGCGCTCCACGCGCCTTGAAATCGCAAGGCGGATCCGACCTGTCATCACGCTGGTCGGTGGACGCAACCGTCACGTCGCTGAGCACAGGGGGCCAGCTGCTCCGGGCTGAGGCCCGGGTGGTGATTCTAGGCGGTGCTGACTGGCAACATGTGGCTCCTGGCCAGCGGGTTCGCGCTGCCGGGAAGCTCCGCCCTCCGGACTCCGGCCAGGCGGAGGCTGGCATCCTGGCTGCATCCGCGGCTCCCAATGCGCTTGAACCCGCCGATGCGTGGACATCAGGGCCGGCGTCGCTGGGAAGGCAGTTCTCGGCCGCCGCGGGCTGGCTGGACACTGATGCCAGAGGGCTCCTGCCCGGCATGGTCATGGGTGACACGAGCGGTCTGGACGAACAACTGGAGCTCTCAATGCAGACGGTGGGGCTCACCCACCTGACTGCCGTCAGCGGGGCCAACTGCAGCCTCATCCTTGGAGCCCTGTTGCTGGCGGCGCGCAGCCTGCGGCTCCGACGGCTTCCCGCGGCTGCCTTGGCCCTGGCAGGCCTGGGGCTCTTTGTGCTGATGGTTGGGCCGGATGCCAGCGTCCTGCGGGCCTCGCTGATGGGTGCGATCGCCGTGGCGTCCCTTGCCGGCGGACGAGGAGGGCGCGGACTGAGTTTCCTGTGCTTGGCGGTCATCGGGCTTCTGCTCATCGACCCCGGACTCGGCACAAGCTTCGGATTCCTGCTGTCGGTCCTGGCCACCCTTGGCATCATCGTGTTGGGCCGGCAGATAGTGTCCTGGATCCCAGCTGTCATCCCGCGCTGGATGGCAGCCGGGGCAGCCGTGCCGTTGTCCGCCCAGCTGTTGTGTGGTCCCGTGATCGTGATGCTGCAGCCCCAGTTCGCCACGTATTCCCTGCTTGCCAACGTACTGGCAGCACCGCTGATTGCCCCGGTCACGATCTTGGGCACCGCTGCGGTGCCGCTTGTTCCGCTGCTTCCGTGGCTTGCAGCGCCATTGATCGGGGCCGCCGGGCTTTTCGCGGCTGGAGTGGCCGGCGTGGCCAGGTTCATGGCTGGGCTGCCGGGTGCGGCCCCGCCGTGGCCAGAGGGCCCCTTCGGACTGTTCACCATGGTGCTGTTCTCTGTTCTGAACGTGCTGCTCGTCTGGTTGGCGGCGGGTCCGGCCCGGACGGTGGGGTTTGTCTTCGTCGCGCATGGCGCCATCGCCGAAACACTGGAGCGGATCGTGCGGATGTGCCAGCGGACCGGGTCGACCCGGACCGCCCGCACCGCCATGCGCGGCTTGGTGCAGCAGGTGCACCATGGCAGGCTCAGAGGCAGCAATATGTATCCCGGGAGGAACCTGGACTGGCCGCTGCCTGGGCCCAGCGATCCAGGACGACGGCGACGAACAATTCCACCTGGCGGGACGTGACGCCGGCCAGTAATAGTCCCGGAAGCCGGTGGCCCGCATATCGCGCCATCAGAGGGTTTTCTGTCGGGACCAAGGTGGGCGAAGGCAGCGACAACAGCCACAGGACGGTCAAGGCTTGCACCTTTTGGGGAGCGGAGAGAAAGAGTGTTCCGCTTACCCTGCAGATGTCTGGATCCGAGCTGGCCGGGCGCGTATTCTGTTGTCACATTGGACGGGATGTGAGCTGGAATCATGGCAAGAACGCGCCTGTCATCGCCAATCCGCAGGCTCCTGGTGAGGATGTTCGGATTCGTCATCCTCAGCAGCATCTGCGGCGTCCTCGTGGCAGCCTACCTTGTTCCGCAATTCACCCTCGCCGGCACCGCGGCCAGCAGGTCGCTCACTTATTTCAACAGCCTTCCGAGCGAACTGGCGGTCGAGCCGCCGGCGCAGACCACGAAGATGCTGACGGCGGACGGAAAGACGATCGCCACCTTCTACGCGGAAAACCGTGTGCGGATCCCGCTCCGACAGATGTCCCCGTTCATCAAGGATGCGGTCGTGGCGATCGAGGACAGCCGATTCTACGACCACGGCGGGATCGATCCCCTGGGCGTCCTCCGGGCACTGACCACCAACCTCACTGAAGGGGAGCGGCAGGGGGCATCCACCATCACCCAGCAGTACGTAACCAATGTGGCCAACGAGGCAAGGATCTCCGCCGGACATGAAGAGCAGGTGATCCTCAGCGGGCAAAAGAACATCGGGGACAAGCTGCGTGAAATGCGGCTGGCGATCGAGCTTGAAAAGAAATTCACCAAGGAAAGGATCCTGGAAGGCTATCTCAACATCGTCTTCTTCAATCGCAACGCTTATGGCATTGAAGCGGCCGCCCAGTACTACTACAGCATTCCTGCGAGCAAGCTCAATCTGCCACAGGCCGCACTCCTGGCCGGGCTCGTCAACAGCCCCAGCGTCTATGACCCGGTGGCCAATCCAGAGAACTCTCTCCAGCGCCGCAATCAGGTCCTGGGCGCCATGCTCGAGCAGGGCAAGATCACGCAAAAACAGCACGACGACGCCGTGGCCGCCGACGTGGGATTGAAAATTCGGCCCTCCAAACAAGGGTGCGCCGGGGCTGTGATGGCTCCCTACTTCTGCGACTATGTCGCTCAGTTGATCCTGAACAACCCCGCCTACGGGGCAGACATTGAAGCGCGCGAGCAGAGGCTGCGCCGCGGGGGGCTGACCATCACCACCACCCTCGACAGCCGTCTGCAGGCCGCGGCCCAGGCCCAGGTCGATGCAACGGCCGGGGCGAATCCAACCAAATGGGGCGCATCACTGGTCACTGTCCAACCCGGTACCGGCAAGATCCTCTCGATGGCGCAGAATACGGTGTTCCTGCCGGGGAAGGGGAAGTTCGACACGCAGCTGAACTTCAACGTGGATTCCAAGGACGCCAATGGCAATGACCTCAATGGCGCCGGCGGCTTCCAGCCGGGTTCCACCATGAAACCGTTCATCTTCGCGCAATGGCTTAATGAGGGCAAGAAGATCACGCAGGTCGTGGACGCGTCCCAGCGGGAGTACCCGCTCGGATTTAAGTGGCGCTCCTCCTGCGGGAAGGTCCTCGGCGCCTACAGTAGCCAGCAGCGCAGGGCGGGACTCGATGCCTCCGACGATCTGCAGAACAACTCGGGAGAGTTCTACCGGAGGATGCCCGCCGACTATGGGCTGTACAACTCCATCAACACCGCGACCTTTGCCGAAGCTGCCCAGCTGGACTTCTGCGGAATCCAGAAAATGGTCGATGCAGTGGGTGTTCACAGCGGGCTGGACGGCTCCCAGGTCAACATGCACCAGCTGGGCAATATCCTCGGAGGGACGGCAGTGGCTCCGCTACAGATGGCCAATGCCTTCGCCACCTTCGCCGCTGACGGCCGCTACTGTGAGCCGTTTGCCATTCTGCGGGTGAACGATATCGCAAAGCGGACCCTTCCCGCTCAGAAGCCAAGCTGCAAGGTCACCGTGGACCGGGAAGTGGCCCGTGGCGTCAATGCGGTGCTTCAGGACGTGATGAAGAAGGGGTCCGGCGTCCACATCAGGCCCAAGATCAAGACCGGGATGCCCATTGCGGCCAAGACGGGCACGAACAACACCAACGGCGCCACCTGGGTGGTGGGCTACACCACCGGGCTGGCCACGGCGTCCTTCTTTGGCGACACGATGGAGGGCCAGAAGCGGCCCGGCAGGAACCTCACCATCAACGGCAAGCGCTACGACCGCATCGACGGCTACATGCTCGCCGGACCGCAGTGGTCGACATATATGAACAAGGTTGCCGGACTCTACCCGACAAAGGCGTTCCCCAAGCCTCCGGCTTCGATGATCGGCAACTGAGCACGCGAGGCCGGGTAGTTGCAGAAAGCCATGGCATGGGGTGCCCTTGGGGTCGACCACGTCCCGGGGGCGCCTGCGTCACGCCGCGTTCCGGCTCTGCTCCTTACGGCGCGGCCGCTTGTGGTGCGGCAGCTTATGGTGCGGCAGAGCGGTTACGGAAGATCCGGCCGTCGGCGTGCTGCCGGCTGAGATGTGGCCGCCTTCCCTGACGGTGCTGTCGCCATGGAGACGGACCCCGTCGTCAATCTGGGCGCGCGCTCCAATGCGTGAGTGGCTGCCGATGTGAACATTGTTGCCGACGGCTGCCCCTTCACCCACGTAGACAGCGTCTCCAATGAAGACACCATTACCGATGCGTGCCTTGCGGTCGATCCAGCAGCCCGCACCGATGCGGCAACCGGAGCCCACGGACGCGCGAGCCTCAACATATGTGGTCGGCCTAATGAATGAAGTGTCGTCCACCTTCGCGCCTCGTCCGATGAGCCCGCCGCCGTTGGCGTGCCTGCGGTACGTGATGACGTTTCCGGCTTCGTCTTCTACTGATTCGATGGTGTTGCTCATTCCCTTCCTGTCCGCGTCCGGCGAGCGACTCCAGATCGGCCGGACATCTGAATTAACGCGCATTGGACTTCAGGCATTCCCGTGCTGGTGCGCGTGGACCAGCCGGTAGCACACCCGATTGCGCGTTTGCGGCGTGCCGAACTGAACTCGACAGGAATGCCGTGCAGTGGTGTAGGTTGCTTTCCGGTCAGACAACAAAACCATGAAAAGAGAATCAGCCATGTGGCAACCGACTGTGATGAGGCGCAAAGGCGCAGATGATGCGTGGTAGTTCATGCTCCGTCTGAAGCGGCTCGCAGTCCTCTGCCTTTTCACAGTCTGCGTCATTACGGGGTTCTCGTTCTGGACACTTCACGTGTCCGGCGGGGGGAGGCACGGCGTCCAGCCTCCGCCGCCGAAATCGGAGGCGAAACTCGGGGTGCTTTCAACCGACAGCACCCCTGCGGTGAACATCACCAGGAGCACAGTTGATGCCCAGTGGCTCAACCGGACTGCGGCCCGGACCGGCATCCCGGCCCGGGCCATCCTGGCTTACGCGGCCGCAGCCGGTATGGCCAACGCCGAGTCCCCGACCTGCCGGATCGGCTGGAATACGGTGGCAGCCATCGGCTTCATCGAGTCCGCCCACGGAAGTCACGGCGGCGGAACTTTGACGAGTGCCGGTCAGGCGAGCAGGCCGATTATCGGTCCCAGCCTCAACGGGGAAGGATTCGCCGCCATTCCTGACACGGACGCAGGCGCTCTGGACGGTGACGCCCTTTGGGATCATGCCGTCGGGCCAATGCAGTTCATTCCCTCCACCTGGCAGCTGTCCGGGCGGGATGGGAACGGAGACGGAGAAGCCGACCCCCTTAGTATCGACGACGCCGCCTTCAGTGCCGCCTCGTATCTGTGCTCGGGCGGCCGTGACCTCACGACCGCCCGAGGGTGGAACGACGCCGTGTTCTCCTATAACCAGTCGGATTCCTACGTGGTCCAGGTGCGCGACCAGGCCAACGCTTACGCCGCACGGTCAGACCCTGCCGGCTGACTCATTTCATTGGCCTTCAGCTATGGCACGCGTCACGAAGAGCTGGGTTCGGCGTTTGTTCTATAGCGAACTGAGAGCACTGTGTGACTTCAAGCGTCACGGCAACTCCTTGGAAGGAACAATCAATGAACGGGCAGGCCACACCGGATATCAGATGTTCGTCATACGGGGAGAAGGAGGCGCTCGATTCCGTTGAGGACCGGCTGGAGCTGATTCGCAGACTCCGGCGTCAGGCCATCGACCCCCTGGGCCCGGTGGCGGGGGTTTGGGCACAGTCGCAGCTGGCCCATGTTGACGTGCCTTGGCTCGTTGAAACCCTGCAGGACGTCACGGCCTATGCGAGGCAGTTGGAACAACTGGCCGTAGCTCCCTGTGAAGGGTGCGGGGCTGGCCGAGGCAAAGCGGACGTCCGGCGGCGTGAGCCGTCTCCATTGGATTACCCTGGCTGACGCACCTGTGCTGTGGCAACTGTCCCCTCGGCAACCATCTCCTGGATAACCGTCCCGGTAGGTCCTGCCTACTGGGATCCGCGCGTTTCGGCCCGTGACTGGAGGTAAACCGGGCCGAAGGCTGAATGTGGCCTACAACCGACGGATGTTGCGTAAGCGGAGCAATCACCGAACCGGCCATCGGACTCCAGCTCCGTCGTTGCAGCGTTCGGCCCTGCAGGCAGCAGCATGAGCATCACAACGGCCGCCGCTGCTCCGAGGGCTTTCAGCCCTTGGAGGACAGTAGGGACAATGTCAGCGGATTCATGGAAGGTTTCCGCGATGTGGGCCAAGGGGCAATGGGCGGGGGAAGACAAGAGCTCGAGGATCCGGACGGCCATTACAGGCGAGAGCACCGCTGGAAGAAGTCCGGGGTGGACGCCGTACATTTTAGAACTGACGTCGCCCAATCCGTGAAGTGCCCGGCGGCAGCTCCGGCAGGTGCGGATGTGACTGTCCACCTGGGCCTGGTTCGCCGCGGTAGCGCGCTCCAGTGCAGCGCTGGCCAGAAACGGAAGCATGGACTCGCAGCCGCTGTCTTCTGCGTTGCGCAGATACACCACCAGATAGGCTTCACGAAGGCCGTTCCGCGCACGCCTGAGGAGGGCCGAGAGCGCGTTGGGCGTGATGTCGAGAAGAGGGGCGGCTTCGCGCGGCTTCAGTCCTTCAATTTCCACATACCAAAGAGCACGCTGCCAACGGATGGGCAGTGTCGCGAAGGCCTCCGCCACGAAATCATGCTCCTGCTGGCCAGTATGGTCGCGACCGGGGTTCCGATCGTCAGCCAGCTCGGCTATTCGTTCTGATGGATGCTCAGCGGACGAATGACGGTCCAGTGCCGCTGAGCGGACGGCCCTGAGAAGATAGGGCCGGATCGGCCCAACTGGCCCTTTCCCGCGTCGCATCGCCGAGAGTGATTTGAGGAAGGCCGTCGCGGCGATGTCCTCTGCGTCATGTATAGACCTGCTCAGCCTCCGGGCATACGCCAGGGCAGGTTCCCAATGGATCCGGTACAGCTCAAGAACTGCCCCTGCCCTGCCTTCCCGGCAATCCTTGACAAGGCTGGCTTCGGCTTCGGCTTCGGCCGTTGCCTCCGCCTCGGCCATATCTGCTTTCATTCCCGCAGATCCGCCGGGGAGCATGGTCCGGGAGGAGGCCTTCACAACCACCCCTGGCACGTGGATGCGGCAGGTGGCAGAGGGGAAACTGTGAACATGGTGACTCCGGGCGGACGATGAATTCCTGGCGGATACGAAAGATGTTAGCCTTCACAAAATCACCTTGTGCAGCTTTCAATAAGTTTTGGTCATAAAAAACATGAACAAGTTGCTGTGTTACGGAAGCCGCCTCTATTCACGCTGGTCATTCATGCTTGTGGCGCCGAGGGATGATCAGTCGTGCCATCCTCGCGGTCCATTGACGCCAGCAGTCGG
The DNA here is from genome assembly GCF_044754165.1 of Arthrobacter sp. NPDC093139. Lineage (NCBI taxonomy): Bacteria > Bacillati > Actinomycetota > Actinomycetes > Micrococcales > Micrococcaceae > Arthrobacter > Arthrobacter sp. NPDC093139. The sequence goes on from NZ_JBIVOO010000001.1 coordinate 317,929, forward strand.
TCCAGGGACCGCAGGATCCGGCCAGTCCGTCGTAGTGTGAGAACCGGGTCAACCGGGCCTGCGCCCCCACCGGTCGCGGCAACGTAGTCAGCCCATTCGCGGTTCAGTTCCTCGAACTCCCGCTGGCCGACCGATACGGTCATCCTCGGGTCATGTTCTTTAGGCATGCCGATCACCCCCGGATTGCTGCCTATGCTGATGATCTTCATCCTACCGGTCCGGGCTGATCCGGTCTTTCTGCAGGACACGAGATCCGGCCCGGGCATGGCCGGCGCTGGATCCGAGAAAGGGACACCTGGCGGTTTGGGGGCAAGTACGCTTTGGGCGGTGCTTGTGGGATCTTGACCGGTCGAATTTCCGCTGGAAATGCTGATGATGGACCCCCCCAAGTGACATCGCTGAACGGGCAACTGCCCGGCGATACGGATTTACTAGCCCATTAACGGCCCGGAGGCGAAAAGGTGACGCCTGGCGGCGGCAAGAGAATCACTGGCACGGCCAGATCACGTCCGATCCGTCAGCACGTGCCAACGTTTTCGCAAAGAATCGCCGGCCACGGCGTCATGAAACGGGCTTATCCGAGGTGAATGGAGTGAGGCACAGGGGGCATGGCCTCACCTTTCAGCGTCGACGGCAGGCAACCACATGGAAACACTTGAGCACGCTTCACCGGGGGATGGGCAACTATGCCCTGCAGCATCAAGCGAGCCCTCCGGGGCCAAGCAGAACGTGTCGGAGGCTAGCGCCGCGACGGAGTCCTCTTCGGTGCCGGCGGCTTTCGGCCCTGAATCGGATTTGATTGACGGCGTCCGGTCCGGGGATGCGGAATCCATGGCGGTGCTATATGAAAGGTATCGCGAGCCGGGGCTGCGGTTCATCCGGGGTCTGATGTCCGGCGCCCAGGAGTCCGAGGACGTGCTTCATGACAGCTTCGCGAAGGCTGTCGGCGCCATCAGAAACGGGTACGGACCGACAGACGTGTTTGGCCCTTACTTGAACACTGCAATCCGTTCAGTCGCGATGACGTTCTGGACAAGGCGCGGCCGTGAGCAGCCAGCACCGGACGAGGCCCTGGATCGGGGTCCTGTTGACGACCACGGGCTTGAGACTGTTCTGTCTGTGTTCGAGCATGAGCACGTCGCTTGTGCGATGCGTTCCTTGCCGGAGCGGTGGCGGAAAGTGCTGTGGTACGCCGAGGTCATGGGACAGAAGCCAAGAGACATAGCACCGGTTTTGGGCATTGAACCCAACGCGGTCTCGGCGTTGCTGGTCCGTGCCAAGGCCGGGCTGCGCAGCGCGTACGAGCAGCAGGGCGGATCGTAACCTGTCACTTCGGCCAAGGTCTGGACGCGGTGGTCCCCGCGTCACGAATCACAGCCTGGGAAGTTAGGGGAGTGTGCAGGCGATCAGTTGTCCATGCTGCGTCCGGCGGCCACCCCCCAGCCAAAAGACGTCTGACTGCACATTCGCGACGCGGACATGAGACACCCGCGAGCGGACGGGACGGGCGGCATCCGGAAGGCTCGAGTTCTTGCCGGAGGCCCCCGTCCCACAACCCGAATGTCCCACATGGCCGCGCGTCCAACACGGCCGCACTCCCCCTAGCCCCACGTCGCACGGCCACACTGCTCACAGGGCTGCACGGCGGGAGGCAAACCCCCGCCGCGATTGATCCCTGTCATGGCGTCTATCTGCGTGGGGTCGGATAATGCTTGTGGAGAATTGCCGTAAGTTCCTGAATCCGGCGGGCGGTGACTTCCCTGCCGCCCTGGATCCCGTCATCCATCAGCCGGGCGTGGATTTCTCTGAGGGCACGGTAGAGATCCAGCTCGGCTTCGATGCGGTCGTCACGTTCACGGTCCGTGTGCGTGAAGTACCTGGCGTCGACGTCGAGCCATCTGGCAAGTGTGTCCAGCACTTCAGGCCTTCTGACGGAGTTGGGGACGCCGTCGAGGAGATTGTCCCACCACTGAGCGGTCGGTACGTGCCCCGATCCGGCCAGGAGCCCTGTGATGACTGCCAGCCCCGCTTCCCTGCTCATTTCCGGTTCAACGGCCGAGAAGACCCTGTTGACACGTCTGGACAATTCGACCGGATCATGGAGGATCCCAGCGCCAACAACCTGCGCCTTGCCCTTGGCCTGGCCCTGGGCGGCAGTATCCCGGGCAGGCGTCCGGGTCAATCGTGACGGCAGTGCCCGAATCAGGGTTTGTTCATTTTCCGCTGTCGCCCGAACCTGTCCCGACCCACCCATTTCTTGTCCTTTCCTTAGCCCGTCAACCCGACAATGGTCGCGCAGGGCTAACCAGCAAACGGCCGGATCGTGACGGACAGGCGCGGGGCCGCGTCGCGGCGTCAGACTGTGGTGTCCGAACCCGTGAGGTCCACGACTCTCCCAGCGGCGGCGGCTTCTCGCACGGTCCAGATGCCAGCGATTGCGACATCTTCATGTGCGAATGCCTCCGACGTAAGCATGACGGTACCGTCCAATCCGACGAGTCGGAACCTGAAGCAGTCATCCGCGTCCAGATACAGTTCGAACTTTGCGGCCATGGTCGTTCTCCTCGCGTGGTGGGGTTCAAGGGGCTTAACTGCTTAAGCAGGTGATGGTGACGACTCACGCACCCTTCCCGCAAACGTCCGCAGCGGACAGGGTCGACCCGCTGCGCACTGCCGTGCGCGGCTTGGTGCAGCGGGTGCGCCATGGCAGGCTTAGAGGCAGCAATGTGTATCCCGGGAGGAACCTAGAGTGGCCGCTGCCCAGACCCAACGATCCAGGACGACGGCGACGAACACTGCCACCTGGCGGGACGTGACGCCGGCCGCCGTCGTGCTCGTCACGGGGCCGGAAGAATACCTCGGCATCCGGGCAATGGACCGTGTACGCTCGCAGGTCCGGGCGGCTGCTCCGGACGTTGAGGTCACCCGGCTCAACGCCGGGATCTATGAGGCGGGGTCGCTGGCGATGAACGTCAGTCCCTCCCTGTTTGGTGAGAGCAAGCTCATCGAGGTCGAAGGCCTCGAATCCATGAACGATGCTTTCCTGGCCGACGCGCTTGGCTATTTGCAGCAGCCGGAGCAGGATGCGGTTTTGGTTCTTCGGCATGGAGGCGGCGCCCGGGGCAAGAAGCTCCTGGATGCCGTCAAGGCCGGGGGATGGCCGGTTGTTGATTGCCAGCCGCTGAAGAAGGACGCCGAAAAGACCGCCTTCGTGGTCTCTGAATTCAAGGCAGCGTCGCGGCGCATAGAGCCGGATGCCGTGCAGTCGCTCGTGAACGCCGTCGGCGCCAGCCTGTCGGAACTTGCGGCGGCCTGCAGCCAGCTGATCGCCGATGCGTCCACGGCAGTGGACGCAGACATGGTCGACCGCTACTACGGGGGGAGGGTCGAGGCCACGGCATTCAAAGTGGCCGACGCCGCCATGGCCGGCAACGCTCCCGTGGCACTATCCACGCTCCGTCACGCCCTCGCCACAGGAGCCGACCCCGTGCCGCTGGTGGCGGCATTGGCCGCGAAGCTGCGGACAGTCGCGAAGGTCGCGGGCGCCCAAGGATCATCGGCGCAGATCGCCAGGCAGCTTGGCATGCAGCCGTGGCTCGTGGAACAGGCGCAACGAGATGTCCGGCGGTGGACTCCGGAGGGCCTGGCAAGATCCATTCAGGTCACGGCCGAGGCCGACGCGCAGGTGAAAGGACTGTCCCGGGATCCTGTCTATGCCGTGGAGCACGCGGTCACGGTCATCGCCACGGCAGCGCGCGGCCGCTAGGGACGCCTGGCGGGCGCGCATCACCCTGCGGGTTCGTACAATGCCCCGGAGCCCTGGCCGGTTGAAGGAGAGGGGCCGGCTTAAAGAGATGTGGCCGGCACCAATGGTGCCGGCCACAAGCATCAGTTCAGTTGAACTGGAAAACCTTAGAGTGCGTTGACCTTCTTGGAGATCGCCGACTTGCGGTTTGCAGCGTTGTTCTTGTGAAGAACACCCTTGCTGACAGCCTTGTCCAGCTTACGGCTGGCAGTAACGAGCGCAGTAGTAGCGGCTTCCTTGTCAGTGGACTCAACGGCGGTGTTGACGGCGCGGATGGCAGTCTTCAGCTCGGACTTGACTGCGTTGTTGCGCAGGCGAGCCTTTTCGTTGGTCAGGATGCGCTTCTTCTGGGACTTGATATTTGCCACGTGTGAACTCTCTTTTTAATGCGGAAATGGTCTAGAGGGCTTTCAGGCTGGCCATTGACTGAGCGGCGTGGGGATACCTATGGCGGCCAACCATCAGTGGCCGTCGACCTGCACGGACACACAGCTATAAATAATAGCAGAATTCGCCCGGTAGACACGATGTGCGTGGGTGTGGCGCGTCCGGCGCCTCATTTCCACCCTCGCAGCCGCCTCAGCGCATCTGCCACCAGCGAGAACTGGCTGCGATCCAGGATGGCCCCTTCCCTCCTGATGTCGGCGGGGCGGATCTGGAGGACCCGGTCCAGCTTGGCTTCGCTGGGACGCCCTTCCCGGTCCCACGGGCCCGTGCCGATGTCAACGTAGTCGCGCTGCCCGCGGGGATGTCCATCGTGGTCCTTGCTGGTCAGCATCAGGCCCAACAGGTACTGCCCTTGACTCCCGACAAGCAGCACTGGGCGGTCCTTGCCGCGGGAATGGTCCTCTTCATAAGGGACCCAGGTCCACACCACCTCGCCGGGATCGGGCCGGCCGTCCGGGGAAGGGGAGTACCGCAGGGTCGTCGTGCCCTGGAAGTCGCCGGGATAGGGACCCGACAGAACCGCCGTGCCCGTGCGGGACGCGGCAATCCGCGGCGACTTTCCGGACGATGCCGGCGACGCGTAGGCCGAACCGTTCTTTGCGCCGCCCCTGCCGGACCGTGTGGGGTGCGGGGAGCCTGCGAGGAAGCGGAGCGATGCGCGGACGGCGTTGCCGATGCTGCGGCGGAAGTTCATGTCCATGCGGCAACCATACCGCCGGGCCGTTCCGGCATGCCGGACTCCTGACATGTACTGCGCTTCGAATGCACAGTGGCTCCGAATGTACTGCGGCGCGCCCGAACGTGGGAGACTAGAGGTTCAGATATGCGGCAGGAGCAGGATGGCCCGAGTTCGGCCCGGAATGACGCCGCGGAAATGCCAACAGTAAGGACCCTGCGTGTCTCCCATGGCCCGCACCGCCCCGGTGCCCGCCGCGACAGATCCGGCCATCATTCGGAATTTCTGCATCATCGCGCACATTGACCACGGTAAATCCACCCTGGCCGACCGCATGCTGCAGTTCACCGGCGTCGTGCAGTCGCGCGACATGAAGGCCCAGTATCTGGACCGCATGGATATCGAACGAGAGCGCGGCATCACCATCAAGTCCCAGGCAGTGCGCATGCCCTGGGAACTGGACGGCGTTAACTACGCGTTGAACATGATCGACACCCCGGGACACGTGGACTTCACGTATGAGGTGTCCCGCTCCCTTGCCGCCTGTGAAGGAGCAGTGCTCCTGGTGGACGCAGCGCAGGGCATCGAAGCCCAGACGCTGGCCAACCTGTACCTGGCGATGGAGAACGACCTCACCATCATCCCGGTCCTGAACAAGATCGACCTCCCGGCGGCACAGCCGGAGAAGTACGCCGCGGAACTTGCCAGCCTGATCGGCGGTGATCCTGAAGACGTACTTCTTGTCTCCGGCAAGACCGGCGTCGGCGTCGAGGCGCTGCTGGACAAGATTGTCCGGGACCTTCCTGCTCCCGTGGGGGACCCGAATGCCCCCGCCCGTGCCATGATCTTCGACTCCGTCTATGACACCTACCGCGGTGTGGTCACCTACGTGCGCGTCGTGGACGGCATGCTCCACCCCCGCGAACGCATCCAGATGATGTCCACCCGGGCCAGCCATGAGCTCCTCGAGATCGGCGTCAGCTCACCCGAGCCCACCCCGTCCAAGGGCCTGGGCGTCGGCGAAGTGGGCTACCTGATCACCGGCGTGAAGGACGTCCGCCAGTCCAAGGTGGGCGACACCGTCACCAACCTGGCCAAGCCGGCCTCGGAATCCCTGAGCGGCTACGCGGACCCCAAGCCCATGGTGTTCTCCGGCCTCTACCCCCTGGATGGCACCGACTACCCTGTGCTGCGCGACGCGTTGGACAAGCTCAAGCTGAATGATGCAGCCCTGATCTACGAACCGGAAACCTCCGCAGCCCTGGGCTTCGGCTTCCGTGTCGGATTCCTGGGCCTGCTGCACCTTGAAATCGTCCGTGAGCGCCTCGAACGCGAATTCAACCTGGACCTGATCTCCACCGCCCCGAACGTGGTCTACGAGGTAACGCTCGAGGACAAGAGCGTGGTTACGGTCACCAACCCCAGCGAGTTCCCTTCCGGAAAGATCAACGAAGTCCGTGAGCCCATGGTGGCTGCCACTATCCTGGCACCGAACGAGTTCGTCGGCGCCATCATGGAGCTGTGCCAAGGCCGCCGCGGCGTTATGCGCGGTATGGACTACCTGTCCGAAGACCGTGTTGAGCTGCGTTACTGGATGCCGCTGGCGGAAATTGTCTTCGACTTCTTCGACCTGCTCAAGTCCAAGACGCGCGGCTACGCCTCGCTGGACTGGAAGGCCGACGGCGAACAGGTCGCCGACCTGGTCAAGGTGGACATCCTGCTGCAGGGCGAACAGGTGGACGCCTTCAGCGCGATCACCCACAAGGACAAGGCCTACGCCTACGGCGTGATGATGACCGGCAAGCTGCGCGAGCTGATCCCGCGCCAGCAGTTCGAGGTGCCGATTCAGGCGGCTATCGGATCCCGGATCATCGCCCGTGAATCCATCCGCGCCATCCGCAAGGACGTTCTCGCCAAGTGCTACGGCGGTGACATCTCCCGTAAGCGCAAACTGCTGGAAAAGCAGAAGGAAGGCAAGAAGCGCATGAAGATGGTGGGCCGCGTGGAAGTACCCCAGGAGGCCTTCATCGCCGCCCTGACCACCGACGAATCCAAGGACAAGGCCAAGAAGTAGTGATGACCGTGGCCGGAACCACCGGAGGCCGCACACATGCCTAGCGTTCTTCCCCTGGGCGATCCCGCGCCGTCGGACGGTCTGCTGCCCCAACAGGCGGCGGACGGTGCGGCAGCGCGGGCCTTTGGGCTGTACGTGCACATCCCGTTCTGCGCGGTGCGTTGTGGCTATTGCGACTTCAACACCTACACGGCCACGGAACTCGGGGGCGGCGCCTCCCAGGACGCATACGCTTCCACCGCCATTTCGGAAGTGGACCTTGCCGCCCGGGTCCTGGAGCAGTCGGGCCTGCCTGCCCGGAAGCTGAGCACCGTGTTCTTCGGCGGCGGCACGCCGACGCTCCTGCCGGCGGAGGACCTGGCCAAAATCCTCGGCGGCGCCATCGCCACATGGGGGATCGAACCGGACGCCGAAGTGACCACGGAGGCTAACCCCGATTCAGTCACGCCGGAGTCCCTGCAACTGCTCGCAGATGCGGGCTTCACGCGGGTCTCCTTCGGTATGCAGTCCGCGGTGCCCCACGTGCTGAAGGTCCTGGACCGCACCCACACCCCAAGCCGTGTCCCGCTTGTGGTGCAGTGGGCGCGCGACGCCGGGCTCGCCGTCAGCCTGGACCTGATCTACGGAACGCCGGGGGAGTCCCTCGAAGACTGGCGCTTCTCCCTGGAGACCGCACTGTCGTACCAGCCGGACCATATCAGCGCCTACGCGCTGATCGTTGAGGACGGCACCAAGCTCGCCGCCCAGATCCGCCGTGGCGAAGTTCCCGGAATCGACGACGACGACCATGCCGACAAATACGAGCTCGCCGACCAGATGATTTCCGACGCCGGACTCCGCTGGTATGAGGTCAGCAACTGGTCAGCCACTGCCGAACAGGCGTGCCGCCACAACCTGGCCTACTGGCGCGGGGACGACTGGTGGGGCATCGGACCTGGCGCGCACTCGCATGTCGGTGGAGTCCGCTGGTGGAACGTGAAGCACCCCACGGCCTACGCCGGCAGGCTCGGCTCCGGGGTGTCGCCCGCTGCCGGCCGCGAAACACTCGACGCCGAGACCCGCGGCGTGGAGCGGATAATGCTTGAGACCCGCCTGGCATCAGGAGTGGAGGTCAGCTCGCTGTCCGACGCGGGCAAGCACGCTGTGGCCGGGCTCATTGCCGACGGCCTCGTGTCGCCGGCGGAGGCTTTCCGCGGGTTGTTGGTTCTCACCCTTAAGGGCCGCCTGCTGGCCGACGCCGTTGTCCGCAGAATCCTGCCAGACTGAATCCGCAGGCAACAGCAGAGGCTTAAACAACAGCAGCCCCAGACCCGAAAACAGGTCTGGGGCCGCTTTGCGGTTACTTGATCCAGCGAAGGTTGTACTGGTACCGGTGCGGCTGGCCCCGGTTGACGTGGATGCCGGCGGACACCGCGAAGCACGTCAGCGCAATCCAGATCAGGGTGGCGATGACAGCGAAAATATTTCCCACCACCGGGAGGAGCACCAGAAGGTTCGCGAGCACCGCCGCGATGGTGGGCGGCAGGGTGAAGTTGAGGGCTTCCTTGGATTCCTGGGCTGTGAACGGTCCACGCTCCCGGAAAATGAGGTAGATCAGCAGTGCCGGCACGCAGCCGAGGATACCGCCGAAGTGTGCCAGCGTTGCCCACTGCCGGTCCTCGCTGGCCGTCAGCGGAAGTGCATTGGCCGGCACGCCATGGTACTGGGGCACGTCAGGGCCGGACTGGTGGTCCCTGCGGTCACGAGCGTCTTCTGCCACGGTTTGTCTTCCTTAAACTTGCGTTGATGCGTTGGCGCAGGTGGTTCGCCGCCGGCCGGTTGCGCCGGATGGCGGCGGCGCGAAAGGCGCCCCTCCAAGAATACTGGGTCAGGCGCAGAATGAACGACGCGCCGCAGACACCTGCTTCCCTAACCGTGCTCGTCCTTTAAGCGGACCCGGGGTTCAAGCCTTTGGCGTACGCGGCCTGTCCCACGTGCTGGAGGCAGTCAGCAATGGTGCTGACCAGCCGCACCCCGAGAGTGACGGGCGGGTCCCAGTGATAGTCGACGATGCGGTCGAAGTCATCGTCGCCGAGGGTTTTCAGGAACTCCACGGTCTGCTGGTGAACGGCATCGTAGTATGCGAGCAACAGCTCCGGCGTGCCGTGCACCGCGTCGACCTGGTCGGTCGAATGACCGTAGCCAGTGTCGCGGTCGGGCAGCTTCAGATTGAAGCGGCCGGCAAACCCCTGCGAGGTCCACACCTGATCCAGTCCCGCGGCGGAGGCGACCTGCGAGTCCTCTATCCGGCTGAGATGCCAGATCAACCACGCAATCGAGTTTCCGCTGCCTGCCGGCCGGTGGAGCAGGGATCCGCCGTCGGATCCTTCCAAAACGGCGGCCACAGCCTCATGGATTCGGCCGAAGGCATCCAGCAGCAAGTCGTTGGATTTCATCTCGGCACTGTATCGCTAAGGGCCAGGTATTTCTAAGGCACAGGCATATCTAGGGCACGGTACTCTCAGGCGCGGTGAGGAAGTCGATGACCTCCTCCACCCGTCCCAGCAGGGAAGGTTCGAGATCGGCATAGGTCCGCACCGCCCCCAGGAGTTTCTGCCAGCCCAGGCCGATGTCCTCCTTCGTGGCATGCGGCCAGCCGAAGGCGGCGAGGATCCCGGTCTTCCAGTCAGTGCCTCTCGGCACCACGGGCCACTGCGCGATCCCCAGGACAGAGGGCCGGATGGCCTGCCAGACATCCACGTACGGGTGGCCGACGATGAGCACGTTGCCGGCGGCGCCGGGCGACGCCATGACCGCCTCGGCAATACGGGACTCCTTGGAATCCGGGACAAGGTGGTCCACGAGGACGCCGAGCCTCCTGCCCGGCCCTGGGCGGAAGGCGGCGACCGCCCCGGCCAGGTCGTCAATGCCGTGAAGGGGCTCGACGACGATTCCCTCCACCCGGAGGTCGTCGCCCCAAACCTTCTCCACGAGTTCAGCGTCGTGCTTGCCTTCGACCCAGATCCGGCTGGCCTTGGCCACCTGGGCGCGCTGGCCCTCAACCCGGACGGAACCCGACGCCGTGCGACCGGCCGGGGCGGAGGCTGGCCGCTTGGCCGCCGGCGGCATCAGCCGAATGGGCTGGCCTTCCAGCAGGAACCCGAAACCGAGCCGGAAGGAACGTGACTTGCCTCGGCGGTCCTCCAGGGTGACCACATGCATCCCGCCGGACTTCTCCACCCGCGTCACGGCGCCGACCCAGCCGGACTGCACGTCCTCCAGGACCATGCCGCGCTCCACCGGCACTTCCGGCAAATCTTTCTTGGAGGGCGCTGCGATCTCCTGCGGACCCCAGGTCTGATACTGCATCGTTAAACACCGCTTTGCGCTAGGAGGCTGCCGCCCCGGCCGGGAATCAGCCTCCGGGCGGACACGGTCCGGAATTTCGCCCGGAGCGGTACCAATGCTAACAACCGGCCGTCTCATATTAGACTTGTTAGCACTTAGGGATGTCGAGTGCTAACCATGCGTCGCCGGGCGCTGCATGGCCTTGCCCGGAAAACGGTTGATCGGAGGTGGATAGTGAGCGAACCACGCAAGCTCGAGGTGCTGCGCGCCATTGTGGAGGACTACGTCCATTCCCGCGAGCCTGTGGGCTCCAAAGCGCTCGTCGAGCGCCACCATTTGGGCGTTTCCAGCGCCACCATCCGCAACGACATGGCCGCGCTCGAGGACGAGGGGCTCATCACCGCACCGCACACGAGCGCCGGGAGGATACCCACCGACAAGGGGTACCGGCTGTTCGTGGACCAGATTTCGGCGGTCAAGCCCCTGTCCCCGGCTGAGCGCCGCGCCATCCAGTCGCTGCTGGAGGGGGCCGACGATCTCGACGACGTCCTGGACCGCACGGTAAGGCTCCTGGCACAGCTGACCAACCAGGTGGCCGTCGTGCAGTACCCGCACCTCAGCCGCGCCGTGGTGCGCCACATTGAATTCGTTCAGCTGGCGCCGCGCAAGGTCCTTATTGTGCTGATCGCTGACTCGGGCAAGGTCGAGCAGCGCGTCGTCGACGTCGGGCAGGAACTCAGCGACGACACGCTGACGGCTTTGCGGACCAGGTTCCTCTCGGGAGTCGCAGGCACCGCGCTGACCATGCTGCCCCAGTACCTGGCTGCCGTGGTGGCCGGCTGCGCTCCGGCCGAACGTCCCGCTGCCGCCGCCCTGAGCAAGGCCCTTGAGGCACTCTCGCACAGCAGCAGGGAAGACCGGATGGTCATGGCCGGCACCGCGAACCTGGCACGGTCCAACGTGGACTTTCCCCTCAGCATCGGACCCGTCCTCGAGGCCCTGGAGGAGCAGGTGGTCATGCTGCGGCTCCTCAGTGAGATGGCGCAGGATCCCCGCGGCGTGGCCGTGAGCATAGGCCGGGAGAACCCTTACGACGGACTAGCCGAGGCGTCGGTGGTGGCCACCGGCTATGGACCGGACGCCACCGCCAAGATCGGCATTCTTGGGCCCACCCGCATGGACTATCCCACCACCATGGCCGCCGTCCGCGCGGTGGCCCGCTACCTTTCGAGGATTCTCGGCCCGTAATCGCACGGCCCAACGAATCCGATACCCAGGCACCATAACCAGGAAGAGATACGAACTTTGAGCAGCCACTACGACGTTCTTGGAGTCTCCCCGGAAGCCACCGGAGAAGAGATCAAAAAGGCCTACCGCAAGCTGGCCCGCACCCTGCACCCGGACGTGAACCCGGGACCTGAAGCGTCGGATCGGTTCAAGGCCGTCACCCATGCCTACGAGGTGCTGTCCGATCCGCAGAAGCGCAGGGTGTACGACACCACGGGCAACGAGAACGGCACGGACAACGGCTTCGGCGGCGGCAGCTACGCCGGGCAGGGCTTCGCCTTCCAGGACATTTTCGACACCTTCTTCGGGGCCGGCGGAACCGCAGGTCCGGCTTCGCGGGTCCGTCGCGGACAGGACGCCCTCATCAGCGTCCGGATCGACCTGCGCGACGCCGTCTTTGGCGCCAACAAGAAGCTCGAGGTCGATACCGCCGTCGTCTGCCCCACCTGCGACGGTTCCTGCTGCCGCGAAGGCACGCATCCGGAACGCTGTGACATCTGCGGCGGCAGCGGCCAAGTCCAGCGCGCCGTGCGCTCCATCCTTGGCCAGGTCATGACTTCAGCGCCGTGCGGATCCTGTGAAGGCTTCGGGACGGTCATCAAGGACCCCTGCAACGAGTGCAGCGGCCAGGGCCGCATCCGCAGCCGTCGGTCATTGACCATCAAGGTTCCCGCCGGTGTGGCGACGGGCACCCGGATCCAGCTGTCCGGGCAGGGCGAGGCCGGCCCGGCCGGCGGCCCGTCCGGGGACCTCTACGTCGAAATCCGCGTCAACAACGACCCCACGTACGTCCGCGACGGTGACGACCTCCACGCAACGCTGAACATCCCCATGACCGCCGCGGCCCTGGGTACCGAGCTGAGCCTGGACACTTTCGACGGCAAGCAGGAGATCGACGTCAAGGCGGGCACGCAGTCGGGCGAAGTTATCACCCTCCGCGGGCTCGGCGTCACCCACCTGCGTGGCTATGGCCGCGGCGACCTCAAGGTCCACCTGCAGGTCGAGACGCCCGCCAAGCTCGATCCGGCGCAGGAAGACCTGCTGCGCCAGCTCGCGAAGCTCCGCGGTGAACAGTTCTCCGAGGGCAAGCTCGCGGCGAGCGGCGGCGTCTTTGCGAAGCTCCGGGACCGCCTCGGTAACCTGTAGCGGTGAGCAACGCCGTATTTTTCACCGCCGCCGGATCCCTGGACAACACCCAACCCGGTTCGGTTTTTTTGCTGGACGGGCCCGAGGCGCGCCATGCGGTGACGGTCAAGCGGCTGGCTGTGGGGGAGCGGGTCGATATTGCCGACGGCGCGGGCCGGCGCATCACCGGAACTGTGGAGCAGACAGCTCCCGCCGAACTGACCGTGAGATGCTCATCCGTCACTGTAGAGGAACGGCCAGGCGTGCGCCTGGTCCTCGTCCAGGCTCTTGCCAAGGGCGACCGGGACGAACTGGCTATTGAGACGGCCACCGAGCTCGGCATCGATGCAGTCATCCCCTGGCAGTCGGAACGGTCAATTGTGCGCTGGAAAGGCGAGCGCGCCGCCAAAGCCCATGCCAAATGGCAGTCTGCAGTCTCCGCAGCGGCGAAGCAGGCCCGGCGGGCGTGGATCCCCGAGGTGCGTCCCGCCGTCGATACGCAGGGACTCGCGGCACAGGTGGCGGGCGCCGCCCTGGCGGTGATCCTCCACGAAGACGCCGTCAAACCCCTCCGCGGAGTCCTGGAGGCGTGGCACGAGGCAAACCCGTCCGCGGAGGCACCCCGGGAGATCCTTCTGGTTGTGGGGCCGGAAGGGGGCATCAGCCCGCGGGAGGTCACCAAACTGTGCAGCGCCGGCGCCGTGACGGCGCTCTTGGGCCCGCACGTGCTGCGGTCCTCCACCGCCGGGCCCGCTGCCGTTGTCGTGGCCAGTGATGTGCTGGGGCGGTGGTAGCCGCTGCTAGCGGACTGAGAAGCCCCGGGTGTCCACGTTCGGTTCGTCCTCGGTGCTGCCGGGCTCGATCTGCCAGACGCGGATCTCGTAGTTTCCCGGGCCCAGCTTCACGGCCAGGCTGAAGATACCGGAGGCGTCTGCCTCTGCTGAGGCGGTGGCCTCGCCGTCCAGGTACTTCTCCTTGTCGCCGTTCTCCTGGACTTTCAGGATCCGCCAGTGCAGTTTGCCGCCGGGATCCGTGCTGCGGCCGTTGATCTTCACCCGTCCGTCGGCAACTTCAATGCCTTCCTGGGGGTCAATGATCCATACCGGGGCGACCATGCCCGCACTGCGCGCCATGGGTGCGCCCAGCCTGACGTGCTTGAACGCCTGGTAGTCGGTGTGCCCGTCCACCAGGATCGTCACCTCAATCGGCTGGGCGGCGTCGATCAGGCCCGAACTCGCTCCGGCGGCCGTCGCCGTGTACACGAGCTGCTGAATGGCGCGCTGCGCCATCTCCGCATCAAGGTTGCTGTTGAACGCGTCGGCCGAGACATCCACGGTAATCACGTTCGTGCCGGAGATGGACGTGGCAAGGTTCTTGGGGTTCTGCCAGGGCGTGAAGAAGTCCGGATCGAGGGGAGTCTCGGACATCATGGCGCGAAGCGCCTTCGTGATCGGATTGTCCTCGCCCGGCACGTCCCGGAACTCGCGGTAGAGGTAGACGTCCGTGTTGCTCCGCCCGATCCAGTACACGGGGGCCTTGTTGGAGGACTGCATTGTTTCCAGCGGAGCGCTGGTGGTCGGAGCGCTGTCGACTCCGGCTGAACGCCGCGCCTGGGTCGGAACATCCGACGTGGTGGCCGCGGGATCGGGATCCGCGATGCAACCGGTCAGGAGCAAAGCGGCAGGCAGCAGCCCAAGCGCCAGCGCGGAACGGATCCGCGCAGCTGCTTTCCGGCCGGACAATCCTGGCTGCCTGATGTCAATGCTCCCTTCGGAAATGTGGTGGACCGCCCGCCGCGAAGCGGCAGGCAGCGGGTCTTCCCTACGGCGCCGGGCATGCGTAACCGGTGCCCGCTCTCTGTATTTCCAGCATTACACAAGGCTCCGGGGCGCCGGGCGCCAACGCGCGCCGGCGCCTGAACTGCAACGGGAACGATATGAGGCCGATACAAAGTTGATATCTAATGGCGGGAACCCGTCATCAAAAGCCGGCCGTGAAGGCCCGGCCTCACGGTGAGCGCGGCAGCATGCTGGCGTAAGATAGAAGGACTTTGAAGGGTAGTTTCACACTGGAGGGAACCAGAGGCCTGCGGGCCGGCACCATGACTGAATCAGCAAACGGAAAGCGCCGCCTCAACACCGGGGACCGCACCGCGGGAGAATTCCCGCATACCTTGCCCGGTATCCGAACGGAGGTGGTCATCTTCGACAACTCTGATCAGATGGTGCAGTCCCTCGGCAGCCATGACGAAGCCCTCCGCTTCATCGAGGACCAGTTTCCGTCCGTCAGCTTCCACGTCAGAGGCAATGAGCTCTCCATCAGCGGGCCATCTGCCGACGTCCCCCGAATCATGCGGCTCCTCCACGAAGTGAGGGGCCTGGTGGCGCGCGGCACCGTCATTACCCCCGCCGTCCTTCAGCAACTGGTGCTGTTGCTGCGCAGCCAGTCGCTGCAGAACCCGGTGGACGTCCTGACCCACGACATCCTTTCCAGCCGCGGCAAGACAATCCGCCCGAAGACGCTGAACCAGAAGAATTACGTGGACGCGATCGACGCGAACACGGTGATCTTTGGGATCGGCCCGGCCGGAACCGGCAAGACGTACCTCGCGATGGCCAAGGCCGTGCAGGCACTGCAGCAAAAGGAAGTCAGCCGGATTATCCTTACGCGTCCCGCCGTGGAAGCAGGGGAGCGGCTCGGGTTCCTCCCCGGCACGCTTAGCGACAAGATCGATCCCTATCTCAGGCCGCTCTACGACGCCTTGCATGACATGATCGACCCCGAATCCATTCCACGGCTCATGGCTGCCGGCACCATCGAGGTGGCGCCGCTGGCCTACATGAGGGGCCGCACACTCAATGACGCCTTCATCATCCTGGACGAGGCACAGAACACCACGCCCGAGCAGATGAAGATGTTCCTGACCCGTTTGGGCTTTGGCTCGAAGATGGTGGTCACCGGCGACGTCACCCAGGTGGACCTGCCGTTCGGAACACGCTCGGGCCTGCGGATCGTCGAAGAAATCCTCCAGGGCATCGACGACGTCAATTTCTCCGTTCTGGACGCTGCGGACGTGGTGCGCCACCGGCTGGTCGGCGACATCGTCAACGCCTACGGCATCTGGGACGAAGCACAGCGAAACCGGGTTAGGCATTCCGTTCCCCGGGAGAAACGGGGAGAGCACGCATGAGCATCGAAGTGAACAACGAATCGGGCGTCCAGGTGGACGAGGCCCAGCTGGTGGCGCTTTCCCGGTTCATCTTCGAGCAGCTGTACATCCACCCCCAGGCCGAGCTGTCAATCCTGCTCGTGGATGAGCCCGCCATGGAAAAACTCCACATCGAGCTGATGGATGAACCCGGCTCCACTGACGTGCTCTCCGTCCCCATGGACGAGCTCACGCCGGGCACTCCGGACAAGCCGACGCCGCAGGGGATGCTGGGCGATATCGCCATCTGTCCCCAGGTGGCGGAGGTCCAGGCACGCAACGCAGGCCACTCCACGCAGGACGAGATGCTGCTGCTGACAACGCACGGCATTCTGCATCTGCTGGGCTACGACCATGCGGAGCCGGAAGAAAAAGCAGAAATGTTCGGCCTGCAGCGTGAGCTGCTGGCAGAGTTCACCGGCAAAGAAGCCCCCTCCGAGACCATCCAGTGACATCACTGCTCCTCGTCTGCATGGCGCTGGTATTCCTTGGTGCCGCAGCGCTGCTGACGGCCGCCGAGGCGGCATTCAGCTTCCTCCCGCGGCATGATGCCGAGCAGGCGCTCCTGAAGAGCCGCGGGACTGCGCTCCGCCGGATCCTGGACCAGCCCATGACGCACATGCGTGCGCTGAGGTTCTGGCGCATCTGGTTCGAGACCGCGTCCGCGGTTGCCGTGGCGGTGCTCTTCTACAGCCTGCTGGACAATGTGTGGCTTGCCGGCCTCGCGGCAACAGGCATCATGGCCTTCCTGGGCTTTGTCATCGTAGGCGTTTCCCCGCGACAGCTGGGCCGCTCGCATGCGCCCGGCGTGGTGCTGTTCTCGGCGTCCCTGATCAGGTTCCTTGCCTGGGTCCTCGGACCCATTCCGGGCTGGCTGGTCAGGCTCGGCAGCGCCGTGACGCCCGGCTCGCCCGGGGGAGATGACGCATTCTTCAGCGAGGAAGAATTTCGGGAGCTCGTGGACAGGGCCACCGAATCGGACATGATCGAGGACAACGAAGCCGAACTCATCCAGTCCGTCTTCGACTTCGGCGATACACTGGTCCGTTCCGTCATGGTTCCCCGCACGGACATCCTGAGCATCGATGCCGGCTCCAGCCTGCACCGGGCCATGTCGCTCTTCCTCCGGTCCGGGTACTCAAGGATTCCGGTCATCGGGGAAAACACGGACCAGATCCTGGGGATCGTCTACCTCAAGGATGTGGCCGCCGTCCTCCATGGCCTGGCGCCGGATGAAGAACCCCCGCTCGTGGAAGAGTTGGCGCGGGATGTGCGGTATGTCCCCGATTCCAAGTCTGTCAGCGACCTGCTGCGGGAGCTGCAAAAAGAGTCAACGCACGTCGCGATAGTCATCGACGAGTACGGCGGAACGGCCGGGCTCGTCACCCTTGAAGACCTGATCGAAGAGCTCGTCGGTGAGATCGTGGATGAATACGACACCGAAAGCGCCGAAGTGGTGGACCTTGGGGACGGGACGTACCGCGTCAGCGCGCGCATGAGCATCGATGACCTCGGTGAACTCTTCGACCTCGAACTCGACGATGACGAAGTGGACACCGTGGGCGGCCTGCTGGCCAAGGCGCTGGGCCGCGTGCCGATCGTGGGCAGCACCGTGGAAGTCGAGGGTGTTTCGCTCCGGGCGGAGCGGCTGGAAGGCCGCCGAAACCGCGTCAGCCACATCATTGCGGCCGCCGTTCCAAAAGGCGCCGTTCCAGCCGATACTGACCTTGAAGACTTTCTCGACGAGGCCGAACAAATGCGACAGGGAGTTCCACGTGAGCAAGCAGAATAAGGCCGACGGCGGCGAGCCGTTTGGCGGTTACCACGCCGGGTTCTCGGTCCTGGTGGGCCGGCCGAATGCCGGGAAATCAACGCTGACCAACGCCCTGGTGGGCAAGAAGGTCGCCATCACGTCCGCCAAGCCGCAGACGACCCGGCACACCATCCGGGGCATCGTCCACCGGGAGGACGCCCAGCTGATCCTTGTAGACACGCCGGGCCTCCACCGGCCCCGCACCCTGCTCGGAAAGCGCCTTAACGACCTGGTCGCGGACACGCTCGCCGAGGTGGACGCCATTGGTTTCTGCCTTCCGGCCAACGAGAAAATCGGCCCCGGTGACAGGTTCATCGCAGCGCAGCTCGCCGCGGTGGGCCGCAAGCCGGTCATCGCCATCGTCACGAAAGCCGACCTCGTCGACCGGCAGGCGCTGACGGAACAGCTGCTCGCCGTCGCGGCCCTGGGCCGGGAAGTGTTCGGCGAGGAAGGCTGGAAGGACATCGTCCCGGTGTCGGCCACAGACGGCTTCCAGGTGGGCACGGTGGCCGACGTG
The DNA here is from genome assembly GCF_044754165.1 of Arthrobacter sp. NPDC093139. Classification (NCBI taxonomy): domain Bacteria; kingdom Bacillati; phylum Actinomycetota; class Actinomycetes; order Micrococcales; family Micrococcaceae; genus Arthrobacter; species Arthrobacter sp. NPDC093139. The sequence goes on from NZ_JBIVOO010000001.1 coordinate 336,208, forward strand.
CTGATCAGCCACATGCCGCCGTCGCCTCCCCTCTACCCGGACGGCGAGCTGACGGACGAACCGGAAGCGGTCATGGTGGCCGAACTAATCCGCGAGGCAGCCCTCGAAGGGGTCCGGGACGAGCTTCCGCACTCCCTTGCGGTGGTGGTTGACGAGATCGTCCCCCGGGAAGGGCGGAGCGAGGACAACCAGCTTCTCGATGTCCGTGTGAACCTCTACGTGGAACGTCCCTCGCAGAAGGCGATCATCATCGGCAAGGGCGGAAGCCGGCTGAGGGAAGTCGGCACCAACGCACGCAAAGGCATCGAAGCGCTGCTCGGCACGCGCATCTACCTCGATCTCCACGTCAAGGTGGCCAAGGACTGGCAGCGCGACCCCAAGCAGCTCGTTAAGCTCGGGTTCTAGACCGCCCGCACACTTTTCCCGCCGCTCCAGCGCCGGCCTTGGGTGCGCTTTCGGCGTTTTCCCAGACTCGGCCACTAAAATAGGCCGGATTTCGTTTTTAGAGGAAGGTACACCCGTTGGTGCTACGCCGCGACAACCGCGCCCAAGGGCCGGGCACACCCGCCCGGTCCCAGCCAGCTGCCCGGCATGCCGCAGACGCCCGTGTTGGCGCTGCCCGGCATCTGACCCCGCACCACAGGCCCCTGTGGCTGAAGGTGACCACCGCCGTCGTTTCAGCCGTCCTGCTGGGCGGCCTCGCATTCGCCGGCTACTGGTACTTCAGGCTGCAGTCCAACATTTCCTCGTCCGCCCTCGGAGCAGGCAGTAACAAGTCCGACGTCGTGGACGATGCGACCGGCCGCCTGCAGATTCTCATCCTGGGATCCGACACACGCGACGGCAAGAACTCGGGCTACGGCACGGCCGACGATTCGAAAGGCTACGGCAAGTCCGACGTCATGATGCTCATGGACATCTCGGAGGACAACAAACGCGTCAGCGTCGTCAGCTTCCCGCGGGACCTCCTCGTCGACATCCCCCCGTGCACAGACCAGAAAACGGGGGAGGAGTTCCCGGCGCGCACCGGGGTCATGATTAATGAGGCCATGGGTGAAGCGGGGATCGGCTGCGCCGTCGACACCGTGAACAAGCTCACCGGGCTCGAAGTGGACCACTTCATGATGGCGGACTTCAATGCGGTCAAGGAACTGTCCAACGCCGTCGGCGGAGTGGAAGTCTGCATCAGCGACGCCGTCTACGACCCCGACTCCCGTCTGCGGCTGCCCAAGGGCAAGTCCATGGTGCAGGGTGAGCAGGCCCTCGCCTTCCTGCGTACCCGCCACGCCTTCGAAAACGGCGGGGATCTCGGCCGGATCAAGGCCCAGCAGGGCTTCCTGTCCTCGCTCACCAGGAAGATCAAAGACGACGGCACCCTGTCCGATCCGGTGAAAATGCTCAACATCGCCGACGTGGTGACGCAGAACCTCACCGTCGATGAAGGCCTTTCCTCCGTGCCGGCGATGATCACCATCGGCAACCGCCTCAAGACGATCGACGTCAGCAAGGTCGCCTTCGTAGCCGTGCCGACTGTCCCTGCCACCAGCGACCCCAACCGACTTGAGCCGGCCCAGCCGGCAGCCTCCCAGCTTTTCGCCGCCCTGAAGAAGGACGTTGACCTGACGGATCCGGACGGCAAGCAGAGCCCCTCGCCGTCAGCCTCGCCGAAACCCAGCACCACGGCGCCGCCGGCCACGCCCACCACTCCGGCCGCTCCGCCGTATGACAAGTCGGTGCAGCCGGTTACCGTGGCCAACGGAACCGGGGTGCCCACGCGGACGCAGGAGATTGCGGAGGCGCTGATCGCGGGCGGCTTCACCCAGGCCGGTCAACTGGAGGCAGGACCCACAGCGACCACCATGGTGTACTTCGGCACCGACTTCGCCGACGTCGCGGCCGACGTCGCCGCGCTGCTCGGCATTCCCGCCAGCCAGGTGGCGCCGTCGCCGGGCATATCCGGCGTCCAAGTCTATCTTGGTGCCGACTTCGCCTCGGGGTCCAAGTATGGCAAGGCATCGGTTCCCAAGGACATCGTCAACCAGACGGCCAAGGACGCCACCTGCCAGACGGCAAACCCGGAACTGATCGTCGCAGAGGGCGCCGGCTAAGCTGACCCGCGACATGAACCGGACACGAAAATGCCGGGCCAACGAATCGTTGGCCCGGCATTTTGCTGCTTACCAGATGCTGACCCGTTCCTCCGGGGGCATCCACATCCCGTCCTCTTCGGTAACGCTGAACGCGGCGTGGAAGGCGTCAAGGTTCCTGGCGATGGCGTTGGTGCGGAATTCATTGGGGGAGTGCGGGTCCGTAGCCAGCCGCCGGATCGCTTCCTCCCCGCGGATGACCTGGCGCCAGCCCGCCGCCCACGAGGCAAAGAACCGCTGCTCGCCTGTCAGCCCGTCCAGCACCTGCGGTTCCTGTCCGTCGAGGCTGAGCCGGTACGCCTTGTAGGCGATGGTGAGGCCGCCGAGGTCGCCGATGTTTTCGCCCAGGGTCAGCCTTCCATTCACCGTGTGACCCGGGGCCGCCGAGGGGGAGAGGGCGTTGTACTGGTCAACGAGGCGGCTGGTGAGCGCCTCGAACGCCTTCCGGTCATCCTCGGTCCACCAGTTGCGGAGTTCACCCGTGCCGTCGAACTGTGAGCCCTGGTCGTCGAATCCGTGGCCGATTTCGTGGCCGATCACCGCTCCGATTCCTCCGTAGTTGACGGCGTCGTCAGCGTCCGCGGTGAAGAACGGCGGCTGCAGGATCGCCGCCGGGAAGACGATCTCGTTGAGCATCGGGTGGTAATACGCGTTGACCGTTTGCGGCGTCATGAGCCACTTGTCCAGGTCAACGGGCTTGCCCACTTCGTCAAGGTGACGGTCGACGTCGGCATTATGGGCGCGTTCGACGTTACCGAGCAGGTCGGAGGGATCGATGGTGACGGCCGAATAGTCGATCCACTTGTCCGGATACCCGATCTTGGCGCGGAAGGCACCGAGTTTGCGCAGCGCCTCCGCCTTTGTGTCCTCGCCCATCCATGTCAGGTCTGTGATGCTCTGCCGGTAGGCCTCGATGAGGTTTGCGACAAGGGTCTGCATGCGCTCTTTGTGGCTCTCCGGGAAATGCCGCGCAACGTAGATCTGTCCCACGGCTTCGCCCAGGGCGGCTTCGACGACGGCGACCCCGCGCTTCCAGCGGTCCTTGTTCCGGGGTGTGCCGCTGATCGTGTTGCCGTAGAACGCGAAGTTCGCGTCGACGAAGGCTGAGGACAGGTAGGGAGCCGCCGAGTTGATGACGCGCAGGGCCAGCCACTCCTGCCACACGGGCAGGGATTCGGAGACCAGCAGTGCTGCGGCGCCGGCGAAGAAATCGGGCGTGCTGACCACAATCTCCTGGCGCTTATCCTCGGCGATGTCAGCCGCCGTGAACCAGGTGTCCAGCAGGGGGAACAGTTCGTTCACTTGTTCGGCGGACTTCAGGTTGTAGGTTTTCTGCGGGTCCCGCAGTGTCACGTTGTCCCAGTGGTGCGAGGCGAGGGCGGTTTCCAGTGCGACCACACGGGCCGCAGCGCCTGCGGGATCGGGGATGCCCGCCATGCCGAACATGGTGCCCACGTACTCCCGGTATGCCTCCACGATCGCGGCGAACTTCTCTTCGCGGTAGTAGGACTCGTCCGGGAGCCCCAAGCCGCCCTGGCCCGTGTACAGCAGCACACGGTCCGGATTCCCGGCGTCGGGGGCGGGGTAAATGTAGAAGAGGCCGGACACGTCAGCGCGGAAGAGTCGCCCGGCTAGGGCGATGAGTTCGCCGATGCTGGACGTGGCGAACACCTCGTCCAGCCTGCCGCGGATAGGGTCCATGCCCTTGGCTTCGACGGCGGCTTCGTCCATGAAGCTGTTGTAGAGGTCCCCGATCTTGCGCTCGATGCCGCTGGCCGCCTCCCCCTTTGCGGCTGCTTCTTCGATGATTTCCCGGACCGCCAGTTCCGCCTCATCCCGCAGGGCGGTGAACGTGCCTTCCAGTGGGCGGTCATCCGGGATGGTGGTGCTCTTGAGCCATGCCCCGTTCACATGCTGGTACAGGTCGTCCTGCGGCCGGACGCTGTGGTCGATATTTGACAGGGCGATCCCCGAATGTGGCACAGAAGCTCCTTCGATGACGGGCTGCTCCGGCGCTGGCACCGGTGCGGCGTCTGCATGGTGGACGTTGCTGGAGGTGTTGCTCCTTCATCTTACGCACCCGTGTTACTGTGAAATGGTGCGCGCAGAACTGCTTCTTCTTAGCTGCCGCGGCGAGGCCTCAGACGCGATCTAGCGCAAGGCCCACCCTCGTCGCGGAGTTTGTGTTGCCCGGCCACCTTTCACTCAGGAATCACAGAAAAGGCACCGATAGTAATGCGAAACGCACAGAAGCCCTCCGGAATGCCCGTCCACCGGTACATCCCGTTCCAGGACCAGATCACCGTTGAACTGCCGGACCGCACGTGGCCGGACAAGGTCATCACCAAGGCTCCGCGCTGGTGCGCCGTGGATCTGCGCGACGGCAACCAGGCCCTGATCGACCCCATGAGCCCGGCCCGCAAGATGAAGATGTTCGAACTGCTGGTCCGCATGGGCTACAAGGAGATCGAGGTCGGCTTTCCCTCCGCCTCGCAGACTGACTTCGACTTCGTCCGCCAGCTGATTGAAGGCAACCATATCCCGGACGACGTCACCATCCAGGTGCTGACGCAGGCCCGCGAGCACCTGATCGAGCGGACCTACGAGTCCCTGGTCGGGGCCAAGCAGGCCATTGTCCACCTCTACAACTCGACGTCGGTGCTGCAGCGCCGTGTGGTGTTCAACCAGGACGAGGACGGCATCCTGGACATCGCACTGCAGGGCGCGCGCCTGTGCAAGAAATACGAGGAAACGCTGGCGGACACGCACATCACCTACGAGTACTCGCCGGAGTCCTTCACCGGAACGGAACTCGAATACGCCGTCCGCGTCTGCAACGCCGTGGCCGATGTCTTCGAGGCATCCGCGGACAGCCAGGTCATCATCAACCTGCCGGCCACGGTCGAGATGGCCACGCCGAATGTCTACGCGGATTCCATCGAATGGATGAGCCGCCACCTGCACCCCCGCGAGGGCATCATCCTGTCCCTGCACCCCCACAACGACCGCGGAACCGGCGTCGCCGCCGCCGAGCTGGGCTACCTGGCCGGAGCGGACCGCATCGAGGGCTGCCTGTTCGGCAACGGTGAGCGGACCGGCAACGTCGACCTGGTGACCCTGGGCCTGAACATGTTCGTGCAGGGCATAGACCCCCAGATCGACTTCTCCGACATCGATGAAGTCCGCCGCACGGTGGAGTACTGCAACCAGCTGCCTGTGGCCGAGCGCGCCCCGTACGGCGGCGACCTCGTCTTCACCGCGTTCTCCGGATCCCACCAGGATGCCATCAAGAAGGGCTTTGAGGCCCTGGAAAAGGATGCCGCAGCGGCAGGGAAGGAAGTCAGCGACTTCACCTGGCAGGTTCCGTACCTGCCGGTCGACCCGAAGGACCTGGGCCGCAGCTACGAAGCCGTCATCCGCGTGAACTCGCAGTCCGGCAAGGGCGGAGTTGCCTACCTGCTGAAGAACGAGCACAGCCTCGACCTGCCCCGCCGCGCCCAGATCGAGTTCTCCAGCGTGATCCAGAAGCGCACTGACACCCACGGCGGCGAGGTCAGCGGCGCCCAGCTGTGGCAGGTCTTCCAAGACGAATACCTGCCGTCCGATTCGTCAGACCGGCAGTGGGGCCGCTACTCCCTGGGAACGGTCAAGACCGAAACCGACGACAACGGGTCCATGACCCTGCACACCACCCTCACCGTGGATGGCGCCCAGGTGAGGCGCACCGGCACCGGCAACGGTCCCATCGCCGCGCTGCTGGACATCCTCGGCCAGGACGGCGTGGACGTCAGGGTGCTGGACTACAGCGAGCACGCCCTCTCGGAAGGCGGAAACGCCCGCGCCGCTGCATATGTGGAATGCGCCGTCGGAGAACGGGTGCTGTGGGGCATCGGCATTGACCCGAACACCAGCATGTCCTCGCTGAAGGCAGTCATCTCGGCCGTGAACCGCGCCATCCGGGACGCCCAGGCCTAACCCGTTCAGGTGCGCCGCCGGCAGGGCCGGCGGTGCACCTGCACGCCGAAAAGCAGGGTTTCCTGCAGACAGTGCGAAGATTAAGCGTGGTCCAACAGTCATTTGCAGCGCGTGCCTACCGCGATGAGGCCGTAGTGCTGCGCACCCACAAACTGGGCGAAGCGGACCGGATCATCACGCTGCTGACGAAGCACCACGGCCAGGTGAGGGCTGTCGCTAAGGGCGTCCGCCGCACCAGCAGCCGCTTCGGCGCCCGTCTTGAACCCTTCATGGTGGCGGACCTGCAGCTGGTGTCCGGCAAGTCCCTAGACATCGTCACCCAGGCCGTCGCCAAGGGTGCCTACGGCGGAAACATCGCCGCCGACTACGGCAGGTACACAGTTGCCGCCGCCATGACGGAGACCGCTGAAAAGCTGACAGACGTCGACGGCGAGGCCGGCACCGCGCAGTACAACCTGCTCGTCGGGGCGCTGGCAGCCCTGAGCCGAGGGGACCACACGCCGGAACTGATCCTGGACTCCTACCTGCTGCGCGCGCTGGCCACCGGCGGGTGGGCTCCCAGCTTTACCCGCTGCGCGCGCTGCGGTGCGGCCGGGCCGCACAACGCCTTTTCAGCGCCGCTGGGCGGCATGGTCTGCGGGGAGTGCCGGCCGCCCGGATCAGCGGCCCCGGCCGCCGAGACGGTGACGCTGTTGGGTGCTCTGCTCACCGGAAACTGGACGACGGCGGATTCCTCACTGCCGCTGCACCGGCGGGAAGCGGCAGGCCTCGTGGCCAGTTACCTGCAGTGGCATCTTGAACGTGTCCTGAAATCCCTCAAACATGTGGAGCGTACCTAACAGTGTCCTTGGGAAAGAAGAGCACCCCTGCCCGGCGCCGGACCGCTCCCGTGGTCCCGCCTTATCCGCACCCTTCCGGTGCTGTTGCCCCGGCGATCCCGGCGGAATTCGTGCCCCGGCACGTGGCGATTGTCATGGACGGCAACGGACGGTGGGCCAATCAGCGGGGGCTGCCCCGCATCGAGGGCCATAAGGCGGGGGAGCCTGCGCTGCTGGATGTGGTGGCGGGCGCCATCGAACTCGGCATCAAGTACATCACCGTCTACGCATTCTCCACGGAGAACTGGCGGCGGTCCCCGGAGGAAGTGCGCTTCCTGATGGGATTTAACAAGGATGTGCTGCGCCGGCAGCGGAACCAGCTGGACGACTGGGGCGTGCGGGTGCGCTGGTCCGGCCGCCGGCCCAAGCTCTGGGGATCAGTGATCCGCGAACTGGAAGAAGCCGAGGCCTATACCGCCGGAAACAGCACGTGCACGTTAACCATGTGTGTTAATTACGGTGGCCGCGCCGAGATTGCCGACGCCGTCTCGGCCATCGCGGAGGACGTCGCCGCCGGACGGCTCAAGCCCGGTTCCATCACGGAGAAAACCGTCCAGAAGTACCTCGATGAACCGGACCTGCCCGACGTCGACCTGTTCCTGCGGAGTTCCGGCGAGCAGCGGCTGTCTAATTTCATGCTCTGGCAGTCGGCCTATGCCGAGTTCGTCTTCCTGGACACGCTCTGGCCGGACGTCGACCGCCGCACCCTGTGGGACGCCGTGGGCATCTACGCCCAGCGGGACCGCCGCTACGGGGGAGCGGTGGACGCTGCCGAGACTTCCGTGGCGGCCGCCACCCATCAGCCCGGGTAGGCCGGGGCTTCACCCTCACGACATTCGAAGAAGTTTCCTTGGCACGCGGCACTACTACGCGCGCCCAGGATCTAATGCTGTGGTTTGCCAAGCAGAATGGCGGCCTGCTGGTGGCTTTCCATGGCTCTCGGTGAGCGTACCAGTTGTGCACGTGCCACGAAGCCTTGCTCAGCGAACCGGGTGGCTACTTCCCCGGGGGAGTGCAGTTCTGCTCTGAGCTCGACATCATGTCCGTAGGCATGGTTAATAGTGCGGTGGCCGCTGCCGGCCTGGAAAGCGATGAGCGCCGAGCCGGATGGGCGGAGGACTCTCCAGAACTCCCGCGCAATTGCCGGCAACTCTGCCCGGGGGGAGTGGATGATCGAGTACCAGGCAAGTATGCCGTCGGCAGCAGAATCGGATGCCGGCAGGTCGGTCAACTCTCCCACTTCAAAGCAGAGACCGGGGTGGAGCTGCTGCGCGACCCGGATCATCTGGGGCGACAGGTCCACACCTGTGACGTTCAGTCCCGTGCGGGTCAGGTATTTGCTCATCCGGCCGGCGCCGCATCCGGCGTCGATCACTAGCCGGTCCGCGGAGGTGCGAATGTGGCCCGCGAACTCGTCGACCATGGCCATGTCGAGAAGCGACTCAAAGGCTGTATCGGGGATCACCCTCGAGTAAGCCTCGGCAACCGAATCGTAAGCGGTTCTGACCTTTATCAGGTTCTCGTGGTCAACCATGGACCGAGCCTACCGACACGCCTTGCCTCCTGTTGGCCCGCCGCCACTCCAACCCCGCCCGCCGGCAGCCAGCAGGTCGGATTTAGGGCACCCGTCTAGTCGCTTTCTCCCCGTTCTGCAACTGCAACACGCCATCCTTTACGTAACGAATTTGTAACACCGTGTTTTTCTTGGTTTCATGGTTGATACCACATACCTTCACCGGGTATGCGTGTACCCGCTTCGCCAAACCCCGCCGGCGGTACATGAACCCTTCACTCCAGGCGGGGGCGGAAGACCCATGAAATGACGCCTTTGGGCGTCTTGGGGTGAAGCCTGGCCCTGTCACTGCAGCCTGTGAGGCGCGCGGCAGGGGAGGCCGGACAGTCCACTCGTCCGAATCCGACAGCTAATTTCGCCGGCGTTGAGAGGACCTACGCTGTGCCTTCCCACGACAATCACGGCCTGCGCCGTGCCATTTTCTCGCGCACATCCGGTAAGGGTCGCCACCGGGCAGCCTCATCCCCGGTGCCCAGGCCGCGAGGCCGCGGCCAAAAGCTGGCTTTTGCGGCGGCGGTGACGGGAATGATCGGCATGACCGTGCTCTCCACGGCTCACGCCGCCCCAACAGGGATCTTGGCCATGGGGGAGGTTCCTGCCAGTGCAGTGGCCGCTCCGGCCGCACAACCCTCCCTGCTCGCGGATGCAGGATCGTCACTGGTTTTTGACCAGCCCCAGGTCAAGTCCTCCCCGGCAGCGAAAGCGGCGCGGAAAGCGGCACCGAAAGCGGCGCGGAAAGCGGCATCGAAGCCGGTGCGGAAACCGGCGCTGAAGGCCGCACCCAAACCGGTACGGAAGCTGGCACCGAAACCCGCCCGGGCTTCCGCGCCTTCGGCGGGCCTGCGGGCACCGCTCGCCTCTACGATCGTAACTTCCCCATATGGGCACCGCGTCAATCCCCTGACCGGGGCAATCGGCGAATTACATACGGGGCTTGACTTCGCCGGGGCGTGCGGCACGCCCGTTCTGGCTGCGGCCAGGGGAAAGGTCACCGAGGCAGGCTGGAGCCCATACGGCGGCGGAAACCGGATTGTTGTTGACCACGGCAAGGGACTGAAGACCACATACAACCATCTGGCCAGCATCGGCGTTTCCAAGGGCCAGACCCTGGCGCAGGGTGGACGGATAGCCGCTGTCGGAACGACCGGCAGCTCCACCGGCTGCCATCTTCATTTTGAAGTCATGGTCAATAACAGGACCGTCAACCCCGCCAGCTACCTATAGGCAAACAGGGCGACTTTCTGGCTGCACCTGGCCACTCTCATGGCAGCAGACCGAAGGATTCGTCCTCAGCGGCAAAGCCGTGGATCCACCGGGCCAGCCGCCGGTATGCGTCCGCGCGCACCTCGGCACGGGATAGGAAAACATCGTGCAGGGCGCCGTCGATCCGCTCCACGGACACGCTCTGGCCCAGTGAGAGGGCCCGCACGGCGATGACGTTGACGTCCAGTACTGCGTCCGTCCTGCGCATCTCTTCGGTCCAGAACGGCCCGTTGGCGCTTGCACCGGAAATCATCACCAGGATGGGGATGCCGATATGGAGCCCGCGGGCAACCTGCGCCTGGCCGGCAAGGACTGCGCTGAGCCAGCCGGCGCGGACCGGAAAGGCCATGGGAGGCCGGTACTTGTCATCAAGGGTCCATTCCCCTTCGGCTGAGTTGCTGATGCTGCGCCAGTAGAAGCCGCGCTCGGGCAGGCGGAGCACAGCCTCCGGCCGGAAGCGGGCGAGGGGCTCCACCATGGTCCAGGCGGCCCGCCGGACCAGGGAACTGCCGTGCATTTCCAGCCACGGACTGTTCAGGACCAGCTGTGACACCACCCCCCGATTCCGGCTCACCCACAGGGCCGCCACGAGGCCGCCGGTGGAGTGCCCCATCATCACAAACGACAGCGGCGCCGCGGGCTCCATGGCGGTGATCATGCCGACGGCGGTGCTGATTTCGGCGTCGTAGTTCGCCAAGTCGGCAACGTAACCGCCGTGCGCCTCGGGGCGCAGGCTGCGGCCGTGGTTGTGCATGTCCAGGGCGAAGAACTCGAAGTCCTGGCCGTTCCAGAAGCGTGCCAGTTCAACATTGAAAAAGTAATCGCTCCAGCCGTGCAGGAACAGCACCGCACGGCGCCGGTGCCGCTTCCCCTGCGCCGAAGGTGGCGCTGGGTTCGCCGCAGGCGGTGCGGGGTTGTTCAATGGGGCATAGCGGACAAGCGTCGCCGTCCGTGCGACGCCGTCGCTGCCCACGGCCTCGAAGGCAAAGGATTCGAAGCCTTCGCCGAGGATGTCGCTCTGCCACTCCATGGCACCAGACTAGACGCGCCGCTGGTGGTCGACACGTGCCGTGGCCGGTTTGGTCTGCACCGCCGAAGACGGAAAACTAGAGGCATGCGCGTATATCCCACTTTCTTCAGGCTGGCCTTTTCATGGATGGACGCCGAACGCGCCCACAAAATCGGCTTCAAAGGCATCCGGCTGGCCCATTCCACCGGGGCGGGCCGGTTGCTGGCACGGTTTACGGCCCCGCCCGCGTCCCTGCAGACGAATGCCTTTGGGCTTACCTTTCCCTCGCCGTTCGGGCTCGCCGCCGGCTTTGACAAGGAAGGCCACGGCATCGAGGCCCTGTCGGAGCTCGGCTTCGGGCACGTGGAGGTGGGGACCATCACCGGCCGCGCCCAGCCGGGCAACGAACAGCCGCGGCTGTTCCGGCTCATCGAAGACCGCGCGGTCATCAACAGGATGGGATTCAACAACGACGGCGCGGCGGCCGTGGCACCGCGCCTCAAGTCAGCCCGGGCTGCCCTGCAACGGCGTCACCCCAAGGTTCGTCCCCTCATCGGCGTCAACATCGGCAAAAGCAAGGTTGTGGAACTTGAAGACGCTGTAGAGGACTACCTCATCAGCGCGCGCAGCCTCGCTCCGGCTGCAGACTACCTCGTGGTGAACGTGAGTTCCCCAAACACGCCGGGCCTCCGGCTCCTGCAGAACGTGGAGACGCTGCGGCCCCTTTTGACGGCTGTGGGGGAGGAAGCTGACAAAGCGGCCGGCCGGCACGTGCCCCTGCTGGTCAAGATCGCCCCGGACCTCAGCGATGAGGACATCGACGACGTTGCCCGGCTCGCACTGGACCTGGGCCTCGACGGCATCATCGCAACGAACACGACCATCGGACGGACGGGCCTGAAGTCTGACAGCGAAAAGATTGAAGCCTGCGGGGCGGGGGGACTGTCCGGGGCTCCCTTGAAGGCCCGCTCGCTGGAGGTTTTGCGTCGGCTCAGGGACGCAACGGACGGCCGCCTGACGCTGGTTTCCGTGGGCGGAGTGGAGACGCCCGAGGACGTCCAGGACCGGCTGGATGCCGGTGCCACGCTCGTTCAGGGATACACGGCGTTCCTCTATGAAGGTCCGTTCTGGGCGGCGCGCATCAACAGGCGTTTGGCGAAGTCCCGGCGCGCTGCCTAAACGCAGCCTGCGCGTTCCTGTGCAGGAGGGCCACCGGCACAGGGATTTCCAACGTAGAAATACAGCAGCCCCCGGCGGTGACACCGCCGGGGGCTGCTGTATTTTCCGCGCCGGATCCGGAACGAGGCCCGGAGAATGGAACGCTGGGGGTCAGGACGGGAACTGGCCGCGCCGCACCTGCGCCTTGGGGAGGCGAAGCTTCCGGAACTGGAGGGAACGCATTGAGCCATACCAGACAGTGCCGCGCTCCACCTCGCCGAACTTCTGAGTCAGCCGCTTGCGAAGCTGCCGGGACAGGATGAACACGTCCACGAAGACTGCGAGGAACATGACCCAGAAACCGCCGAGGACATATATCATCTGTTCGCTCGAGGACGGAACCACCAGGGACACGATCACAAAGATCAAGGCACCGAACATGAGGTATTCGCCGAGGCTGAACCGAGCGTCCACATAGTCGCGGGCGAACCGCTTCTGCGGCCCCTTGTCACGGATCGGAAGGAACCTCTCGTCGCCGGTATCGAGCGCCTGGCGCATTTTCAGGCGCTGCTCCTGCACGGCGGCCCGCTCGGCGGCCCTTGAGGCCTTGCGGTCCTCGGGCACGAGAGGCCGCTTGCGTGCTGCTTCCTGCGCCTTGCGCTTGGGCGTGGGTGCCCCCTTGCCCATGACCCCGGGCTGCCGGGCAGCTGCATCAGCAGCCTGCTGGTCTACTACGTCCTGCGCCGCTGGCGCTTCTTTTTTACGTCCAAACACCAAATCAGAATACCTTGCAGGACCGCGCCTGCGGTCATGCCGGAGCGAGGGCCAAGCCCCGTGACACCCGCATGGCGGGCCTTGTGCCGCCTTGTATGTCGTGGCCTGTGCCGCGGGTAGTGTTTTGGCCATGACTTCAACATCAGCGGCCACTCCGCAACAATCGGGCAGTTCGGTTGCCGGCGTCGATACGGACGCCCTGCGCAATGCCGTGAGCGCCGGCTTTGATGCCACCATTTCCGATCTGAAGGACCTGGTCAGCATCCCCGGCATCGCCTGGGCCAGCTTCGATCCTGCGCAGCTGGACCGCAGCGCCGAGGCCGTTGCCGCGCTGGTTCAGGGCGCCGGTTTCGAAGATGTCCGGATTCTGCGCTGTAACAAAGTGGACGGGACGGCCGGCGGACCTGCCGTTGTGGCGCGCCGCGAACCGGCAGAAGGAAAGCCGACCATCCTGCTCTATGCCCACCACGACGTGCAGCCGCCGGGCGATCCGGTGCTGTGGGAATCCGAGCCCTTTACCGCCGTCGAACGTGATGGGCGGCTTTACGGCCGCGGAGCCGCCGACGACAAAGCCGGAATCATGGCGCACATTGCTGCCTACGGAGCCGTGACCCGCGTGCTCGGCGAGCAGTTCGGGCTGGGCGTGACCCTGTTCTTTGAAGGAGAGGAAGAAGCGGGTTCGCCGACCTTCCGCACGTTCCTGGAAACGCACCGGGAACTGCTCCGTGCCGACGTCATTGTCGTGGCGGACTCCAGCAACTGGAAGGTGGGCATTCCGGCGCTCACCACGAGCCTCCGCGGCCTCATCGACGGAACCATTGAAGTCCAGGTCCTCGACCACGCAGTGCACTCCGGGATGTATGGCGGCCCAGTGCTGGACGCCCCCACTCTTTTGTCCCGTCTCATCGCTACCCTGCACGACGATGAAGGCAGCGTGGCCATCGACGGACTCACAGGCTATGACGAAGCCGCCGTTGACCTGACCGAGGAGGAGTTCAGGGCCGACGCTTCAGTGCTCGACGGTGTGCAGCTGGCCGGTACGGGTTCGATTGCCTCCCGCATGTGGACCAAGCCGGCCCTGTCCATCATCGGCTTCGACGCGCCCGCGGTTGAGATGGCCTCGAACACGCTGCTGCCGCGGGCCCGGGCAAAGTTCAGCCTCCGCCTGGCCCCCGGCCAGGTGCCTGCCGAAGCCATGGACGCAGTCCGGCGCCACGTCGAAGCCAATGTGCCGTTCGGGGCGGAGGTCGTGTTTACGCCAGGGGAGAGCGGCAATGCCTACCTCACGGACAGGGGATCAGCTGCGGCCGAATATGCCATGTGGGCTCTGGGGGAGTCCTGGGGCGTGCCTGCCGTGGAGATGGGCATCGGCGGCTCCATTCCGTTCATTTCGGACCTGACTGAGCTGTATCCGGACGCGCAGATCCTGGTCACGGGCGTGGAGGACCCGGACTCCCGTGCCCACTCCGCCAATGAATCCCTCCACATTGGGGACTTCCGCAATGCCGTTGTGGCCGAGGCGCTGCTCCTCGCGCGCATCAATAGCCAGGGTCTTGGCTGACATCTGATGGGAGCTGGCGCCCTGTCAGGCCTGCGGCGGTCCGTCCGGGAACAAGTCGCTGCCGGCCATGGTTACGCCTGTAGTTAGAGCTACGCATGCTATCGACGTAGCATGTAGTTATAGCCCATACCGTTTCCGTAGGGGCAGGCGCCGTGCACGCGGGGCCGCCAGGACCGTCGTTAGAAGGTAGGCCAATGAGCACTACGACCAATGAAAACAGCTCCGAATCCACCGGCACGGAAAGTGCCGAACTGGCGAGCCACGAGGTTCAGCTGACAGACGTTGCCGCCGGCAAGGTCCGCAGCCTCCTTGAGCAGGAAGGCCGCACAGACCTCCGTCTTCGCGTTGCCGTGCAGCCGGGCGGCTGCTCCGGACTTATTTACCAGCTTTACTTCGATGAGCGCCTTCTGGAGGGCGACGCCGTGCGCGACTACGACGGCGTCGAGGTCGTGGTCGACAAGATGAGCGTGCCGTATCTCAGCGGCGCCAGCATCGACTTTGAGGACACCATCTCCAAGCAGGGGTTCACTATCGATAACCCCAATGCAGGCGGTTCATGCGCCTGCGGTGATTCATTCCACTAACGGGCCCGTTTGCCCTTCCTCGTGCTGTGGCGGCGCCGGTAATCACCGGCGCCGCCACACTGACGCCGACATGTGGGCGAAAACGCGCGGGGAGCGGTAAGCTCTACACCGAGTAGTAAAACCTTTAGTGTGCCCGGGACGCCATAGGCCGCCCTGGCAACAGCAACAAGTAGGAAGGGCCGTCTGTGAGTTCGCAGAACCGAACCGGCAGCCGACGCAAAACGATCACTACGATCACTGGCTTGGCAATCGCCGGCGCGTTGGTTTTGACCGGATGTTCGCCAGTGGTAGAGAAGGGGTGGCTGCCCACTGAGCGGGGGACCACCAGTAATACCGACCGCATCATGGACCTCTGGGTCAACTCATGGATTGCCGCGCTCGTGGTGGGCATCATTACCTGGGGTTTGATCGTCTGGTGCCTCGTCGCGTACCGGCGCCGCAAGGGAACCGTCGGATTCCCGCGACAGACCAGCTTCAACCTGCCGCTCGAGGTCTTCTACCTGACCATCCCGCTGTTCATGGTGCTGGTGTTCTTCTACTTCACCGACCGCGACCAGCAGGCCATCGATGACCGTTCGCAGCCAGCCGACGTCGTCGTCGACGTCCGCGGCAAGCAGTGGGCCTGGGACTTCAACTACAAGAAGGGCGAGGTCATCAAGGAGGACGTCCACGAAGCCGGCGTCCAGGCGCACCTGACCGGTGAAGCCGTGGACAAGGAGAAGCTCCCCACGCTCTACCTGCCCGTTGGCAAGTCCGTCGACGTGGAGCTGAACGCCCGCGACGTCATCCACTCCTTCTGGGTTCCCGCCTTCCTGCAGAAGCGCGACATGATCCCGGGTAAGACCAACTACATCCGGTTCACGCCCACCAAGGAAGGCACCTACGACGGCAAGTGCGCCGAGCTCTGCGGTGAATACCACTCCGAAATGCTCTTCCGCGTGAAGGTTGTTTCCGAGTCCGAATTCCAGGCGCACATGAACCAGCTCCGCCAGGACGGCAACACGGGCCTGCTCGGCGAAGAGTATGACCGCAACCCGAGCCTGACCGAGACGAAGTAAGGGGAGCGACGTGGCTACTTACACTCAATCCGCCGGGATCCTGGAATCTCCCGCAGCACCCGTAGTACCGAAATCCAAGGGGCGCGTGGTCGTCAACTGGATTACGTCCACCGACCACAAGACCATCGGGTACATGTACCTGATCGCGTCCTTCGTGTTCTTCTGCCTTGGCGGCGTGATGGCGCTGCTCATCCGTGCCGAACTTTTCGAGCCCGGCATGCAGATCCTGCAGACCAAGGAACAGTACAACCAGCTGTTCACGATGCACGGCACGGTCATGCTGCTGATGTTCGCCACCCCGCTCTTCGCAGGGTTCGCGAACGTCATCATGCCGCTGCAGATCGGCGCCCCCGACGTCGCCTTCCCGCGGCTGAACGCCCTGGCCTTCTGGTTCTTCCTCTTCGGTTCAACCATTGCCGTGTCCGGTTTCATCACCCCGCAGGGTGCCGCCTCGTTCGGCTGGTTCGCCTACGCGCCGCTGTCCAACACGACGTTCAGCCCCGGCATCGGTGGTGACCTGTGGGTCTTCGGCCTGGCGCTGTCCGGCTTCGGCACCATCCTCGGTGCCGTGAACTTCATCACCACCATCATTTGCATGCGTGCCCCGGGCATGACCATGTGGCGCATGCCGATCTTCACCTGGAACACGCTGGTCACGGCCATTCTGGTCCTGATGGCCTTCCCGCCGCTGGCTGCCGCACTGTTCGCGCTCGGCGCGGACCGCCGCTTCGGAGCCCACATCTTTGACCCGGAAAACGGGGGCGCCGTCCTGTGGCAGCACCTGTTCTGGTTCTTCGGCCACCCCGAGGTGTACATCATCGCGCTGCCGTTCTTCGGCATCGTGTCCGAGATCTTCCCGGTGTTCAGCCGCAAGCCTATCTTCGGGTACAAGGGTCTGGTCTACGCAACGATCGCCATCGCCGCCCTGTCGGTGACCGTGTGGGCGCACCACATGTACGTGACCGGTTCGGTGCTGCTGCCGTTCTTCGCCTTCATGACCATGCTCATCGCGGTGCCCACCGGCGTGAAGTTTTTCAACTGGATCGGGACGATGTGGCGGGGTTCGATCACGTTCGAGACCCCGATGCTGTGGAGCATCGGCTTCCTCATCACGTTCCTCTTCGGCGGCCTTACCGGCATCATCCTTGCCTCCCCGCCGCTGGACTTCCACGTCTCTGACTCGTACTTCGTGGTGGCGCACTTCCACTACGTGGTGTTCGGCACCGTGGTGTTCGCGATGTTCGCCGGCTTCTACTTCTGGTGGCCGAAGTGGACGGGCAAGATGCTCAACGAGCGCCTCGGCAAGATCCACTTCTGGCTCCTGTTCCTCGGCTTCCACGGCACGTTCCTGATCCAGCACTGGCTGGGTGTTGAAGGCATGCCGCGCCGCTACGCGGACTACATGATCGAGGACAACTTCACCTGGATGAACCAGTTCTCCACGATCTCCTCGTTCGTGCTGGGCGCGTCGCTGATCCCGTTCCTGTGGAACGTCTACGTCACCGCCCGCAACAGCGAAAAAGTCACGGTGGACGATCCCTGGGGCTTCGGCGCTTCGCTGGAGTGGGCCACTTCCTGCCCGCCGCCGCGCCACAACTTCACGTCCCTGCCGCGCATCCGTTCGGAACGTCCGGCTCTGGACCTGCACCACCCTGAACTCTCCCAGTCAAACACCGTTGAGTCACCGGCACCGGCAGCATCGGTACTCGGTAACGCCGATCAGAAGGACACTGCGCAGTGAAGATCGAATCTTGGATTTTTGGAGCCGGAGTCTTCTTCTTCGTACCGGTCTCGGTGATTTACGGGTTCCTCACCGACTGGTCTGAATGGGTGGGCATCCTGGGCATCCTGCTCGTTGGCGGCCTTGCAGGCATGATCGGCGCCTACCTCGGGTTTACCGGTAAGCGCGTCGGCCTGCGCCCCGAGGACCGCAACGACGCCGAGATCCACGAGGGTGCCGGCGAGCAAGGGCACTTCAGCCCCTGGAGCTGGTGGCCCCTGATGCTTGGTCTGACCTGCGCGGCAGGTTTCCTGGGTCTCGCCATCGGGTTCTGGATGACCTTCATTGCCGCAGGCATGGCGATCATCACCCTCGTAGGCTGGGTGTACGAGTACAGCCGCGGCGATCACGCCCACTAGGCTGTAGGTTTCGGCACTCAGACAGCTAACGACGGCGGGCCCCACCTTTTGGTGGGGCCCGCCGTCCTTTGTTGTTGGCATGCTAGGCAGTCGCCTGAGACTCCCGGGATGCCTGCGACTCCAGCAGCTCGGCCAGGCCGGTCAATGCGGCTTCGGCGTCGGTGATGCTGCGGCCTGCCGGCAGAGCGGATTCCGTGATTCCGAGTTCCACTTCGCAGCCGCAGTTGAAATCGGCGGTCATCACCTCCAGCAGGGACCTGGCGTCAACGGCGTCTATGCCGTCCTTCCTGATGGTCACCGGCAGACCGGTGTCCGTGACAGCACGGACGAAAACCGCCGCTGGGCGGGCATGCAGCCCTATGGCTGCTGAAACGATTGCCTTGCGAACTGGCAACTGGACTCCTCTATTCGGACGGAATGACGCCGTCGTCTTCATCGTTCGCCTTTAAGAATATCGTTGTGGAAGGGCCCATCCGTGCGCCGGAGGCTGGTCTAGACCTCGCAGGGAAGTGGCATATTCTTGAAGTGTGAATATGACTTTCAGGACCAGCCGCCATGGCCGCTAGCGCTGCGGGCATCGTCGGTGAGATTGACCGGAAGTCGGGCGTCCCCATCTATGTTCAGCTGAGGGAAATCCTTCGGACGTACATTTCGACGTCCTGTCCGCCCGGTTCGGGGCTTCCTTCGGAACGGGACCTGGCCGAAAGATTCGGACTCGCCCGCATGACCGTCCGCCAAGCCATTGATGCTCTGGTGGGCGAAGAGGTCATTGAGCGCGTGGTGGGCCTGGGTACGTTCGTCCGCAAGCCTAAGCTCGATTTGCAGGTGAAACTGACCTCGTACAGCGAGGAGATGCAGCGCCGCGGCATGGTGCCGGCAGCCAGGGTGCTCAGCTTCGAACAGATAGCCGCCAGTGCCTTTCTCGCGCGTGAACTCCAGCTGGAGGAGGGAACGCCCCTGGTGCGCTTCCGGCGCCTGCTGCTGGCCGATAATGAGCCGATGAGCGTTGATGAGAACTTCATTCCGGCCCACCGTGTACCGGGACTGCTGGACGGCGAGCCCCCAACCTCGCTCTACAACGTCCTGAGCGAACAGTTCGGCCTGGTCATGGAATGGGGGGAGGACATGATCGAAGCCACCGCCGCTTCGCCCTCCACCGCACGGCTGCTGAATGTCGAAATCGGTGCGCCGCTGCTGAAGATCCAGCGGCACGCCTTCGTTGCACGCGCGATGGTGGACTATTCTGTGTCCTTCTACCGTGCCGACCGCTACAAGCTCTGGGTGCCTCTGCAGCGCCCTGGCGTACGGCCCACGCGCAATCACGCCTCCGGGTACCGGAACCAGTAGCCAGAAGCCGGCTGAGGCGCCGTGAGGCTGCCGGCGGGCGCCGCCCCGCGTGGGCGACTGTGCCACCAGTCAGGGACGCAGAAATGCCCGGTCCCAAGGGACCGGGCATTTCTGCAGTGCTAGCCGCGTTGGCTGTTCCTAGTGGCTGAGGGTCTTCTGCCCCGTGCCTGCTTCGACAGCCTCGTGGTGGCCGTGGCTGGCTTCCAGCTCGGCCGGGGTTGCCGGGGCAACCCTGTCCTCGAAGAACCAGCGGGAGAGCGCCGCGCGGCGCTTTTCCTTGCGGGTCACCACACCGTGTTCGTTCGGTTCGGCCGGCAGCGGAACGGGAGACTCGAAGCCCACGAGCTTGTACCGCTTGTACTCGTCCAGGGGGGCGTGAACCTCGATGAATTCACCGTGCGGGAGGCGTACGATGCGTCCGGTTTCACGGCCGTGGAGGGCGATTTCACGGTCCTTGCGCTGCAGGGCCAGGGCCACGCGCTTCGTGACGACGAACGCGATGATCGGGCCGATGAAGAACAGCGCCCGCAGCCAGTACGTGACGTCGTTCAGCGAAACCATGAAGTGGGTTGCGATGAGGTCGGAGCTGGCTGCCGCCCACATGACGCAGTAGAACGTGAACCCTGCCATGCCGATCGCGGTTCGGGTAGGAGCGTTGCGCGGACGGTCGAGAACGTGGTGTTCGCGGTCGTCCTTGGTGATCCAGCGCTCGATCCACGGGTACATGAACAGAACGGTGAAGACGATGCCAGCCGGGACGAGGGCCGGCAGCAGGACGTTGAGGGTCAGCACGTAGCCGAAGACAACGAACTCGAAGTGGAAGTCGCCGAGGACACCCGGCATCAGGCGCAGTGCACCGTCAACCCAGCCGATGTACCAGTCAGGCTGGGTGCCTGCCGAAACGGGGGAGGGGTCGTAGGGCCCGTAGTTCCAAATCGGGTTGATGGTGAAGAAGCCTGCCATCAGAGCGATGACACCGAAGACGATGAAGAAGAATCCACCGGCCTTGGCAGCGTAGACCGGTCCAAGCGGGTAGCCGACGACGTTGTGGTCGTTGCGCCCCGGCCCGGGGTACTGGGTGTGCTTGTGCACAACCACCATGAAGAGGTGCAGGACGATCATCAGCAGGATCAGTGCCGGGACCAGCAGGATGTGGAGCACGTACAGGCGGCCGATGATCAACGTGCCGGGGAACTCCCCGCCGAAAAGGAAGAAGGAGATGTACGTGCCGATCACAGGGATGGACTTGATCACGCCGTCGATGATGCGCAGACCGTTGCCGGACAGCAGGTCATCGGGGAGTGAGTAACCGGTGAAGCCGGCAGCCATGGCCAGGATGAGCAGAACGCCGCCCACCACCCAGTTCAGTTCACGGGGCTTGCGGAAGGCGCCGGTGAAGAACACGCGAAGCATGTGCACGGCGACGGACGCCACGAACAGCAGGGCCGCCCAGTGGTGCACCTGGCGCATGAACAGCCCGCCGCGGACGTCGAAGGAGATGTCCAGCGAGGAGCTGTACGCCACCGACATTTCAACGTTCTTCAGTGGTGTGTACGAGCCGTTGTAGTGCGTTTCCGCCATGGACGGGTCGAAGAAGAACGTGAGGAACGTTCCGGAGAGCAGGAGGATGACGAAGGAGTACAACGCCACTTCGCCGAACATGAAGGACCAGTGGTCCGGGAACACCTTGCGGCCGAATTCGCGGAGAATACCGGATCCGCCGACGCGTGCATCGACGAAGTCGGTAACGCGTCCGACTTTGGTGTTGGCTACATAAGCGGGGGCTTTAGCTGTTGATGCTGCGCTCATGCTGATCACGCTCCCAGTAACTTGGTCCTACGGGTTCTTTGAAGTCGCTGGTAGCGACCAGGTAGCCCTCGTCATCAACCGCGATGGGCAGCTGGGGGAGAGGGCGGCTGGCGGGGCCGAAGATAACCTTGCATTCCTTTGTCAGGTCGAAGGTTGACTGGTGGCACGGGCACAGCAGGTGGTGCGTCTGCTGCTCATAGAGGGCGACAGGGCAACCAACGTGGGTGCAGATTTTGGAGTAGGCGACGATGCCGTTGTAACCCCAGTTTTCGCGGCCCGGAGAAGGGTTGAGCTTTGCCGGGTCGAGGCGCATGAGCAGCACGACGGCCTTCGCCTTCTCGTTCAGCTTGCCTTCGTGGAGGTCGTTGAGGCCTTCCGGGATGACGTGGAAGGCGGAACCGATGGTGACATCCGACGCTTTAATGGGGGTGCCGTCGGGGTCGCGGGCCAGCCGCTTGAGCTTGCCGTCCGTCGGGGCCCACATGGTGTGCGCCAGCTTGTTGTCAGGGCGCGGACCAAGATCGCCAAAGATGGCAAGCGCGGGCCATGGGGCGAAGAAAGCGGCACCGAGCAGGGTGTTCCGGATGAGGGGGCGGCGCTTGATTCCGGTTTCCTCGACGATGTCGTCGACGATCCGGACTGCTGCCGCGCGGTCATCCTCTTCGCGGATGGCGTGGCGCTCCTCGGAGACCTCGTGGTCCGGCATGAGGGCTTTGGCCCAGTGCACGATGCCCGTGCCGATGCCAAGCATGGCAAAGGCTGTGCCGATCCCAAGCAACATGTTCTGCAGCCTGATGGTGGCGATCGAGGAGTCATCGCCCAGGTCGATGGCGAAGTACGCCACCAGGAAGATCACGGTGCCAACGACCGAAGTGCCGAACAGCGCGGCTACCTGCCGTTCTGCTCGTTTTGCGGCCTTCGGGTCCGTGTCAGCCAGGCGCAAACGATGCGGAGGAATTCCAGGGTCCTGGAACTTCTCCACCTCATTCTGACCAGCCGTAGCTACGGTGCCCGAGTGGATCGGACTGCCGTCACTATGGTTGCCCATGATTCGCCTCATCCTTCTCTCGTCTCGGCGGTGCCGAGTTAGTGTTCAATTTCAAACCCGCTGAACGGTCAGCAGGACGTTTATTTGGAATGCCCTGCGCGTGCTAGGACGTGCGGGACGTCAGCCAGATGGTGAAGGCAATGATGACGCCCAGGCCTGCAATCCAGACAAAAAGGCCTTCGGATACCGGGCCGAGGGCTCCAAGGTCGGCGCCTCCGGGGGAGCCCGTGGTCTCAATCTGCTTCAGGAACGTGATGATGTCCCGCTTGTCTTCGGGGGTGATGTTGGAGTCACTGAAGACCGGCATGTTCTGCGGACCGGTCACCATCGCCTCGTAGATGTGCTTGCCCGACGTGTCGGCCAAGGCCGGAGCGAACTTGCCACGGGTCAGGGCGCCGCCTGCTGCCGCAGCGTTGTGGCACATGGCGCAGTTGACGCGGAACAGCTCGCCGCCCTTGGCTGCGTCACCCTGTCCGTCCAGGAGGGCTGCTTCGGGGATGGCTGGCCCGGCCCCCAGGGAGGCGACATAGGCTGAGAGCTGGTGGGTCTGCTGCTCGTTGAACTGGGCAGGCTTCTCGTAGGCCTGGGGGCCGTTCATCTGCATGGGCATGCGGCCGGTGCCAACCTGGAAGTCGACGGCAGCGGCGCCGACGCCTACCAGGGACGGACCGTCCTGCGTACCGCCGGCACCCATGCCGTGGCAGGTGGCGCAGTTCGCTTCGAAGAGCTTCTCGCCTTCCTCGACATCACTGGCGCTGAAGTTGGTGGTGCTGGCCTTCGCCTCGTTGACGGTGGTGGCGACGGCATACAGCCCACCAGTGAGGAGGAGGCCCATCAACAGCAGGGCTATTGCTGCCAGTGGGTGACGTCGCTTCTGCGAGAGTGCCTTCACGTGGTGGTTCCTTTATTTGATCGTGCGTCGGCTCCGGGAGCCGCTTCTTGAATTTCAGTCTCTTGGGGGACAAGAGCGAAGTTTTGGTTACATGAGGACATAGATGACCAGGAAGAGGCCAATCCAGACGACGTCCACGAAGTGCCAGTAGTAGGAGGTGACAATCGCCGAGGTTGCCTCGAAGTGACCGAACTTCTTAGCGGCGAAGGAGCGGCCCATGATGAGGAGGAACGCGACCAGGCCGCCGAGAACATGCAGGCCGTGGAAGCCGGTGGTCATGTAGAACGCCGAACCGTAGGCGTTGGACGACAGCGTCACGTGCTCGGAGACGAGCATCGCGTACTCGGTGGACTGGCCGGCCACGAAGAACGCGCCCATGAGGAATGTCAGGGTGAACCACTCGTTCATGCCCCAGCGGGTGAACTGCAGGGGACCACCGCTGCGGCGAGGCTGGAGCCGCTCTGCGGCGAAGACGCCCATCTGGCAAGTAAAGGAACTTGCCACGAGGACGATCGTGTTAACGAGCGCAAAGGGGAAGTTGAGCTTGGCCGTCTCTTCAGCCCACATCTCTCCGGAAGTGGAGCGGAGGGTGAAGTACATGGCGAAGAGGCCGGCGAAGAACATCAACTCGCTGGACAGCCAGACTACGGTTCCAACGGAAACCATATTGGGGCGGTTCAGCGTGGGGTGCGCCGGGGTACTGGGGGCATGGGTCGCAGATGTCACATAGACATTATGTCTATAAAACTCCGTCCTGCCCAACGCAAACCGCCTTTTCGGGGGACTTTTTCTACAAAGACGCGAAATCGCGCGGAAAAGTTCCCCGAGGGGTTCATATTGGTCATCGGAAGCCCCACCTCGATAGCATCGGGTGGTGACTTCACAGCTATCGGCACAGGCGGCAGGTAACACCTGGCCGCGGCTCATCTCCACGCTGATTGACGGTAAGGACCTGACGGCAGAGAGTACGGGCTGGGCCATGGGGACCATCATGTCGGGTGAGGCCACCCCTGCCCAGATCGCCGGATTCCTTGTGGCGCTGCGCGCCAAGGGAGAGACCGTGGACGAGATCGCAGGCCTTGTCGACGCCATGGTTGCCCATGCCAACCCCATCAACATCTCTGGCGAGAAGCTCGACATCGTGGGCACGGGCGGCGACCAGCTGAACACCGTTAACATCTCCACCATGGCCGCGCTCGTCTGCGCCGGTGCCGGTGCCAAAGTGGTGAAGCACGGCAACCGCGCCGCATCGTCGTCGTCCGGTTCGGCAGATGTGCTTGAAGCGCTGGGCGTCCGGCTGGATCTCTCCATTGCTGACGTTGCACGGAATGCCGAAGAGGCCGGCATCACGTTCTGCTTCGCCCAGGTGTTCCATCCGTCGTTCCGCCACACCGCTGTGCCGCGCCGGGAGCTCGCGATACCCACGGCATTCAACTTCCTTGGTCCGCTCACCAACCCGGCAAGGGTCCAGGCGTCGGCCGTTGGTGTGGCCAACGCCCGGATGGCGCCGCTGGTGGCCGGCGTGCTGGCCAAGCGCGGCAGCCGCGGACTCGTCTTCCGCGGAAGCGACGGCCTGGACGAACTGACCACCACGGGTCCGTCGACTGTTTGGGAGATTCGCGACGGCGGGGTCACCGAACAGCAGTTTTCGCCGGCGGAGCTCGGGATCCGTCACGCAACGGTAGAGGAACTCCGCGGCGGAGACGCCCAGGCGAACGCCGCCGTCGTCCGCCAAGTGCTGGCCGGCAACGCCGGACCAGCACGCGATGCTGTCCTGCTAAATGCGGCCGCCGGACTGGTGGCGTATGACGTGGACGCCGAAGGCCCCCTGACTGAGCGCATGGGGAAGGCGCTGGCCCGCGCCGCTGTGTCCATCGACTCGGGGGCGGCAGCCGCAGTCCTGGACAAGTGGGTCAGCCTCACGCAAGGGTAAGGCTGACGATTCGGCCAAGCATGCCCGGCCGGGCATAACGGGCCGGGCCGCCAGCGGGTGTTCCAGAACGGTTAGGTGCCCGCCGACGGGGCGGTTAGAGGCTGCCCGATGGGAATGACGTGCGGACGCCCGTCGGTCGGTTCGCTCACCACCTGGGCCTCCAGCCCAAAAACTTCGCGCAGCAGCTCCGGCGTCACCACTTCTGCGGGCGTTCCCTGCGCCACGATGCGGCCGTCCTTCATGGCAACGATATGGTCCGAGTAGCGGGCTGCCAGCGAGATGTCGTGAAGCACCATGACCACCGTCCTGTCGTGGCGGCGGTTCAATCGGCGCACAAGTTCCAGGACATCCACTTGGTGGGCGAGGTCCAGGTAGGTCGTGGGCTCGTCGAGGAGGAGTATCCCGGTTTCCTGGGCTAGGGTCATGGAGATCCATGCCCGTTGCCGCTGGCCTCCGGACAGATCCTCGAGCGGAGTGTCGGCCAGTTCCGTGATGTCGGTGGCGCGGAGCGCCTCTTCAACAACCGACTGGTCTTCGGGCGAGAACTGCTGGTACCACTTTTGCCGCGGATGCCTGCCGCGGGAGACCAGGTCTGCCACGGTCAGCCCCGAAGGCGCCGTGGGCGTTTGCGGCAGGATGCTGATTCTCGTGGCGATGTGGCGCGTGGACCGGCTCCCCAGCGCCGCGCCGT
This sequence comes from Arthrobacter sp. NPDC093139, assembly GCF_044754165.1. Lineage (NCBI taxonomy): Bacteria > Bacillati > Actinomycetota > Actinomycetes > Micrococcales > Micrococcaceae > Arthrobacter > Arthrobacter sp. NPDC093139. The sequence continues at coordinate 362,047 of NZ_JBIVOO010000001.1, forward strand.
CCAGGAGTACTTCCCCTGAGCGTGGCGCAATGAGCCTGCCTAGGCCGCGGAGGAGCGTCGACTTGCCGCATCCGTTGGGCCCGATGATGGATGTGATCCGTTCATTCGGGATTGTCAGGGACAGGTCATGGATGATGTTGGGACCGTCGTAGCCCAGGCTGAGGTTTTCAGTCCGCAGCCCTTCATGCCGCTGTGTGGCGATATTCAACTCAGCCTCCGCTGGTACTTCAGGAGCAGGTGGATCAGGAACGGTGCGCCCAGAACGGCGGTGGCGACGCCGACGGGCAAAGGAGCGCTGAGGGCGTTGGCCGAAATCGTGTCGGCCAAAAGGACGAACACCGCACCCACCAGGGCTGAGACGCCGACCGGGGGAACAACGCCCGATGTCAGGGACCGGGCGATCTGGGGGCTGGCCAGGGCAACGAAGGCCACCGGACCCGCCGTCACCGTGGCAACGGACGCCAGCAGCACCGCAATGGTCAGCACGGTCAGCCGCACGGCCGCGATGCGGGTGCCGAGCCCGACGGCGGTGTCCTCGCCGAATCCGGTCAGCAGCAGCCACCGGCCGCTGAGGACAGCGGCGGCGATGAGCACCGCGGAGCTGAGTGCCATCGGCTGGACGGTCGTCCAGTCCTTGCCGTTGAGCGAGCCAGTCATCCAGGTCAGGGCTTGTGCCGCGCTGGTTACGTCGCCCAGAGTCAGGATCCAGGTGGTGAGGCTCGCGGCAAGGCCAGAAATGCCAAGCCCGGCGAGGACGAGCCGATAGCTGTCCAAACCCCTGCGGTAGGCGAGCACGTAGACCGCGACACCGCTGAGAATGCCGGCAGTGAAAGCCGCAGCAGGCATGCCCACGGTGGCGGCGAGCCCGCTGAGCCCTGCATGTCCTCCGCCCGCGATCACCAGGACTGCCACCGCGCCGAGCGACGCTCCTGCGGTCACCCCCAGCAGGTCCGGGCTGGCCAGGGGATTGCGGGCCACCGTCTGGGTGATGGCCCCGGCCGCGGCCAGGCAGGCGCCGACCAGGACGGCGGCAACCATGCGTGGTGCGCGGAACTCCGTGACAGCCAGATGTGTCCGGGGGCTGGACATGTCGCCGAAGAGCGCCCGAAGAACATCTGGATATGGCAGGGGTGTCCCCCCGAAGGCAACATGCAAGGCCATCGCGGCAACCAGCACCGCGGCGAGCAAGGCACCCACCAGCATCAGGCGGAGATTGACCCGAATGGACACCGGCCCCACGCGCAGCGCTCCGATGGTGGCGGCGCCGGTCCGCTGGCCGCTTTCGATGACCGTCATAGCGTTGCCAGCCTGCGGCGTCGGGCCAAATGGACGAAGAAGGGGGCTCCGACGACGGCGAGGACCACTCCGACGGAAAGTTCGCCGGGACGGGCTATGACGCGTCCCGCGGTGTCGGCCAGGAGCAGCAGCGTCGCTCCCGTCACGGCGGACAGCGGTATCAGCCAGCGGTAGTCGGGTCCGGTCAGGGTGCGGGTGATGTGGGGGACCAGCAGCCCGGCGAAGGCAATCGGCCCTGCCATCGTGACCGCTGAACCGGCCAGCAGAGTGATGGCCGCGATTCCGGCGGCGCGGGCCTTGAACACGGAAATCCCCAGCGAAACAGCCGCATCCGATCCCAGAGCCAGCGCGTTCAAGGGCCGGATGTTCAGCACGGCCAGAATGGCGCCGGCGCAGATGAACGGCCAGATCACCGTGAGCACATCACTGTGTCCGGCCAGCGACCCGACCTGCCAGAACCGGAGAGTGTCGAGCGCCTGGTCGTTGAGCAGGACGATGCCGGCCACGAGCCCGGAACACAGCGCCGTCACCGCCGCCCCGGCCAGGACCAGGGTCACGGGGGTGGCGCCGTGGCGGGCAGCAGAACCAACGGCAAAAACCAGGACGCTGGCGGCCAGTGCTCCGGCGAAAGCCAGCAGAGCCTGCACCAGCGCGGGTGCCTCCCCGGCGAGCGCCGTCGCGGTAACGATGGCCAGGGCCGCCCCCTGGTTGATGCCCAAAAGTCCGGGGTCCGCAACGGGATTCCGGGTGTGTCCCTGGATCAGGGTACCGGCCAGTCCCAGGCAGATTCCTGCACAGACAGCCAGGACGGTGCGCGGCCAGCGAAGCTCGCGCACGGTCACATCCATGACGGTGCCGTCCGGGGTGAACAGTGCGTGCCAGACCTCCTGTAGCGACGACGGCTGCCCGCCTATGCAAATGCTCAGGACGGCCGCCGCAATCATCGCCGCCAAGGATGTGGCCAGCCAGCGCACCGCTGATCTGCCCGGGCGCCGTCCGCGCCGGGATGCTTCCGCCAGCTCCGGCTCTGCCAAAGCGTCGGTCGGATCCAGTGTTTTCACTCGGTCCTTCCATTAAGTCATGTCTTTGTAATCTATTTCCCGCAGGCCTGCTACAGTCTACGGCAGACACACAGGTAAGCCTTGCCTAATACGTCGAACCCCCCGTCACATCGTTTGAAAGCGAAACAGTGAAAACACGCATCCTCAAGAACTTCAGCGCGGCGGCCGCCGGCATGGCGCTGCTCGCCACCGCTGCCTGCGGCACCCCGGCCGCCACCAGCGGACCCGCGGGGTCGGACGCCACACAGGCGGCGGCCGCGCAGTCTGCCGGTTATCCCCTGACCATGGAACACACCATGGGCAAGACCACGATCGAAGCGGCACCCAAGCGCGTCGTGGCGCTGGATCCCAGCTACATCGACGCTGCCCTCCTGCTCGGCGCTGACCTGGTCGGCTACGTGCAGTACCGCCAGGATCCGAAAGCACCCTTCTCGCCGTATCTCGGCGACGTCGCGGATGCCACGAAGGATGCAGTGAACGTTGGCACCATGGCCGAGCCGAATCTGGAAAAGATCCTTGAGCTGCAGCCGGACCTCATCGTTTCCGCCAAGGTCCGCCACGAGGCCCTCTACCCGCAGTTGTCCAAAATCGCGCCCACCATTTTCTCCGTGAGCACCGGCCCGACCTGGAAGGAAAACGTCGTCTTCCTGGGCGAGGCGCTCGGTAAAAAGGCGAAAGCCGAAGAGCTCGTCAAGGCCTACGAGGACAGGGCCCAGAAGGTGGGTGCGGAGATCCTGAAGAAGAAGCCGGACGCGACATACTCGCTCGTCCGCTTCACCGGCGGAGACACCGCCCGGCTGTACTCGTCCAACTCGTTCATTGGCGAAATCATGGCGGACATGCGCATCCCGCGGCCCAAGACAGCTCCGGACAGCACCGAGGAAATTTTTGTCCCGCTTTCGTCCGAGCAGATCCTCCAGGGCGACGCCGGCCTCGTCATGGTGAGCGCATTCACGCCTCCCGGCCCGGAGGGCGACACGGCCCGGGCCCAGCAGGAGAAGTTCCAGTCCAACCCGCTGTGGAAGAAGCTGAAAGGCGATGTCGTCGCCGTCGATGACGCAACCTTCCTCGCCTCCGTGAGCATCCAGGGCGCTCATGCCGTCATCACGGACCTGGCCAAGCACTATGGAGTGGATCCCCACCTGCCGTAGCCCGACCGAAAGCGGTGGCCGGCAGCAGCTGAGGCAGCATTAACTGCTCGGCATGCTGCCGGCCACTGCTTTGGTCTCGATCCAAGCGGAAACAAAGGAAGAGGAAAATGAGCAGCCCCGGATCCAGCACCTGCCCGCTGCGGGTTTTTGACGTCGTCGTCCGCCGCGTCCGGCAACTGAGCCCCCATGTCCGCCGAATCACGTTCGGCGGTCCTGGTCTGGAGAGGTTTGGAGTCCCGGGCCCGACGCTGGACCTGAGGATCAAACTGCTCCTGCCTGTTCCGGGACACGCATTGTCAAGGCCAGGCTCATCTGACGGCCAACTGCAGGAGGGGTGGTACCAGGACTGGCTCCGCATCGCCCAGCCAAAGCGTGGCTGGCTGCGCAGCTACACCGTGCGGGCACTCCGTGCCGCCCCGGATGGGCAGGAACTCGATGTCGATTTCGTCATTCATGCCGCGTCCCACCCCGTCTCACACGCTGTCGACGACGCGTGTTCCGCCCCGGCGTCTGACTGGGCGCGGGCTGCAGAACCCGGAAGCACGGCTGTCCTGGTCGGCCCCGATGCCCTCAGCAGCAGAACGGCCCCGCCCGCCGGGACAGGCATCAGGTGGGATCCCCAGGGCGCACGCCAGGTTCTTCTCGCCGGGGACGAAACGGCGGTGCCGGCGGTCAGCTCAATCCTCGAAGCTTTGCCTGTTGGCGCCACCGGCCGGGCCTTCCTGGAGGTGCCCGATGACAGTGACTTCCAGGATCTCAGGTCCGAATCCGGAGTAGTGGTCACTTGGCTGGCCCGGAACCCGACGAAAGCACCCCGTGGCCAATTGCTGTGTGACGCCGTCCGGCGTTCATATGCGGCCGGTGAGGCTTCGGAGGAGCTGTATGCCTGGGTGGCAGCGGAAGCCAGCACGGTCAAGAACCTTCGCATCCACCTCGTGCAGCATCTGGGCATGGACCCCAAACGATCCGAGCTAAGGGCCTACTGGAGCCTCGGGAAGGCAGGATCGGGCGCCAACGGCATCCCGGTCAAACAACAGGTCAGCTGATACTCGTGGGCGGATGACCGCTGTTACTCCTCGAAGCCCAGCGCAAACGCGGCGTCAAGGTCGTGCTGCGAGTATGCGCGGAAGGCGATGTGGGTAGTGGTGTGGACCACGGCCGGGACCTTGGACAGCCTGTCCGCGATGACATCCGCAAGTTCCTCGTGCTGTGACACCCGGGCCACTGCAATGAGGTCCCATTCTCCGGTAACCGAGTACACCTCGCTAATGCCCTGGATGGCGGAAATTTCCTCGGCAGTTTCGGGGATTCGCGAGGCGTCTGTCTTAATCAGGACGAAGGCGGTAATCACTGGTAACCCTTCCGGATCTGTTGTGCCCCGGCAGTGCCGGCGGGGTGCATACTGTGCTGCCAGCCTAGTACATCAGTCTCGCCGTCGTGATCGCCGCAGCCGCAGGAACCCGAGGACCAGAGCCCGGTAGCCAAGGAGCAACACAGCGAGGCTGATGAGCGCGACGATGACGAACGGCAGCACCACGGTTTGCCCGGTCAGGGCACGCAGCGCCATCCCGACGCCTACCGTGCCCAGCCATACGGCCACGCCGGCCGGCCACAGCGCGAGCGGTTCCCGCCACAGCCGCAGCAGCAGCCACGTGACTGCTGCGCCAGCGAGGAACGGCCACGCCGTGAGGAGCACTCCCGTAATGACGTCGCCCCGTGCATGGGCGTCACGGCCTATGGCTGCAAACACCATGATGAGCAGGGCATCGGCCGCTGCCGCGGAGGCGGTGACAGCGGGGATGGACCGCTCCGAACGTGTGGGACTTTTCGTCGGGCGCATGCCATTGAGCCTAGCCGTTTCGGCCATGGTGTTGCCCATCTGTTGCCCGACCCGTTGTCAGGGCTCCCGCGCAGGGCTACGCTCGAGCCGGCAAGCATCGGGGGCCAGCGGCTGGCCCGGCGCCGGAAGAGTACCGGGAGAAGGAAAGCATCATGCAAAAGATCACTGCCTGTCTTTGGTTCGACAACCAGGCCGAAGAAGCGGCCGAGTACTACGTGTCCGTCTTTGACAATGCCAGGATCAACAGCGTTTCGCGCTTCGACGAAGGCGGCCCCGGCCCGGAAGGGCAGGTCATGTTTGTGGAGTTCACCATTGAGGGCCAGGCGTTCCAGGAGCTGAATGGGGGACCTGCGTCCTCGTTCACGGAAGCCGTTTCGTTCTCGGTCGACTGCGCGTCCCAGGACGAAGTGGACCGCTACTGGAACGCCCTGACGCACGGCGGGACTGAGAGCCAGTGCGGCTGGCTCAAGGACAGGTACGGGGTCTCCTGGCAGATTGTCCCGTCGGCGCTCGGCGGGCTCCTCGGCGGACCGGACGCCGCCGGAGCCCAGCGGGCCATGCAGGCGATGCTCTCGATGAGGAAACTGGATATCGCAGAGATTCAAAAGGCGTACGACGGCGGCTGAAGCGGCTGGGTGCCCTTCGGCCCCCCTTCTCCGCCGTAGCGGCATGCGCCCGGTATCCGGTCCGGCGGGGGCCGGGGGCGTCGAGCAGTCGGCCCGTAGCCTCTGAGGCGCTGACTCCGAGTCCACTGCGCTCAAGGATCGAGGGCGCGTAGTAGTTCACCGTGGTGATGCCCGTCGCCTGCTGAACCACTGCGAGACCGGTGCCGGTCCATCGCCACGCCCAGCATGAGGCGCCAGACCTGCGGGTCATGAATAAGGGCGTCCAGGAGGGCGTTGATTGCGAAGGCGAGCATCTGACCAGCCACGATCATCAGCCCGTTGATGGTGACCATGCGCCCCCGCGGGTGGGCGGGGGCCATCCCAGCCAAGTAGAGGGGCACGTCACCGCTGCCGCGCCGACGCCGGAAGTGATCCCCTAATTCGGGTGGGAAGCTGTGCGCCTCCATGGCAATCCCAAGGTTTTCAGAACTTAGCGGGAGCACGATGGGTGATGTTTCATCCTCAGGTGGACTAATGACGCTTCCCAGCAGCCTCAGCCGCAAGCCGGGCTGGGCCGTAGCTGATCCCGGACGGGTTGGTTTTCCTCGTCCGGATGACTTTCATCGCCGAAGAGAAACTACGAAATGATGAAAAAAACGCTCCGCTGGTTCAGCCATTTGCTCGTTTTGTCCATCGTCGCCGCGGGGGGCCTGGTGGGCGTCTCGGGCCCGGCGCAGGCGGCCACTGTCGGCACGCCGAGCATCACGTATTCCGGGGTGAGCAACCCTCCGACGGCGGACAAGCCGCAGAGCAAGCTGTGGTGGAATGACGGGTCCTGGTGGGCGAACATGTGGACCACGGGCAGCGGGTGGAGCATTTACCGGCTGGACCGGGATACGGCCACGTGGGTGGACACCGGGGTGCGGAGCGACAGCCGGGGCAGCAGTTCCTCGGACACGTTGTGGGACGGCAGCAAGTTGTACATTGCCTCGAACGTGGTGACGTCGGGTTCGTCGGCGTCCGGGCAGCCCGCCCGGCTGTACCGCTACAGCTACTCGGGCGGGAGCTACTCGCTGGACGGCGGGTTCCCGGAGACCATTTCGAACAACAGCAGCGAGTCGCTGACCATCGATAAGGACTCCACCGGGGCGCTGTGGGCCACCTGGACCCAGGCCACGAGCACCACGAACACCGTTTTCGTGAACAGTTCCGGCCCCGGCGGCACGGGCTGGGGGACCCCGTTCGTGGTGCCGGGCGCGGCGGACCCGAACCCGACGCCGGATGACCTGTCCGCCATCGTGGCGTTCAAGGGCGATGAAATCGGGATCATGTGGACGGACCAGGCCACCGGCACCGCGCACTGGGCCACCCACAGAGACGGCACCGATCCGAGGGCGGCGTCGTCGTGGCGGCACCGCGAAGCCATCCGCGGGAACCGGCAGGTTGATGACCATCTGAACATCAAGACGCTGCAGGCCGATCCGACCGGCCGGGTTTATGCCGCGGTGAAGACCGGCCTCAATGACGGCTCGACGGATCCGAACCTGGCCCAGGAGGTGCTGGTGGTGTTCAAGCCGGGCACGGGGGTTTTTGAGCAAACCACGATCGCCCGGACCGGGGACTGCGTCTCGCGTCCGCAGATCCTGCTCGATACCGAGAACAACCTGGTCCGTGCCTTCCACACCGCACCCTCGACCACGGTCAGCGGGTGTGCGTTTTCCGGGGTGGCCGGCAGCATCTATGAAAAGACCGCGGACATGGACAACCCGGTCTTCGGGACCGGCCGCGGCACGCCGGTCATCGAGGACGCCAATTCGGCCAACATGAACAACGTGACCAGCACCAAGCAGAGCGTGAACGCCGTCACCGGGATCGTCGTCATGGCCACCGATCACGTCGCCAAACGCTACTGGTATTCAGACCGCAGCCTCGGCACCCCGCCCCCGCCCGGCGGCGCCCCGACCGCGTCGTTCACGGCCTCACCGACGTCCGGCACGGCACCGTTGACGGTGAACTTCACCGACACCTCCACCGGCGGCCCGCTGTCCTGGGCGTGGGAGTTCGGCGACGGCGAAACCGCGACCGCGCAAAACCCCTCCCACACCTACACGGCGGCCGGGACCTACACGGCCCGGCTGACCGTCACCAACGACGAGGGCTCCGATACCAGCACGCGCAGGATCACCGTTGATCCTGCCGGCGGAGGCGGCACCCCAGCCGAGATCGCCGTGCGCAGCACACGGACCGCGTCCACGGAAACGGTGACCACCACGGTCTCCCTGCCCGCGCCGACCGGCCGGGCGGCCGGTGACGTCCTGGTGGCGTCCTTCACCGCGGACAAGAACCCCACGCTTGCCGTCCCGGCCGGCTGGACCGCGATCACCGGCGGGCTCTCGATCGGCACCGGCGCCCGCGTGTTCGCGTACTACCGGGTGGTTGGTTCCGCCGACCCGGCGAGCTATACGTGGACGCTGAGCACGGCCGTGAAGTGGGGCGGCGGCATCACCGCCTACACCGGGGTCAACACCACCACGCCGCTGGACAGTACCGTGGCCACCGCCGTCAACTCGAGCTTCTCGGCGACCAGCATCGCGGTCGGCAGCATCACCACCGCCAGCAACGGGGCCCTGCTCATCGGCGGGCTCGGGTTCGACAGCTCCAGCCCGGCAGCCACTGCTCCCACGGGCTGGACCGAGCGCTGGGAAACCACCGGCGGCCAGGTCGCGGAGCAGGCTGACAGGACCCAGGCCACCGCCGGCGCGGCCGGCACCGCCACCTGGACCTTCAGCAGCGGCAAAGCCGTCGCCGCCTGGCGCACCGCCCTGAAACCGGGCGCGACGGTGCCGCCGCCCGGGCCCACCGCGCCCGTCGCGTCGTTCACGGCCTCGCCGACCACGGGCACAGTCCCGCTGGCGGTGAACTTCACCGACACCTCCACCGGTTCGCCGACGTCGTGGGCGTGGGAGTTCGGTGACGGCGCAACGTCAACCTCGCAGAATCCGTCCCACACTTACACCACGGCAGGGACCTACACCGCACGGCTGACCGCCACCAACGCCGCCGGATCATCCTCGAGCACGCGGACGATTACGGTCAACCCGGTCAGCGGGCCTGCCGCCCCCGTCGCGTCGTTCACGGCCTCGCCGACCACGGGCACGGCTCCGCTGGCGGTGAACTTCACCGACACCTCCACCGGTTCGCCGACGTCGTGGGCGTGGGAGTTCGGTGACGGCGCAACGTCAACCTCGCAGAATCCG